>CACZXG010000011.1 GCA_902785055.1 uncultured Lachnospiraceae bacterium
AGACCGTCTACCTTGTGCTCTGCGGATGATGTGATAATACCAAAAGCTTTAGCCATTCTTGTGCACCCCCTTAAATATCGCTGGCCTGCAGCGTGATCTCTTCACTGTCTGCGCTGCCAACCACTGCGCCTGCACTGATCTTGACATCGTCAGCAACCAGTGCGCGGGTAACCACTGCGCCATCACCGACACATACGCCGGGCATAAGGACAGAATCGATGATCTTAGCGCCCTTGCCTACAGTCGCACCGGTAAAGATTACGGAATTCTTGATGGTTCCGTCAATGCTCGTGCCCTGTGTGATATAAGCGCGGTCGATGGAAGCGTCGGGTCCGATATAGGCGGGAAGAGCAACAGCATCCTCGGTGTAGATCTTCCATGTGGGATCGTCGAGGTTGAGGTCGCAGTTTCCGTCAAGAAGATCCATATTGGCTTCCCAAAGAGAATCGATGGTTCCGACATCCTTCCAATATCCTTCGAACTTGAAAGCAACCAGCTTCTCGCCATTGTTCATCAGAGTAGGGATGATGGTCTTGCCGAAGTCGTGTGCGGAATCGGGATCAGCCATATCCTTAACAAGGATCTCACGCAGTTTCTTCCAATCGAAGATATAAATACCCATGGAAGCGAGTGTGCTGCGAGGATGTGCAGGCTTCTCTTCGAAGTCGATGATCTTGTCATTCTCGTCGGTGATCATGATACCGAAACGGGATGCTTCCTTCATGGAGACAGGCATAACCGCGATGGTAGCAGCCGCACCCTGTGCCTTGTGGAAGTCGAGCATCTTGTCATAGTTCATCTTGTAGATGTGGTCACCGGAGAGAACCAGAAGATATTCAGGGTTGTATGTATCGATGAAATCAATGTTCTGTGAAATAGCATCAGCTGTTCCACGATAGACATCGAGGCCTGCATCAGCCTTCTCACGGGGTGTAAGAACGAAAACACCACTGTCCTTGGTGTCAAGTCCCCACAGACCGCCCTTCGCAACATAGCTGTTAAGGAGCACAGACTCGTACTGTGTCAGAACACCGACTACATCAACACCGCTGTTTGCACAGTTGCTGAGCGGGAAATCGACGATGCGGTATTTGCCGCCGTAGGCGACAGCCGGCTTTGCTACGTGGTTGGTAAGGTCGAGCAGGCGGCTTCCCCGGCCACCGGCCAGGATCATAGCTAACATTTCAATTTGCTTCATAGAGAACCTCCCTTATTATTTCGAGACAATGTGCGTGCGTAACATTGTCACAAAAATCTAAGTCTATTGTATGCCATTTCGATGAGTCCGTAAATGACCGGAATCAAAATTATTGGAAAAATTTTATAAAGAGGGGGATGGAAGAATACGAAAGTTGTTGAAAATGACGAAACAATTGCGACGGAATATGCAACAAGAAAGGCCGTTCGCAGTGCTGTTATTGCGAACGGCCGGTTCCTGATAAAACATATAAGTCAGGTAATAAATTGAAAGCCGGTGCCGTCAATCTTTTGGCTGCATATAGAAGTTCCCCATGATCTCTCCGGAACTGAAAGTATTGACGAAAGCGGAAGGATCGATCTCGCGAACCCCTTTCTTGATCTTCCGAACGTCGTTTCCGCTGGTCACGGAATAGACGAGGTCGTGCCGATCGTGTTCGTAACCGCCCTCTCCGTGAAAGATCGTGGCGCCGTGGTGGGTCATGTCATGGATCCCCGCGCAGATCTGCTCCGCTTTGTCGGTGACGATGAGGAAGGTCACTTTTTGGTAGTTCCTGTGCATCAGATGCAGGACCTGTGTGGACGCGTACTGGAAGATGATGGAATAGAGCGCCTTATCCGGGCCAAAAAAGTAACCGCCGATCAGGAGCAGCACCGCATTGAATCCGAGGATCAGATTCCAGGATTCCACGCCGTGCATCTGCGAGAGGTAGATCGCGATAAAATCCGTGCCGCCGCTGGTGGCGTCCGCCCGAAGGCACAGGCTGATAGAAAAGCCGTTGACGATGCCGCCGAAAACACTGATCAGGAGCATGTCCTGGGTCAGCGTGTGGGCGGGAATCAGGTCGGTGAGAAAGCCGGAGAGCATGATCATGACAAGAGAGAGCAGGGTGAACTTCTTTCCGATAAAACGAAATCCGATATAGACCGGGACCGCGTTGAGAAGAAGGTTGACCGGCGTATAGGGGAGGTCGACCGAGAGCAGGAGCTTCGCCAGCCGCTGGATCAGGATCGTCATGCCCGTGGCGCCGCCGGGGATCAGGCCGCCCGTGTGCACGAGTGTCCGGATGTTCAGCGCCATGATAAAGGCTGCGACGCAGACCATGAGTAGTCTTTTGCCGTCTTTTACAGGGTCGATCTGAATGCTTGTGTTCATTAAAATGTATCTCCTTGCAGTATTGTAAAATGTTTAGCACCCGAGTCCAGAGGCGTTCCGCGCCTTGTCCCGGGGTGCTGAATAATTACATATTATCGAAAAAAAGAACCGCTGAACAGCGAATAGAGGATGTTCTCGAGATGCTCCCGAGAGGCGGTGCTGTCCTGCTGGACATAGTTGCGCGCGACGCCGGTCAGTCCGCCGGCGAGAAAATCCGCCGCGTAGACGCGGTCCCGGCCCGGACATTCGGGCAGGTAGAAGCTGCAGGACAAAAAAGAGTTGTAGAGATTGTCCTGAAGAAGATAGAGGATATCGTTGCGGACGAGCAGGGCGAGAATGTCCCGGCATTCCGTGATGTAGATGCTGTAGGCATGGCAGATATCCTCCAGAGACATGGAGGAGCGGCAGCACTCGTGTTCCTCCGGCCTGAAGCAGTACTTGCGCTCCAGCTCGAAGGCAATGACGTTGTCCTTGGACTCAAAGAGGGTGTAGAAGGTCTGGCGGGAGACGCCGGCACACTTGCAGATCTCGCTGACGCTGATGCGGCTGTAGGGCTTCTCCTCCATCAGGGAGAGCAGCGCGCCCGCGATCGCGGACTGTGAGGTGAGTGCGGTTTTGTTGCATCCTTCGTACATGGGAACTCCTGCTTTGTAATGGGGGAAAAAACGATCTTCCGCCGGCCAAAATCTAAAAATAATATGAACAACCTTGACAACTGTAAAGTGCAATGCTACTATCTATCATATCAAATCCTTGACAAGTGTCAAGGAGAGTATGGCTTCCCGGAGAAGCCAAATTTTTTACACTGGAGTTAGCACTCAAGACGCAAGAGTGCTGACAACCCGGAGGCATCATGAATGCCGCCCCGGATTTTGCCGGCATTGTGGATGCCGGATATTTATGGAGGACATGCAAGAAGATGGTAGTAATTCCTATATATAATCTGTTAATGGTTCCGGACGCCAACATTTATCTGAAGTCGGACCAGTACAGGCACCTGGCCCGCAAGTACGCGGAGGTCAACGACCGCGTCGTGCTCCTGTCGTGCAGGAAAGAGGAGCACCGCAAGGACATGACCGAGGATAGTTTCTATCCAATTGGCGTTACCGGCTTTGTCAAAGAAGTGAACGAGGAAGGCTATGTGGAGATCCGAACCACAGGAAGGGTCAACCTCGATATTGTCGGGATAAACCCGGATCACACTATTGAACTGACAGTTTCCCGCTGCGAGGAGATCGAAGATCTCGATGAAAGTGTAGCACAGGCCCACTTCGAGCAGCTCAAGGCCGACCTTAAGGAGAGCTGGCAGGGCTTTGAGTGGGGCGAGCAGGCGATGGGCTATCTCAACCAGTTCCACTCCATCAGCGAAGTCGCTGTGGCTATGTCCATCTGGTTCAAGATGAGCGCAGAGGAGAAATACGAGATTCTGGCACAGGACAGCCATAAGAAGCGTCTTGAGATGCTCGAGAAGGCGGTCTACGAGTTCATGGAGGTCTCCAAGGTGACCACCAAGGCTGCCAGCGCGCAGCAGGAGGAGTACCAGAAAATCTACAAGGAGTCCGCGATCAAGAAGCAGATGGAACTTCTGCAGAGGGAACTCGACGAAATGCACCCCGAGAAGGTGTCGGATATCCGCAAGTTCGAGATCAAGATCGAAGAGGCGGGCATGAACGAGACCGCGAAGGGAGAGGCACTGAAAGTTCTCAACCGCCTCAAACAGGAGTCGAACGGCGGCACCGAGGCGGGTATGCTCTACGACTATCTGGATTTTGTCACGGAGCTTTCCTGGAAGAAGGAGCAGGCGCAGGACATCGATCTGTCCGAGGCGGAAGCTGTTCTTGAAGAGGATCACTTCGGACTCAAAAAAGTGAAGCAGCGCATCATTCAGCAGATCGCTGTCATGAATCTCAAAAAGCAGCAATCAGGCTCGATCCTTCTGTTCGTCGGCGCTCCGGGCACCGGCAAGACCAGTATCGGACAGAGCATCGCGAAAGCGCTGCACAGGAAATATGTGCGCGTGAGCCTCGGCGGCGTGCGCGACGAAGCTGATATCCGCGGTCACCGCAGGACCTACATCGGCGCGATGCCCGGCAGGATCATGGACGGCATCAAGAAGAGCGGCGTCTCCAATCCGGTCATGGTGCTGGACGAAGTAGACAAGCTCGGCGTCTCTTACAACGGAGATCCCGCGAGCGCTCTGCTTGAGGTCCTCGACCCTGAGCAGAACAACACCTTTACAGATCACTACATGAACGTCCCCTATGACCTGAGCGACGTCATGTTTATCTGCACGGCGAACTCAGTAGACACGATCCCGGAGCCGCTTCTCAACCGTATGGAAGTCATCCGCTTCAGCGGCTACACGGCTTCTGACAAGTTCCAGATTGCCCGCAGACACCTGCTGCCCAAATCCATGAAGGAAATGGGTGTCACAGAAGAGCAGATCGTCATTTCTGATGACATCATCCGCTGCATCATCGACAACTACACGATGGAATCCGGCGTGCGCGGACTGCGCAAGCGCCTGGATACACTTTGCAGGTCGGCGGCTGTGGAGGTGTCGAAGAGAGTCGGAGCAGCTGCTGTGGAGGTCTTGAAGCAGGCGGCTGAGCAGGGAAGTGCAGCGGAGACGGTTGCTAATCAGACCGGCGCTAATCAGACCGGCTCGGCGGAAACTGGCTCGGATGCGGATGCAGAGGCGCCCGCAGTGCCCAAGGCGGAGCCTATTGTTGTAAAAGAAGAAGACCTGCGCGAGATGCTTGACGCCAAGCCCGTAAGGCATGACCGCGTGCTGGCTGAGAAGAAGCCCGGCATCGTGACAGGACTTGCCTGGACGGCGGCCGGCGGGGAGATCCTCTTCATTGAGACTCTGTTTACTAAAGGCAACGGCAAATTCACCGTAACCGGACAGCTCGGCGATGTCATGAAGGAATCCGTACAGATCGCGGTGAGCCTTGTGAAGTCGATGTTCCCTGATAAAGCTTCTCTCTTCGAGGAGAATGACCTGCACATCCACGTGCCGGAAGGCGCAGTGCCTAAGGACGGCCCTTCCGCTGGTATCACCATGACAACGGCGCTTGCTTCACTTGTTTCCGGCAAGGCAGTTGCTCCCACCATTGCCATGACGGGCGAAGTCTCGCTGCGCGGTGTCGTAACACCTATCGGTGGACTGCCCGAGAAACTGATGGCAGCCTCCAGAGCGGGCATTCAGACAGTATTCATCCCTATGGAAAACGAGGATGACCTGGACGAAGTGCCGCAGGAAGTCAAGGACAAATTGACCATCATTCCGGTCTCTGATGTCACAGAGGTGCTGGAGAGGACGGGAATTCTGGATGGAAAAGATGTTGCTCAGGAATAAGCAGGCATGATAAAAAGGAGCGCTGAATCTTTTGATTAGAGATTCAACGCTCCTTTATTGTTGTGTGATATATTCTACAGAACGATTATTCCAGCCCTGTCGCCTCGTCGATGCCGAGCATGATGTTCATGTTCTGGACAGCCGCGCCGGAGGCGCCTTTGCCGAGGTTGTCGAAGAGGGCAGTGACGCTGGTCTGGCCCTCGTGGCCGCAGACCACGATCTTGAGGCGGTTGGTGCCCGCAAGTTCATTGGCATAAAGGGTAGTGCCGTTTGTGCCAAAAGGCATGACGCTCACAAAGTGAGAGCCCGCGTAGTACTCCTGAAGTTTCTCGCAGATGTCCTCTGCGGTGGGAGTGCCGGGCAGCATGCCGTTGTGCAGCATGATGGTGGTCGCCATTCCCTTGTAGTAGTCGTCGACTACGGGAAGAAATACGGGCGGGGCATCGAGGCCGCAGACTTTGACCATTTCCGGGATATGTTTGTGCTTGAGCGTCAGGCCGTAGATGCCGGGCGCGTAAAGGGGCTGCGCCTTGTCGGCTGCCTCGTAATTCGCGATCATCTTCTTGCCGCCGCCGGAATAACCGGTCAGGGAGAAGCAGGTGAGCGGATAGAATACAGGCACAATTCCCATTCGGATCAGCGGAGCCGCGCAGGAGATGAAGCCTGTGGCATGACAGCCGGGATTGGCAACTCTGCGACTGTTGGCGATGGCTGCGCGCTGGTCAGCGGACAGTTCCGGGAAACCGTAGGTCCAGCCGTCGGCGGTGCGATGCGCCGTGGAGGCGTCGATGACGCGCACATTGGGGTTATCGATCAGGGAGACAGCTTCCCTTGCGCCGGCGTCGGGCAGGCACAGGAAAACAATGTCCGCCGCGTTCAGGAATTTGCGCCGCTCTTCGTTGTCGTGGCGCTTGTCCTCATCGATCCGCATCAGCTCGAGATCTTCTCTCGCCCCGATCCTGTCAAAAATCTGAAGGCCTGTAGTACCGGCCTGGCCGTCAATGTATACTTTTGTTTTACTCATTCGGAAGTCCCCCGATTCTTTGAATTTCGATGCTAATCATAACACAAAATTCGGCACAGAAGGACATTTTTAGGAAAATATCGTCCATGGAAGAGGCGCGGATTGTTTGATCGGCAGGCCGGGCGACATAGAATTCGGCACAGAAGCTTGATCTGAACAAACTCTCGTCCCACCAAAAGCAAGATTTCAGTGAAGATGTCTGAGAACCCTTAGAATTTATTGAAACCAGTGGACGAGACTATCTGCTATTGATGCCTCTGTACCGAAAATTCTGAAAAATGAGTCACGGCAGGCAAGAACAATTCAGCCAGATTTGTCATGCAGGGACGAGAGTATAAGAAAAAAAGGCTTGTGTGCCGAAACCGATACATGAGGCGGCATCAGCCAAGCAAATAAAAAGAGGACGCTGCTCTTGCTGATCAATCAGCAATGAGCAACGCCCTTTTTCTGATATCTGGAATCAAAAAACCGGGAATTCAACCGGATCCGTCATTTCCCAACCGGCTCCGAGCTCTGCCGGCGCCTTCTCCGCACGCGGTTGATGTGCCGCTCGAAGTCGCCGCTCCTGATCAGTTCGGCAAGTAAATGCTGTGTGAAGACGGGCACTGTGCAGGAATAGAAAGAAATCTTCTCCTGCATAGCAGCACTGAGCTGCGCAGGCAGGACCATGTAGCCCACACGGACGGCAGGGGAGATCGTGCGCGTGAAAGTGTTCATGTAGATGACGCTGTTTTCGGGTTCCAGCGAGAAGAGTGTGTCCTCAGCTTTGGTTGACATGGAGAATTCGGAGTCAAAATCATCCTCAATTATGAATTTGTCCTCTGCAGACGCCCAGCGAATGTAGCCCGCCCGCCGGGAAGCCGTCGCGGTGATCCCGCTCGGATAACTGTTGAACGGCGTTACGTGAAGGACCGTGGCGTCGGTCTTTTTCAGCGAGCTGAGCCGAACGCCTTCGCGGTCCATCGGCAGCATCCGGCAGCACACGCCGCTGGCTTCATACACGAGCCTGATCTTCTCATAAGAAGGATCCTCCAGTGCGAAAATCCGCTCGCGCCCCAGCATCTGCACGATCAGGTTGTAGAGATATTCCGAACCGGATCCGATGATGATCTGATCCGCGGTTACATTCATCCTGCGGCTGCGCGCAAGGTACTGGGCGATCGTCTCGCGCAGAAAGACAGTTCCGTTGTTAGGGGATCTCACCATAAGCGACTCCCCATATTCGGAAAGAACTTTGCGCGCGACCTTTGCCAAAGTATTGAAAGGAAACTGTTCCTGCTCCGGTGTGACAACAGGCCCCCTAATGGGAATGTCAGAAATTTCATGAATGTCAGCCGGTTCAGACAAGTCAGGCGCACTTTCCTCTGTTCCGGCGGCAACCGGGAACAATTCATTTTCCTTATAGCTGACAAAATATCCACTTCGCTCACGGGACTCGATGTAACCTTCATCGGCCAGCAGGTCGTAAGCGTGCTGCACTGTGATCACACTTGTTCCTGTCTCCGCCGCAAGAAATCTTTTTGAGGGAAGTTTGCTCCCGTAGGGGCAGAGACCTCTTGTGATATCTTCGCGGAGTTGATTGTAAAGCTGAAGGTAGGCGGGCTGCCTGAGCTGCGGATCAATGCTGTATTGGGGCATGGGAATCTCCTTGCTTCTGAATTTGTAGATGCAGTTGCATTCTGTGTTTTTTTGGGATTGTGCTGTGGAAATACACATGAGTATGCTGTACTGCTATATTTTGGTTATATCATACATGCAGTAAATGTAAAATGTATATGACCAATTTGGCGCACCTGGAAATCAAGCGCACTTAAAAGGATCTTTACAAAAGAGAAATTCCCTGAGCTTGTCCTGTGCGATCGTTATATCAAAGGGGCGGTTATCGCTTTCATAAGTGAGAATCAGGTTGTGATCAGGGAGATATCCGTTGAGTATGTAGACTCGAAATTTATTCAAAAACTTAATTAGATATTTAAAATCATCCATTCGCCCGCAGTGTTCCCAGTAGAAGTATTCACCTGTTACCGGATGCCGGATCGTGAAATCTGGATAGTAAGTGTGTCCTCCAACATCAAGTCTGCACTCATATCTGTACGGAATATGGTTCACTGAAAGAAGCATTACGATCAGTGCTTCTGACTTGGAACGAACTTTGATTCCGTCCACTGTGGGAACATTTCTTAGTTCGGGATCTTTGGGATTGATCTCATATTCTTCGTGAGCCCATTTCTGTAATTCTTCGGACATCGTGCCATACATTTCGAAACCTTCCTCGAACAAAAGCGTCCCGTAAGCAGGCGTTCTGAGAAGTGTGTCGAGGTCGGTGTTATCCCGGTGGTTTTTTAGATACATGTCAATCGCTTTCAGTTCGGCGTTGATGTCTTGAAGCCGCTGCAGACATAGTTTTTTCTTGGCAAGTTGTCGAGCCAGGGAGCGGTTCCGGTGCGGGATATATACTCTGGTTTTGCCGGACCTGCCGGTGGAAACATACCACTTGTAGTAGCCTTTGTCCTGCTTGACGGTTTTGCTGTAGACCAGTGTTCCGTGAGGCGCTTTGTCCAGAAATCGTTCGATTTTGCGCTTCTCGATGAGAAGCTGCCGTTTTTTAGATTCAGCCAATTGTGCTAATGTCATAGGGGCTCCTTTCCTCCGAGCGGAGATGATGAGAAATGTGGAAGGGATTGCGGATCCATCTGCAGCTAAAGACGTGTGATCGGTGAGATCAGGCAGATGGACCGATGATGGGAAGATTATAGGTTAGGGGAGGGGTGATTACAAGTGGCAGTGTTTGATTTTCGGAGTTTCGGTACAGAAGAATTGAGATTGAGCTGTCGTTTCGGTACAGAAGCAGGTTTTGTCAAAATATACATCCCTTGAAGAGGAACACGACAACCTTGTGAGGAGAATATTTGTGCCGGCTTTGGAGAAAGTCGGTACAGAAGCTTACAAATCAAAAATTTGCGTCCATGAAAAACAGGATTCTTCAGAATATGATGAAAAAACAGGAGTTCAGAGGAATTTTTGGAGGGTTTCGGAGATTTCCGGGGACGAGAATACTGAGAATAAAGGCTTCTGTGCCGAAACTTGACTGAAAAATCATGTGTGGCAAGGAAGATTTGTGAGATTGACATGCCGGCAGGGACGAGAATAAGGCAATATTTTGCTTCTGTACCGAAAAACGCCAAGATAGAGATGACTAACCACCGCTGAAAGCGAAAATCAGCAAGATAGAAGAAACTAACCTCCTCCGGAAGTCAGCCGGGAAGCAGAAACCGCCGCGAAAAGCCAACCACAAGAAACAATTCACTAAAATCCCGCCAGGATGTATACTTAAATATTAAGTAAAACCTATTCAGAAAACGGAGTGACGAGTGAACGAACAGGATAAAAATCAAAAGAAGATATTTGAAGAAGAGCAGGCGCATCTGACGCAGACGCATGGGAAACTGCGCGCGATGAAGGAGGAGCTGGAGGAGAGGATCAATACGATATCCGAGAAGGCCGCGAAGGAGAAGCAGGATATCAGGAGCAATCTGTCCCTCAACTTTGACAGCGACACGGATTCCATGGAGACTTATATCGAGTTTGAGGCGATGAGCCATTCTATCACTCAATACAATATTGAGCAGGACGCGGCGGCGGAGAAACTCGGGAGGGTTAAGAGGCTGCTGAAAGCGCCGTATTTTGCCAGGGTGAAGCTGCAGTTTGATCCGTCGGAGGAGCCGGAGGACTACTACATCGGGAGCGCGGGAGTATCCGAGAACGCATTCGAGCATCTGGTGATCGACTGGCGCTCGCCGATCGCGGAGACCTACTACAATCAGGAAAACGGCAAGACCTTCTACACAGTTAACGGTAATAAGGTGGACGTTGACCTGCAGCTGAGGCGGCAGTACAACCTCGAGGAGGACAGGCTGTTCTCGTTTTTCGACACGCAGGTGGCGATCGAGGATCCGATGCTGCTGCAGTCGCTGGCGAGCAGCCGCACCGACAAGATGAAGGCCATCACAGCGACGATCCAGAAGGAGCAGAACGCGGTCATTCGCTGCGCCGACGTGCCGGTGCTGCTGGTGAACGGTATTGCGGGCAGCGGCAAGACTTCCGTGCTGCTGCAGAGGATCGCGTACCTGTTCTACCGTCAGAGGGAGAATCTGAGACCGGACCAGGTCTATCTGCTCACGATCAATCCGGTGTTCCGCCAGTACATCGACCAGGTGCTGCCGGACCTCGGCGAGGAGAATCCGAGGACGATCACATGGAAGGATTTTGTCCATATTGCGAATGCGCCCGACAAAGGCCCTTATGAACCTGCCAAGGAAGCGGACCTGGTCAAAATAGAGCGCGCCCTGAAGAGCCTCCGCCTCGAAGAGGAGGATTTCAGGCCTGTCATGCAGAAAGGCAGATGCGTCCTGAGCCGCAAGGAGATCAGGAAAGCAGCAGAAGGGCTGTCCGGGATCGAAACCGGCGTGAGATTTATGAACATCCTGGCAGACAGGCTGTCGGAGATCGCCAGGGTCAAGATCCGCAGGATGGAGCGGGACGACAGGAGAAATTATGATGTTGAAATGACAGCCGGAGCTGATCCGGAGGCCGGAGGCGCCGGATTTGCGGCAGGAGGCGCCGGTTCGGAGTCCGTCGGCAGCGGCCAGGCGGCGTCAGCGGCATCTTTCAACAGCATGGACCCTTACGCGGAGACAGATGAGCCGGGATTCAGAGAGCAGAATCGGATTAAAAACCAATATGGCGGCGCGTTCAGCGCGATCAGTCACTTTGCCTTCCTGGATATAGAGAGAATCGGCTGCCGGATCCTTGGAAGGAAGAAAATGACGTCCGCGGAATGGATCTGGCTCAAAATGCTGCTGACCGGCATGGGCGACAAAAATGTCAGGTATGTCATGATCGACGAGGTGCAGGACTATACGGCGGCGCAGCTGATGGTGCTGAGGCGATATTTTGGCAATGCGAAGTTTATGATGCTGGGAGATGAGTTCCAGGCGATCAGGCAGGGGACGGCTTCTTTTGACAAGATCCGCGAGCTGTTTGGTGATGTGGAGGAATTCCCGCTGCTGACCAGCTACCGGTCATCGCCGGAGATCACGGAGATATTCACGCGGCTGCTGCCGCGGGAGAAGCGGATCCGGACCGCATCAGTGCAGAGACCCGGGACCGCGCCGGTGAAGATGGCCTGTGCGTCCAGAGATGAGTATGTGATCAGGCTCAGGAGCCTGATCAGCGCAGCGAAACAGGATAAAGGCCTGACCGCGGTGATCTGCGGCAGCAAACGAAGTCTCGAGCGGATCGCGGAGCTCCTGGGAGAGGATGCTCCCCCGGTAATCCGGCGAAACCAGGCGCTGCCCTCGGGCGGTGTTTTCCTGATCACGCCGGAGCTGGTGAAGGGACTTGAATTTGACGGGGTGATCCTTCCGGACGCGGATCCGCAGATGTACCCGGGGGATAACCTGTCAAGGCACCGCCTGTACACGGCGGTCTCGAGGGCGATCAGGAGACTGAGCATTCTGGCAGAAGGAAATCTCACCAGTCTGCTTGAAAAGAGCGCAGAATAAAGCGGCAGAGCGCCGGCCACTACAGGCAAAGAGATCCGGCGGAGCGCCGGCTATCATATATAGGAGGAGAAATCATGGTATCCATCGATAAGATCACACAGAAAACCGAGAACAAGTTTGTCAATCTCTACGATCTGGACGTCACGCACAAGAACGGACAGAAGTCTCACTATTATGTAGCTTCCAGGGCCAAAAATGAGAGCGAGCTCAAGATCGTCACGGGAGAGAATCATCCCGACGGCGTGATCATTTACAGCCTGTATGGACCTAAGCGCGACAAGGTCGTCCTGATCCGTCAGTACCGTTTCTGTATCGGCGAATATGTTTACGAGTTCCCGGCGGGACTTGTGGAGAAAGGCGAGGACTTCCGTGAGGCAGCGGTGCGCGAGATGCACGAGGAGACCGGGCTCACGTTCGAGCCGCTGGAAGTGGATCCGATGTTCGAGGAGCCCCGTTTCACTACGGTTGGCCTTACAGACGAGTCCTGCGCGACGGTCTACGGTTACACGGACGGCGAAATCAGCGACCGCTTCATGGAGGATACCGAGAACATCGAGATCGTCCTGGCTGACCGCGACGAGGTTCGCAGGATCCTCAAGGAGGAGAAAGTGGCAATCATGTGCGCTTATCAGCTCATGCACTTCCTCGTAGACGACGATCCGTTTGCTTTCCTCACCAAGTGAACTGCCCACCGCCTTTGCTTCGCGCAGAGGGTGGGATTACTTAGTTAAGCTCAGCAGCGGAATGCAGCTGCACAGGAGAAGCGGTATGGCACAGACGAAGTGGTATCAACTGGATAACGCGGCCAAAATAGTGCCCTCCACAGCGGGCGGCTCGGACACCCGTGTGTTCAGGATCACCTGCGAACTAAATGATGAGGTGGACCCTGAGGCTCTTCAGAGCGCGGTGACAGCGGCGGCGAGGGATTTTCCCCATTTCAGCAGTGTTCTGAAAAAGGGACTGTTCTGGTATTACCTTGACCAGAGCGACCTCGACGCGGAAGTGACGAGGGATGACAGACCCGCGCTGGATACGATCTACTGGGAGGGACGCAGAAACCTGCTCTACAGAGTCAACTATCACGGGCGCAGGATCAACCTGGAGATGTACCATGTTTTGACAGACGGGACCGGGGCCTTTGAGTTTCTCAAGGCGATCCTGGCGGAGTATTTCGGGATCAGGTACGGATTGGACCTGATTCAGACAACAGGCAGCAGGGCTTCCGGCGAAGACAGGCAGAACGACGCGTTCGGCAAATATTATAAGAAAGAAAAGGGTAAGCCTGAGGGGCAGAAGTCCGCGCCAAGGCGCGCCTATCACCTCCGCGGCGACAAGGACGAGAACCTGCAGAATCACTTGCTTGAGGGGACTGTGTCCGTGGCGGCGTTTCTGGCAGCTGCCAGGGAGCGGAATTCGACTGTGGCTGAGCTGAGCACGGCGCTCTTTATTCAGGCGGCGCTTCGGGAGATGTCGCTGCGCGACAGGAAATACCCGATCGTTCTGAGCATTCCGGTTAATCTGAGGAATTATTTCCCTTCAGACACGGCGCGCAACTTCTTCGGCGTCATCAATGTGGTCTACGATCCGGCTCTCTACGACGGAACGCTCGAGAGCATTATTTCTGTGGTGAGGGAATCTTTCCACAAACAGCTCAAACAGGATCAGGTCGAACTGACTATGAATTCTTACGCGGCCCTCGAGCACAATATAGCGATCAAGGTGGTACCTCTCTTTATAAAAAATCTGGTCATCTCCGCGATCAACGCCAAGACCCAGCTCGGGATCACGGGAACGATCTCCAACGTGGGCAAGATCACTGTCCCCAAGGAGATGGAACCTTATATTCACAAATTCAGCTGCTTTATGGCGGCGCCCGAGGTGCAGGTCTGTCTGTGCTCCTTCAAAGACGAGCTGGTCTTCAGCGTTACCTCTGCCTACATCCAGCAGCCGGTGATCCGGAACTTTTTCCGGGACATCGCGGACATGGGAATCGATGTGGTGCTGGAGAGCAATGATTTTGACGCGGCCGCCGGAAAACCGGACTCAGCCGGTGCAGAGGCAGAGAATCCCGCAGGAAAGGAGGCTCCGTAATGCAGTATTGTCCTAAATGCAGGATCAGTATCCGGGGCGATAAGACAGAATGCCCCCTCTGCGGAGGAAGAGTCACGGGAGAATCCGAGCCGGGCGGCTTCCCGGTTCTCGAGAGAAACCGCTTTTCCCACATGTCCCTGGTCAAAGTAGGGACATTCTGCCTGCTCACTTTCTTCATTATCATGAATGCGCTGGAGATCCTCTATGACTTCAAGCTGGCCTGGGTCCCCTTCGCGGTGATGGGCGCCCTGATCGCCTGGGGGGATCTGATGGTTGGTATTTATTACCGGAACAATCTGATCAAAACATTGTTTATCGAGACGTATCTGGCTATGGCGGTCTGTCTCCTGATCGATACCCTTACCGGTTGGCACGGCTGGTCACTGGCGTATGTGCTGCCGATCGGATTTGTCCTTCTGGTATTTGTGACGATCGGTGTTGGACGTGCAGCCAAGCTCAGGTTAGAAGAGTATATAATCTATATTTTTGTGACTATACTGCTCTCCATGCTGCAGATCATCCCGGTACTGACGCATGTCAACCCGGTCATCTTACCTGCTGTTGCGAGCATGGCACTCCTTCTCATCGCCGCCTGCGCGGCGGTGATCTTCCGGTTCAGGGATCTGCGGAGCGCGGTAGAGAAACTGTTCAATCTGTGATCAAAGGTGGTTGGTTATGGCATCTGGCAAAATTGCAAAAAACTGGATGGTCCGAATAGGAAATCTGGTGGAGGAATCCATCGCCAAGGGAATCTACGAACTGGGACAGGAGGCTCCGATCCTGGTCGGCGAGCCCGCGGAGAAGGTCTGGTATCAGGTGCCTGTTCCCGAGGGAAAGTGCGGGGACGGATCTGAATATCACATATACATCCGAAAGGGAAGCGGCGATAAGCTGTGCGTGTTCTTTTCCGGCGGTGGCATCGC
Organism: uncultured Lachnospiraceae bacterium; assembly: GCA_902785055.1. Classification (GTDB taxonomy): domain Bacteria; phylum Bacillota; class Clostridia; order Lachnospirales; family Lachnospiraceae; genus CAG-791. Next base: position 15,317 of record CACZXG010000011.1, read on the forward strand.
GATCAACGAATACATGGCCGCCCGGCCTGTAAACGGCGGCAGCGTCGCAGCCTGGCTGCCCAACTATTATTGGAACAATCTGAGGCTGTTCACACAGGTTATGAACATCAATGTGGGCATCACCAGAAACGGTCCCGATAACCCCTTCGACGACTGGAATTTCCTGGTCATCACTTACGCGACCGGAGATATGCATATCGGAAGGAGCGAGTTTACCTACCACATTGTTGAGGACAGTGAAGACGGAACCCGGAAAGCCGGAGATGAGGCTGTACTTTATTTCCACGGCTACGAAAACTTCATGGCTGCTATGCGGACCGGCAAAGAATTGTTCCCCACTGCATCCAAACTCCTGATCGCGGGCGAGAGCGCCGGAGCTTTTGCTGTGCCTGCTCTGGCAGAACAGATCGCAGGCGAGTTCTATCCGGCCTGCAGCGATGTGACCCTCTTTTCGGACAGTGCGCAGCTTCTAAGCAAGAACTGGAAGCACATATTGCGCGACGTCTGGAACGCGCGGGAGGAACAGTGCAGAGATGTGAAGGGCAGAAATCTTACTCTTGAGTGGTACCGCGGCGTCTACAGGCGTCAGGGAAGCCGGTTCAAATATCTCTACTCGGGTTCTACAATGGATTACCTTCTGAGCGCCTTCTACAACGATATGACCAACAAAGTCTACGACACAGACTCTCAGATCCAGGAGGACTATTTTAGGCAGATGCAGAAAATGATCGCGGAAATGAGAGACATCGGCCCTGAGTTCTCCTTTTTCATCCACGACTGGCACAGACCTCTCACCATGTACAAGGGAGGGACGATCCACACGGTGGTCCGCCAGCCGGAATTTACACTCCGCACGCAGGACGACATGACCATGGCCCACTGGCTCAGCGAGTGCGTCGAGGGGCGGCCTTTTGATGTGGGGCTGCATTTGATGATGAAGTGATAGGAAATGAATGAACTGCCGTACCGGGATGATTTCCGGGGCGGCGGTTTTTTTGGTGATTCGGGTGTTGTCTGCCTGGTTTCTTATGGGCTTTCGGGTGCCGTCTGTTGGTTTCGGTACAGAAGCCTTTTTTGCTTATATTCTCGTCCCTGCAGGAAAGTTCTGAATGATCTGTTCCTACCAGCTTCTGCTCATTTCTGGCATTTTTCGGTACAGAAGCATCTGTAGCAGGAAGTCTCGTCCACAAATCTTTAAAAAATCTGAGGGCTCTAATACATCTTCCCTGAAATCGTGCTTTATGAGGGACGAGAAATTATACAAATAAAGCTTCTGTACCGAATATGTTGTTGCCCGGTCTGCAAATCAATCAAGACAAACAATTCTCCGCAGTCTCCGTGGACGATATTTTCCTAAAAATGTCATTCTGTACCGAAAACGAGTCCACGATAATTTGTTGCATGCACAGGCTGGTCCGTGACGCAAGAAGGAGAGCTATGGATTTAGTCTTGACTTTCACCCGCCACCTATTTGATAATGACTCTATCTTGCCGGTATCCGTCGGAGACCGGCGTCTGAATTCCGGCTCACTGGATCTTTGAGAGCCGGGTATCTTGGCAAAACTGCTGAATCTGGCTGGTAGTTTTTGTTCATTTCCGCGAATCGCGGGTCAATCAGGGAGTGAACTAATAATTGAATGAGAGATCTGTTGATCAATATGAGATTCTCCGCGAGCTTGGGCGCGGAGGAACAAGTGTCGTCTATCTTGTAAAGGATAAAGCGGACAGAAGAAACTATGCAATGAAAGTTCTTCGAAATGACGACGGAAAGCAGGAGTTATCTGAGAAGAAAGCAGATCATCTGAGCGCCGAAGCCGAAGTTCTGAAGGCACTTTGCATAGACGAGCCGGGAAATGTTTCCCTTCATCCCGGAATTCCTGCGTACATAGAGTGCGTCTGTGACGGTAAGGGTGAGTTTGCAGGCTTTGTCATGGAATATGTGGAAGGCCGGTCCCTTCAAAAGATTCTTGAGGATGGCAGAGCCTATACGGTTCGGGAGGCAGTGGAAGCCGGACTGCAGCTCTGCGGCATAATGGAGCAGCTGCACGGGCAGAATCCGCCCATGATCTTCAGGGACCTGAAGCCGGCAAATATTCTGGTGCGGCCAAGCGGGGAATTTGTCCTGGTGGATTACGGCGCGGTGAGAAAACTAAGGAAGAGCGCCGGCTCAGACACTATGCAGCTTGGGACGGACGGGTACGCGGCGCCGGAGCAGTACGGCGGATGGGAGCAGTCCGACGAGAGGACCGACATCTATGGAATTGGAGCGGTCCTACATCATATGATCACGGGCCGCCCGCCTCTGGATACAGGGCTCAGGCCGCTTCGGGAGATCCTTGGCGCGGAAGGAGAAAGCCGGCAATTAGATGAGATGGCCAAAATATTGCTCCGCTGCTGTATGACCGCCCCGTCTATGCGCTATTCCTCCTGCAAGGAGCTTGAAAAAGCGCTTCGGAGCGTGATCAGGCTCCGGACGAGGAGCAGGAGCCGTGAAAGAGGATGGAAGTGGTTTGTGCTTCTGGTCAATACAGCCGCAGTTTGCCTGGGCCTCGCGATCGTGCTCGCGGCATCGGCAGCGGGAGCAAAAACCGCGGAGTACTGCGCTCTTATCGAGAAAGCGCGGAAAGAGACAGACTTTGAAGAAAAGAAGGAGGCTTACCGAAGGGCAGCGGCACTCAGACCGGAGGATCAGGAAGCATATATCTGCTTTCTGCGGGAGCTGGCGGCAGACTGTGTGATTACGGAAGAGGAGAAAAGTGCGCTGGATGATGTCCTGTTCGGGCGGGCTAATGCCGGACGGCTATGGGAGAAGGCAGCGGGAAATGAAGAAGGAAACCTGGAACGAATGAGGAAGAAGAGGCCCGGAGATTACGCGGCGTTTTCGGTGGAGTTGGGGAAAGCATATTTTGCCTGTTATGAAGGAGGAAGGGAGGCGGCTAGGCTGTGCTTTCGCAATGCTCTATCGGCGGCGGGGCTCTGGTTCGACGACAGAGACATGGCAGAGGCCATGGAAGTTGTATTGGGAGAGGAGTGGAGCAAGGGGCGGATCGATGCCTGGCGGGAACTGGAGGAGACCTCGACTCGAGAGGCGGAAATGAGCGGGAACGGAGTCTTCGCGGCAGCAGTATGCAAAGCGGCAGCCGCTGAGATCGCTCTGTCCGCGGACCGCCACAGAGAGGTCGGGACAGACATGGAAATGGCAAAGGAGGTGGTGCAAGTTGCGGATATTTTCATGGAAAACGCAGAGAATGGCCGGATCTATGTGCCGGAGCGCTTGCGGGAGGAAATGCGCACAGCGGTCAGGTCTGCAGAACGTGCAGTAAGCAACTGGGCGAAGTGAGATGCTCCAAACGGTGCTAAGGAACACCGGTCAAAAAATCGCAGCTCGAAACGCAAACCGGAGAGGCGGAAGTAGGAGCGAGAATGTCAATATGGAGAATTTGGGGAGAGACAAGCAAAATTGTAGAGATACTGTGTCTGATCACTGCTTTGGCGGCGGTTACAGCAGCGGTCATCCTGCTGGTGCATGAAGACCTGACGGGGCGCCTGGGTGACAGAGTAAAGAGAGGGATCGGCAGAAGGACAGGAATTCTGGCACTGATAGCGGCCGGTGTGTGGATTCTGGTGCTCGGGCAGAGCGTCACAGCGGCGGAAGTACCGACAAACAATATGGAGAGTGGCACATCCGGTACAGGCAGTACCTCCCATGAAATCGCGCCTGAGGTGGAGCCCGGAAGCGAGCCGGAGCCGGTTCCGGACGAAGTTCCGCCGGAGGTCTCTATTCAGATGATGGAGGAGATCGCGGCGCAGGAGGACGGCCTTATATACTGCAGGTCGGACAACGCAGGAATCCGCGTCATCATGTCGGATAACAGGGAAGAGGATACCGGAATTGTGTCCAGCTGTGTCGTCCTGGCGGACCCTGCGGGCAAGGAGATCAGAATAGAAAATGTTCCGGAAAGCGCGGTCAGACAGGAATCGGTGATCGAGATCACTGCTGAGAAAACCGCCGGACTATCGGACGGACTGATCCGGGTGACGGCACAAGCTGTGGACGCGGAAGGAAACCTTGGGGAGTGCGAATTCAGTTTCGTATTAGATACTGTCAGCCCGGTGCTGGAAGCCGATTTCAGCGCACCGATCGGAAATCCTGCGGGAATCGATGAGGGAAGCGGGATTGTATATTTTGGCAGTGATCCGGGGCAATATGCGGGAGGAGTGCCGGCGATAACGGCATCACTGCGCGTTACTGATCAAAACATCGATCCCTCCGGGCTGGAAGTGCGCAGCGCTTATGCGCCTGTTCCCGAGGGGCAATGCTGCGAGCAAGTGTGGCCGGCCTGGGAGAACGCCGTCAGGGAGGAGTGCCGGATGGAAGTCGCGGAAAACGGGTCCGGTGAGATTCTGCTGGAACTGGAACGCTTCCCCGGGAGCACCGATACACCGGACGGTGTGTACCTGTTTGGAATCACCGGAAGCGATAAGGCGGGGAATCCGCTCGTACAGGCAGAGGCGGGAAACGTGCTTCCGGGACTGATCTGCACAGATGCGGAAAAAGGCACTTATGTGACAGGAAGAATTGTCATCGACACTAAAGCGCCCATGGGAGAAATTCGCGTATGTAATGAGGCCGGCGGGACTTACTGCCTGATGACCACTCGAAAAGGAAGCTGGGATTTGGACAGCGGCAGTTTCCGGCCTTACAGAAAAGAAGAAAATGCTGTCGCCGTGTACAGCGCGGCGGATCTCTCGCCTGTGAGTATATCCTGCAGCCTTGTGTCCACATCGGGCGAGGGGAATGACGCGCCGCCGGACGCAGAGACTTATTGCTCTCCGTGCGAGGGCAGGATCCGGATCCGGGGAGGGCAGGTTTTCAGGATCGAGAATCTGCGTCTGAGGGATCGGGCCGGAAATGAGACGGCAGTGCTGCCCAAAACGGCGGACTTTTACCTTGATATTACGGCTCCCGGAGTGGATGCGGAGGCACCCAATGCTGTGGTGAGAGCAGTGCCGCAGATCACAGCGAGGATGGCTGACGGAAGACCTCTGTATGATGGTCCGGTGACACTGGAGATCTTTGCGGAAGACCCGGACAGGGATCACGGCGGATCAGGGCTTGCCGAGGTCCGCTGTGAGGTGATAAGAGACGGAGAGACTGTGATGGAGAAAGTGCTCTTTCGCAGCGATGAAGAAGCCCGGGATGAAAATGCAGAGGCTTCCGACGAGAAGGACCTCATTTACAGATTCCACGGCGAGATTTCTGTCCCCTCGGGCGGTGAGTGGGACAGCAACGACTTCGAGGTGACAGTTACCGCCAGCGACAACGCGGGGAACCTGTCCGATCCGACAGACGGAGGCATCCGCAGATTCGGAATTGACACAGCGGGCCCGGATGTGAAGGTGAGTTTCGACAACAATGAGGTGAGGAACGGGCGATATTTTGACAGGACAAGGACTGCAGCTGTGGCTGTGCGCGAGCGGAATTTCGACATAGAGAAAATGCAGGTGAAGGCTCCCGGAGCTGTGCCGGGGGAGTGGAAACGGGGTCCCTCGGGCGATCCGGAGACCTGGATAATGAAGCTGCACTTCCCCATGGACGGCGCTTATACGCTGGATGTGGCCGGGACGGACGCCCTGGGCAACGCGGCGTCGGTAAGTTATACCGGTGAAGCGCCGCAGGCATTCACGATCGACCGGACGCCTCCGCTGATCGAAGTGACGTGGGACAACACAGACGCGCGAAACGGAAACTATTACAACGGAGTCAGGCGCGCGACGGTCCGCATCACGGACCTGTCTTTCGACGACAGCTATGTCAAAATACTGCCTTTCGCAAGATCCTTCCGCAAAGTATCCGAAGTACAGGACAGCAGGATAGCGGGGATGATCCCGGTATATGAAGCAGAGATCCCATTTACGGAAGAAGGAGAGTGGGCACTGGGCTGCCTGTGCATGGATCTGGCGGGGAACACGGCAATTCCGGTGTTTGACGATTCATTTATTATTGATCTGACTGCGCCGAGACTGTATTTTGACGGGAGTACGGTGCAGGAGATGGGGGCTTACGGAGCGGAGATCTCACCGGCGCTCTGCTGCGAAGAGGCAAATATGGCACCGGGCTCGCTCTGCGCGAAGTGGAACAACATGACGGCGGGCGGCAGGATCATGGAGTGCAGGGGCGGCGGACTTCAAAGGCGGATCGTGCTGCCGAACCTTTCTGAGGAGAGAGCGGCGGACGGTGTCTGTGTGCTCACAGGGACCGCCTGTGATCTTGCGGGGAACCGGGCGATAGTCAGAAGAAACCTGTGCGTCAACAGATTCGGCTCCTTCTATGACATCTCGGAGGACGAGAAGACTCTGGAGATGATAAGTACTGCATACACGGAGGCGGAGAGTCCCCTCGTCATTGCCGAGCACAACATTTCGCCTCTTACAGAGAGGCAGATCACGCTCTTTCGGAATGGAAACGGTTCGGTCCTGGAGGAGGGAAAGGACTACGAGGTCGAGGAGGAGACCGGAGCTTCGGGAATGAAGTATATCTACAGGATCGATCCGGCCGCATTCAGCAAAGAAGGAAGATACAGCATTCTTCTGGAGTCTGTGGACGAGACCGGCAATCATAACAGCAGCGCAGGGCGGTTTACGACCGGTGCAGGTTACAGCCCTTCCTGGGCGATAGACAGGACACCGCCTTCAGTGAGGATCTCCGGAGTGGACACGCAGCAGAGCAAGTTCATAGCGGACAGTGTACCCCTGCGCCTTATTCCTGCGGACAACATGGAACTGAGCGGGCTCAGGATCGAGATCGCGGATGACCGGGGGGATGTCCTCGAGTCCCATGAATTCGCGGGAGAGGAACTGAAGAGGATCATGGAGGAAAACGGAGGGGAGGTTCCCTTTGAGATCCCCGCCCGGCGCGAGTGGCAGACACTGAGAGTTTCTGCGACAGACGGAGCCGGCAACCGCTGCAGCGGACTTAGCGGACTCAGGGGCAGCAGCGTACACAGCGGGGCCAGCGGACTCGGCGAGAACGAAGGGGTGATCGATGCAGCCGGTTACAGGGTCCTTGTCAGCTCAAATCTGATGGTCCATCTTTACAGCAGCGGGATCCTTCCGGCGCTCGCTTTTTTGGGGCTGATTTTGGCAATAAGGTTCTCGTACAGTGTTTACAAACACACTTTAGCGTGATAATATACTACAGTATTCGGCGCTTTAATTCGTTATCTCACTGACACATTCAAGTGCCGGCCGCAGGTCAGGGACTTCCCGCCGCGGAAACTATATTCTACAGTTTTGGGAGGATTTTGAAATGATGAAGAAGTTTGCAGCAATGCTCCTTACTGGCGTGATGGCAATCTCACTCGCGGCATGCGGAGGTTCATCCGGAGCATCTACAAGCAGTAATGATGCGGCAGCAGCACCCGCAGCAGAAGAGACTGCTGCAGCTGAGGCACCGGCAGCTACAGATGAAGATACCGAATTCGTAGTAGGTTTCGACGCAGAGTATCCGCCTTACGGTTATCTCGATGAGGCGACCGGCGACTACACAGGTTTCGACCTTGAACTGGCTGAAGAGCTCTGCAAGCGCCGCGGCTGGACTCTGAAGAAGCAGCCCATCAACTGGGACAACAAGGACGCAGAGATCGACAGCGGCACTATCGACTGCATCTGGAACGGCATGACTTACACCGGCCGTGAAGCGGCTTATACATGGAGCAAGCCTTATGTCAACAACAGCATTGTTATCGCGGTCCTGGCTGAGTCCGATATCCAGACTCCGGCAGATCTTGCGGGCAAGGTTGTGATCGTACAGAGTGACTCCTCCGCAGAGACCGCTCTTAAGAGCGATGAACTTGCATCTCTGGCCGGAACATTCGCGGATCTTCAGAGAAACGCCAGCTACAACACATGCTTCACGGATATGAAGTCCGGAGCAGTAGACGCGGTTGCGGTTGATATCGGCGTTGCCCGCTATCAGATGAGAAACAATCCTGATGCTTTCCGCATTCTTGAGGAGCCTATCTCTACAGAGCAGTATGCGATCGCATTCAAACTCGGCAATGAGGCTCTCAGGGACAAGGTCCAGGAGACTTATGATGAGATGCTCGCAGACGGCACTGTCATGAAGATCGCCGAGAAATACTCGGACGACAATCTTCCGGATATGCTCATCACCGAGTGATCGGGAAGACAGACCGGCCGGCGGATGGATCTTAAACAGATCCGGCAGACTGCCGTTGTGAACGGATAAGTTCATTTTGATCGCCTGAGCTCCGTGGCGGAGCGCAGGCGGTCTTTGTTATCACAAGCTAAGGGGGATTTATGAGCCTTTTGACTGTCATTTCGCAGATCGCGTCCGGCTTTGGATCAACGCTGATCGTTTTTTTCTGCACTCTGTTGTTTTCAATGCCTTTGGGAATATTGGTTGCGCTGGGCCGGATGAGTAAGTTCAAGCCGCTCTCTGTTTTGATCCAGGGAATCATTTCCATACTTCGCGGAACGCCCCTGATGCTGCAGCTGATCGTAGTGTTCTACGGTCCCTATTATGTTTTCGGACTCAAATTATCGACAGCCTGGAGACTGTACGCAACTCTGATCGGTTTCTCCATCAACTATGCGGCCTATTTCGCGGAGATCTTCCGCGCGGGAATCCAGAGCATTCCCGTCGGCCAGACGGAGGCTGCCACGGTGCTTGGCTATACCAAGACGCAGACTTTCCTCAAGATCATCTTCCCACAGATGGTCAAGCGGACCATTCCGCCGGTAACCAACGAAGTCATCACACTGGTCAAAGATACTTCTCTGGCATTCGTTCTCGCCTATCAGGAGATGTTCACTTACGCCAAGCAGGTATCCGCGGCTATGTCCAGCCTTATGCCTCTCTTCGTGGCGGGCGTATTCTACTACGTCTTCAACTTAGTAGTCACGCTCATCATGAACTACATTGAGAAGCGGCTGAACTATTACAATTGACGGAGGGAAGATATGAGCTTATTTGAGATCAAAAATGTGAGCAAATCCTTCGGTGACCTGAAGGTTCTCAACGATATATCCGTCTCCGTCGAGGAGGGTGAGGTCGTGGCGATCATCGGCCCTTCCGGAAGCGGCAAATCCACGCTCCTTCGCTGCGCCACCATGCTCGAGACCATGGACAGCGGCGAACTGAGCTATCTGGGCGAAGTGGCAGCGCACAATGACGCGGAAGGAAAAAGCGTCTACGCCTCATCGTCAGAACTTAGGAAGATCAAGAGCTATTTCGGCCTCGTGTTCCAGCAGTTCAACCTCTTCCCGCACTACAGCGTGCTCAAGAATCTCATCGACGCGCCGATCAGCGTGCAGAAGAGAAACGCCTCTGAGGTCAAAAAAGAGGCAAAGGAACTGTTAGTGAAGATGGGCCTTGAAGGCAAGGAAAACTACTATCCCCAGCAGCTCTCCGGCGGCCAGCAGCAGCGTGTCGCCATCGCCAGGGCTCTGTGCATGAACCCGGATATTCTCTTTTTTGACGAGCCGACATCGGCACTGGATCCGGAGCTGACAGGCGAGATCCTCAAGGTCATCCGCCAGCTGGCACAGGAACACATGACCATGGTTATCGTCACTCACGAGATGGCCTTTGCCAGAGACGTGGCAGACCGCGTGATCTTCATGGACGGCGGCTACATCGTGGAAGAAGGAAAGCCTGAAGACGTCATCACCAATCCCAAGGAGGAGAGGACGAAGAGATTCCTGGCGAGATTTGCGGAGAACGGGTGATTGATTGGCGGCAGAGGTTTGCCGCGGTTATGATGGGCGGCAGAGCCTTGCCGCGGCAATTTTGGACGGAAGAGCCGCCGCAAAGAATTAACAGAAGAATGGAGACAGCAATGAAGTTTACAGTGGTAATGGCAGATCCGGCCGGCAACAGGACAGCGATTGTCCGCAGCGGTGTTCCCAAGTCAGAGCGGGCGAAAGTCGCGGCCGCGATCATGGCGGATCCGGCGCTCAGGGCCGAACAGGTCGGCTTTGAGACACGTCCCCTCTACGGAAAGAGCCTCGGAAGGCTCGAAATGGCAGGCAGGGAGTTCTGCGGAAACGCGGCGCGTTCCTACGGCTACCTTCTGTGCAGGGAGAAAGAGATTGACCATTGCAAAATAGAGATGTCCGGCACGCGCGAGCAGCTTGAAGTCATTTGCGACCTCGAGAGGGAGACCAGCGCAGCCCAGATGCCTATGCCCGAGAAACTGGAGATGGCAGGTGAGGAAGCTGAGGGACTCTATCCCCTCGTGATCTCTCGCGGTATAACCCATATGATCTGTGTGGACAGAGAGTTTGACGAGGCTTTTGCCCGTCGAATGATCGACAAGTTTGGAAAAGGCTTCAGTGCCTTCGGAGTAATGTTTGTTAACGGCGACAGCCTGATCCCGGTCGTCTATGTCGCGGAAACAGATACGGTGTGCTGTGAGTCATCCTGCGGCAGCGGGTCGCTGGCAGCTGCCTGGTATCTGACCAGGGATGAAAAGGACGGCTTCCATGGCTATAACTTCGAGCAGCCGGGCGGAACGATCACCGTAAATATGGCCAAGAGACAGGGAAGATATGCCGGTACTGTGGGCGGGAAGCTCACACTGGAAGAGCCGGTTACGATGGAAATTGAAGATTGATTTGTGAGGGGCGTGTCGCTCCTGGCTGCAAGGTGCTTTGTTACTTGCTGCCGGGCGGCATGTTCTTTTTTTGTTGCTGTTCCATCCTCTTAGGGAGATTTTTTGGTTGGATGTAGTCTATTTGGTGGTTTTGTTCGGAGGTTCCATCGGATACGGCTATTTTCTTTTTTGGATGTAGCCTATTTGGATGTTTCTGCCTGGAGTCTCCATCGGATACGGCCATCTTCTTTATTGGATGTAGCCTATTTGGATGTTTCTGCCTGGAGGTTCAATCAGAAACAGATATCTTCTTTATTGGATGTAGCCTATTAGGGTGTTTCTGCTTGGAGACTCCATCGGATTCAGCCGATGCCGGAATAGGATGTAGAGTTTGTGCCAGGAAGCAAAATTACAGTACATCGGATATAGCCGATGCCAGAAAAGGATGGAAAGTTTGCAGCAACAAACCGAGCAACTTCATCGGATTTGACAACAATCGAAATAGGATGGAACGTTTGTGCCAAACAAGCCAGAAAATGTATCAGACACCAAACGGAATAAGCCCCTCGCAACGACTGCGGAGTGTTCCGTGATCATTGCGAAGGGCTTATTTGAAAGGGGGAAATGTAAATCTTGCTAAACATTGAGAGTTTTAAAGAGGGGGAAATGTTCTCTCTGTTTACAAGTAATACTATACACGATAGTTGTTATAAAACTATTTATAAAGAATGAAAAACTTCTAAAGTTTTCCGAAAAAAAAGAGAAAGTAATAATTGTACATTTTTGACGAAACAGGTGAAATGAGAAGCTAAATATTGTGCAAATGATGCGAAAACATAGTATAATGACTCTATAAGTTACAGGAATAGTCAATACGGAGCCGCTGCAGGGGCGGAGCCGCAGAACGGAGGTTTACATGCAGACTTACACGAAGATGAGATCGAGAAAATTCCCGGATGTCATTATGAAAGTTATCCCCGGACATTTTGTAACGCCGAACTCTCATATCAACTACTATATTGATATGACGACAATGAAGACCAGGCAGAGCGAAGCCAAGGCTGCGGCTCGTGCCATGGCCAGCACTTACGCCGCCACAACGATCGTTGATACGATCGTGTGTATGGACGGAATGGAAGTAATCGGCGCTTACCTTGCAGATGAACTGACTCAGGCGGGCATCATGTCTATGAATGCGCATAAGACGATTTATGTATATTCCCCTGAGTTCGACAATCGCGGCCAGATGATCTTCCGCGAGAATTCAGAAATGATGATCAAGGGCAAGCACGTCCTTCTGCTTTTGGCTTCCGCGACTACCGGACAGACGATCCTCCGCGCAGGCGAGAGCATTGACTACTATGGCGGAACCGTTGTAGGTATCACGGCGATCTTCTCCGTTCCCACCAAGATCTTCGGTCAGCAGGTCCATTCCCTGTATAAGATCCAGGATCTTCCGGACTATCACACCTACACCGCGTCTGAGTGCAAGATGTGCAAGGATCATATTCCGATCGACGCTATCTGCAACAGCTTCGGCTATTCCAAACTCCACTGATCTTCCGCATAAATAATAGCGAATCTTTGCATGAGGCCGTCATGAGCGAATGACTGACGGCCTCATTTTTGTTCTCGGGGAATCGGATTTTCTTTGCAATTTGTTTGAAACAGAGTATACTAAATGTGTAATAATTTGTTTATAATTGGTGAACGTTATTTAAAAAGCATTTAATATACTTGCGGCAAAGGAAACTTTGATGGCAGACAGAGAGAACAGATATCCAATCAATAAAGAAAAGCGCGGGGGATCATGGCACCTGTACAGAAGTGAAGTTCTGGCAGCCCTGGTCATCGTTGTGCTTGTGATCGGCGTCGCGTTCCTGGTAAACAAGTTTTTCTACGGATTCGACCTTCCGGAGCTCGCGTTTAAGGAGCCGGTGGTCACGGACTCTTACGCAGGACCTGGCAAAAAAGAGAAGAGTTTTGTTCAGTCGGAGGACTGGAGGCTGCTGCTGGTGAACAGGAACTACCCGCTCGAAGAGGAATTCGACGGGGAGCTTACGGAACTGCGCTACGGACAAATGGTCGACAGCCGGATCTACCCGGATCTGCAGGAGATGTTCGACGAGATGCGCGATGCGGGCCTTGATCCCTGCGTAGTTCAGGGCTATCGGAGCGGCGAGGAGCAGCAGGAAAGACTTGACAACAAGATCAGGGAGTACATGGGTTACGGGAAGACCAGAGAAGAAGCCCGGCAGCTCGCGATCCAGTGGGAAGCAGAACCCGGCACCAGCGAACATGAGACGGGATTGTGCGTCGATATCTCCAGCGATTCAGGCGACAATGAATCGGCAAATGCTGTGTGGGAGTGGATGGACGAGAACTGCAGCCGTTTCGGCTTTATTAAGCGCTATCCCAACAATAAGTCCTCTGTGACAGGCGTCAAGGGAGAACCCTGGCATTACCGGTACGTGGGTCCCGAAGCCGCGCAGGAGATCACAAACAGGAGCATTACGCTGGAAGAGTACCTCGGGGCAGTGAGGTGACCCGGCGGCGGTATTTTTTGGCAAAAGATTATTTCATTTAGTTTTATTCATTTATTCATAGAAACTTTAGAAAGAAAACACAAGGAAAACACTTCTGAGAATAAAATTAGAAGGGAAGGAGAAAAAAGCGGCAATGGTGCTGCTTTCACTCTGCAAACTATGGGGGAGTCCCATGAAAATAAGGAGGATGATATGGCAGATTTCAAATTAAGTGACGGAATCAAGAAATTCTTTCTGGCAGGCGTAGGCGCAGCGGCGATCACTGTGGAGAAGGGCCAGGAGATCATCGGCGAACTCGTCAAGAAGGGCGAGCTTACCGTTGAGCAGGGCAAGGAACTCAACAAAGACTTGCAGCGCAGCTTCAAGGAGTCCATGAATGAGAGAGGCGTGGATATCGATGAGCTCACTCAGAAGATCTCCAAGATGTCCACAGATGAGCTCGCCAAGATCAAAGAGCAGATCGCATCCGCTCAGGATCTTATCGCAGAGAGACTTAAAAAGGCTGAAGACAACGTAGTCGATGCGGCTGACGTCGTAGAGGAAGCTGCGGAAGATGCTGCCGTTGCAGCAGAAGTGAAGGCAGAGGAAGCTAAGGAAGCAGCTGAGGAGATCGCTGAGGCGGCTTGCAAGAAGGCTGTAGATGCTTGTGACAAAGCTGAAGAGATCTGTGACAAGGCTGAAGAGAAAGTCGAAGAGATCAAGGAAGCTGCTAAAGAGGCATCTGAGGAATAAGATCAGGACGAGGCGCCGCATCCCGTAAATGCGGCAGGCATAAATAAGCATGAAAAATCCGGCCCTGCGGCCGGATTTTTGTTTGAACAGTATTTTTCAATCTTTCAGATTATCATATGAGAATTCCGTTCCCTCCGCGATGGGTGCTAGAGGCGTCATGTAATCGCCGGTCTCATCGGCTTCGTCTTCGGAGTGGCGAATATGTACAGAATCACCCAGGAAACTGACCCAGCCCCTGTCGTTAGTATAACGGTAGCGGCTGCCGGGCTCGAAAAAGGAGATCTGCGCGGTCGTCACATTGAAGAGATAATGAGTGAGCCTGTTGGTATACCATGCGTTGTTCATGGCCTCCTCGGCAATCTCACTGTAATCCGTCTCCTCGTCCGGGGCCTCCTCGGCTGAAATGTCATTCCAGGTCGCATCCACTTCGTACCACTGGCCGTTCAGCTCCACAAGGTTCCAGGAGTGCGGGCCCGCGGTTTCCTCGTCGTCTCCGGCTCTGCCGGCAACGACGGTGCTCCGGATTCCTGCTTTCTGCAGGAGATATTCATAGGCGTAAGAATAGCCGTCGCAGACAGCCCGGTTCTCCTCGTCCCGGCTGTTGGCTACCAGGGCTCCGTAAGCGGTGTGCGCAAGATCCCTGTCCTCACTGGCGGCAGCGTCCCTGTCATAGGAGACCAGATCGATGAGTTTGTCGTGAATCTGCAGCGCAACTAGCGGCGCGCTCTGGTCTAGATCGATCTCAGAGAGGAAGGCGTCAGCAGCATTTTCAAAAGCTTCCAGCTGCTCGTCCCGTTCAGGGAAAGCCCCGGTGAGCTGGAAAGCGATGTTATAAGTGCCCTCATCGAGGAGCTTGCGCCGGTAAGTGTACTGGAATGAGCTGTCTCCCGCATAGAGCCAGAAGAGCTCGGGATGATCGAAGAGGAGAGCATTGTAGCAGCGGTGGAAGGCAGTCTTGAATTCGTCGCCCGCCGGGTCGATACTGACCTGGAATTCAGTGCCCTTTTCGGTCGGATCCTCGGAAAGCGCGCAGGCGAGGAGCGCGTCATACAGAAGCTGATCTTCCGCCTCCAGATGTGTGCGGCAGTAGTGCACCGCGTCGTTTTCCGCGGGAGTGATCCCCTCAGAGGGCTCCGCGTATGCAAACAGCACGGATGTTGTCAGCATTGCGACGATCCCCGCGGCTGCGATGGGTAATTTATTCATCGAATGTCCTTTCTTTCTAAATAAAACCGTACTGCAAGTATAGCATGATATGGGGGATCTAAATGTTATATTTTTGTGAACCGGCCTGCCAAAACATTGAAAAAACGGCGAAAACAAAGCATTTTTACGATATTTCCGTTTTGACCGTTTTTTTACTTTTGTGTTAAAATAATATTGTACACAAGTGGCTGAAGTAGGGCTTTCTGCGCGCCTGCCGCTGCCGGACCGGGCGGCGGTCTGTAAGAAAGGTGGTAATATGGCGCAAAGAGTAACCGGCATCAATGTAAGACGCAGAAGAGCGGCAACGAAGAAGCAGAGAGAAGAAGCAGCAAAAATCGAGATCCAGAAGCTGAATGGTCAGATTGACGTACTGCGCGGAAGACTTACAGAGGTTACTGAACAGAGAGAGGCAATGACACTTCCGAATCTGGAAGGGAAGAAAGTGGAGCATTCGAAGTACGGCGAAGGTACAGTCAGTGAACAGAAGGACACTATTTTGACCATCACCTATGCGGGCGGTGTTCGCAAGCAGAAGCTTCCGTTTGTGATTGCCAGCGGATGTGTTACAGTCGATGACAGCGAGGCGACAGAGCGCTGCCGCAGGATCAACGATCTTGAGACGGAGCAGTCCAAGCTGAAGAAAGAAATCCAGTACCGTGAGAGCTGGATCTCAGACTTGCAGAAGCAGGGCTGACGACAGAACAAACTGTGGACACAGACAACAATGACGGCTGCGGGATCAGGGCATCCTGCAGCCTTTTTTCAGGATAAGAAAATGAACAATTATGAAGGAATCCGGAGGTCATTCCGGCACATAAGGCTTAAAAACATGGTCGGGGGAGAAAACCGCTCCGCTCCGGATATCGCCAAAGCTGTGGATACCCTGATCGGGTGGGCGCACCGGGATGAGGCGGAGGGAGTAAGAGTGGACCGGGTCCTCTTTGACTTCGAGGCTGAATTTGAGGAGATCTCCGATGAGATCGCGAAGCTTTCCGACAGGGGAGAGGCGGAAGCGTACAGGGACATATACGCGAAGATCTACGCATTTGCCGATGAAATGATGGCAGACAGTTACATGCCGCTGTACCTCTATATTTTGTACAGATACGCAAATGCGCTTTTTAAGACAGGAGAAGCGCGTCGAGCGGCGGAACTGTTTGAAAAACTCTGCGATGGTACAGAAAGAATGATCGGGATCAGAAACACTTACGGCATACATTGCCTGGAGCAGCTGGCGCTGGCTGCTGAGGCGGCCGGGCAGCATGAAAAAGCGCTTGCGGCGATGGAAGCGATGACACAGATCTCCGAGGAGGAGTTCGGGGAAGACAGCGCGGTGGCGATCGCGGTGCGGCGCTTCTGCGGGAGATTTGCGGCGCAGAATTCTTAGAAGCGGATTCGTGTTCGAAAAAGTTTAAGTGCACTTAGTGTGATTGGAATTGTATTCAACCGTATTTTAGTATACAATATGTTAGATTGTAGTAATTTTGGCTATGTTTGTGCAAGGGATATTCAGATGCAGTTTACAGAAAGTGAAATCCAGGAGATTCTTCAGGAAAATCAAATGCTGAAGAAGGATCTCATTGAAGCGAGGGAAGAGCTGGAGGCCACAAATAAGCTATATGACACGATGGTGGTGGGAACGAGGAACCTGCTGCTCCTTGTTGAAGAAGGCAGCCGGGGTGCTGTTTACGTTTCACCTAACGTGGAAGATGCGCTTGGTCTGCCCAGAGAGCTGGTCATGAGCGATGTCCGCGAATTGGGACCGCGTTCCGGTGACATTCCCTGCGAGGAGATGTTCGGAGAGCCTATCTCTGAGCATAGCGGGAGAAAAAGCGCGGATGAGAGTGCAATTCTGCGCTCAGACGCTGAGTGCCTGGACAGACGTACCGGGCTGTCCAAAGCGTATCACAGAAGTGTCGCCAGGATCGAAGGCATAAAAGGCAGGAACCGCTATCTTATAGTGTACCTGGACGCTGAGGGCGGGACAGCTGACAACAGCCGTCTGCATGAGCTTCTCTACAACGGAACATTGGCAGTGCACAACCGCATGCTCAAGGGAATGTCCCACGACCTGAGGACACCACTTAATTCCATTGCCGGATTTGTGATGTTGCTTCTCAAGAACGCGAACAACGCCCCCAAGGTCAAGGAATACGCTCATAGGATCGGCGTATCCTGCCAGGACCTTCTCACTATGATCAATCAGATCATGGAGATGAGCGGAGTAGACAAGAACAGCCCGGAAGCGGATAAGAGCGAGTTTGCGCTGGGCAGGACTATAGAAGAGATCTCTGACATGGTGCGCGTCAAGACGCAGCTCAAGCACCAGTGCTTTGAGGTCCGCACAGCAGGGATCGAGCACGATATTTTTATCGGTGACAAGGTCAGGATCACAGAAGTACTGATGAACCTTCTCGACAATGCAGTGCAGTACACTCAGGAAGGCGGAGAGATCTCCCTCACTGTGATCGGCAGAGAGAGTGACGGCGATGCTGATTTCAGAGAGATTTCCTTTGAAGTCCGTGACAACGGCATGGGAATGAGCAGCGAGCTGCAGAAGAGACTCTTTGACAATAACGGACGTTTCGACGATGTACCCGGCATGCAGGGCACAGGTATCGGAATTGCTGTCAGCCGCAGGTTTGTAGCCCAAATGGGCGGCACGATCTCCGTACAGAGCACACTGGGACAGGGATCGACCTTTTTTGTCGGACTCCGGCTGCAGACAGCAGGCCATGCGGCAGACAATTTCTGGAGCGAACACGGTGTCCGCAGACTCCTGGTCGTGGGCGAAAATATGAACGAAGCAGCGCGCATCTGCGAGCTTCTTCGGGATACAGGACTGGATGCGGATTATACCGCGAGCGCATACGGCACACTGCAGCTCATAGAGCAGGCCAGAATGGATGACAGAAGCTTCGACCTTTACCTGATGGATCGTGACATTCAGGACAAGGGCTACTGGGAAGTCGCCGATGAGATCCGGGCTATGAACTGGGCCAAAACACCGGCGATCATCCTGATGTCGGATAAGGCGGAGCACTTCATACAGAACGTGCACAAGACCGGTATAGACGCGATCATGCCCAAGCCTTTCTTCTTCTCCACTTTCCGTACGATCGTAGAGGAACTGAGCCTCGATCAGGATGGCGAAGGAACAGGCAATGAATCCATGAGTTCAAACCCTCTCGGAGGACTGAGATTCCTCGTGGCGGAGGACAATGCGATCAACGCGGACGTCCTCAAAGAGCTTCTGGAAGTGGAAGGCGCCAGATGCGAGATCGCCGGAAACGGCAAAGCAGCAGTGGCAATGTACCGCAGTTCCAGACCGGGCTATTACGACATGGTCCTTATGGATATCAGAATGCCCCTTATGGACGGCTATGAAGCAACGGCAGCGATCCGCAATCTCCAGAGGGAAGACGCGGCGACCGTGCCGATCCTGGCAATGACTGCCGACACCATGGAAGAAGACGTCGAGCGCTCTTTTGCCTGCGGAATGAACGCCCATATTCCCAAGCCTATCAATATTAAGGTGCTCAACCAGACTATTTGGAAGCTGCGCGGGAAGAAATGAATGATATGAAGCGTTCTGAGCAAATATGATTATAGTAAAGATGGACCGGACTCTTTGGAGTCCGGTCTTTTTTCCTAATTAAGCTGCCCGGGACCAGATGAATTTTTTTGTATTTCAACACAATTCCATCTGTTGTAGAATAATAGTGGCGCGGCATCAAAGACCGCTGCCTGTGGCCAAGCACGCGAGAATGCAGGGAGTGACTATGGAACTGGAGAAAATTGCTGCTGATCTTTATCGCGAATTTCCGAAGAATGCCGAGAAACTGTCCAGAGAGATGGAAAGGCTGTCCGGGCTTCTTGAGGAGACCGGTGCGGCGATCATGATGGAGATCGAGAAGGAAAAATATCGCAAGGACAAGGATCCCGAACAGATCCGGCAGTATCGCAGGATCTACCGCAGTGTGCGCAAAGAGATGGAGAGCGTGGAGCAGTGCCGTGCGCAATTCAGCCGGGAGCAGAGTCTTATGAGGGATGAGCGGGAAAGAAATGCTCTGGAGAAGATCGATTACGACGCTTTCCGCGTGGATGAGACTGTGCCCTATGATCTCAGCAGTGTGATCACTAATAAGAAGCCTGCTGCTTTCTCGCTCTACGGACAGAAAACAGAGGTGGACAGCTGGAAACAGATGCTTCTGCAGACTTGCGCGATACTCAACAGAATGAATCCGATGCTCTTCACCAGTCTGGAGATGGACCCGGATCTGCAGGGAAGGAAGCGCCCGTATTTTTCCAGAGATGGAGTGGGGCTCGATACGCCGGCGAAGATTCCGGATGCTGACCTGTATGTGGAGACCCATGTCAGCGCCAGATATCTCAAGAAGATGATTTCTAAATTGCTGGGTAAATACAATATTCCTGAAGAAGAATACTTGATTTACCTTAAGAAGGACTTTACGACGCTTCACGAGGAGACGTACAGAGTCAGAAGGATCGCTCCCGAGCGCGAGAACGAAGAGCCGGGCGGAGCAGAAGAGCAGCTCAGCTTCTCTTTCGACAGTGACGGAAACTGGAACGGATAAGGCAGAAGAATAAGATAAGAAAGGAAAATCTGTTATATGAATTCATTGAGCTTGCTGCGTGCATGGACAGAGACGCCGGAAGTGCCTACTATAGACCCCTCGGAACTGACGCCGGGCGCGCTTGAGAAATTGCTTGAAACTCTGGCACCTTCTCTGCAGAGGCTTGTATTCAATATTGTAATATCGTTAATCATTTTTATTGTCGGCAGGAAGCTGATCGATATTCTAATGAAGCTCCTGGGCAAGTTTCTGGGGCATACATCGATCGATGTGGGTGTCAATAAGTTTCTGATGTCTGCCGCCAGAATGTTTCTGTATGTGGTTCTGGGCTTTATGATCGTTGGGCAGCTGGGTGTCAATACGGCGTCCATCGTCACGGTCATGGGCGCGGCCGGTTTGGCAATCAGCATGTCCCTGCAGGGAAGCCTGGCGAATGTGGCCGGCGGTATTTTGATCCTGCTGATGAAGCCGTTCAGGGTGGGCGATTATGTGATGACCTCCTTCGGCGACGGAACCGTGCAGGCGATCGGGCTGGTGTATACGACCATCACGACCATTGACAACCGGGTGCTCACGATTCCCAACGGAACGCTCTCCAATTCTGCGGTCACGGACGCTTCCATGATGCCGGAGAGGCGCCTGGACATTTCTGTGGGGATCAGCTATGACTCCGACATCAAGAAGGCCAAAGAAGTCATGGAGAGAGTATACCTGAGCTGCCCCGCGGTGATAGCGGACAAGGGAGTCAACGTCCATGTGAGCAGCCTGGGGGACAGCGCAGTGGTGATCGAAGCCTTCGGATGGGTGCCCGGACCTGAATTCCTCAGCTCCAAGTGGTATATCACGGAGGAGATCAAGCTGCAGTACGAAGCGGAAGGCATCAAGATCCCTTATCCGCAGATGGATGTGCACCTGGACAAGTGTTAATTATAAACTTTCTGTAAAAAAGTATAAAGAAAAACCAAAATCCGACATTTTTAAAATCTGCATGCTAAAATAGCAATGTTTTACGTAAGAATGCAGAGAAAATGGAGGATTTATGAGAAATAGGATACTTTCCCTCTGTCTGTCGGTAGTGATCCTGATGGGCGCGGGCGCGGTCTGGGGTACAGCAGCGCAGGCGACCGAGACAGCCGGAGAGGGAGCAACCGGTACAGAGACAGCTCAGATCGTGGAAGAGACAGCAGATGACCAGGTGCCTACAGATGCTGAGGGCAACGTGATCACGCCGGAGACAGCGAAGGCGATCGATAATGCGGATATGGGCGCAACGATGATCACAGGTGAAAACAGCGAGGAAGCTGATAATCCGACCGCAGCCTCAGGAGCTGAAGAGGTGCTGCAGGCACCGGCTGCCGATGAGACAGAGATGAACAAGAGCACGATCTGCGCGGCTTTTGACAGCAGTTATCAGTTTAAGAGCGAAGATACGATCGCTTACATCACGGAGGCTGCGGCAGTCAAGAGCGAGCCCTACGATGACGCGGAAGACATCGTTTCTTTGGAAAAATATAGTTCGATCAACCTCACCGGCACCAATGACCTCACATATTGGGAAGTGAGAGTCGACGGAACGATCGGTTATCTGGACAGCAGTGTCATCACAAGAGATCCGGCTGAGATCGAGGCACTCAAAGTCGATGACGCGAGAAAGGAAGAGAACGAAGCCCAGAGCAAGCAGGAGCAGGAGGAGATCCTCGTTGAGAAGACTTCTGATGCTAAGGAAGATTGGGCACAGGCGATCAAGGAAGAGCGCAGATCCGAACTCGCGAATCAGACCAGGAGCCTTAATTGGAACGGTCCGGTACTCAATCGCAGCAAGGGCAGCGTATACGGCCCCTCAGGCAAGGAGACTTATTACAACCTCAATATGAGCGGCTGCGTCAGGAACATGAACCGAAGAGGTTATTACTACGATGTGTGGGTAAGAAATGACGGCTGCAAGATGTTCGGCGATTACATTATGTGCGCTGCGAACCTTGGAGTCCATCCTTTCGGATCCCTTGTGGAGTGCAGTCTGGGCACCTGCATCGTTGTTGATACAGGCGGATTTGCAGCCGGCAACCCCAATCAGCTCGATATAGCGGTGACGTGGTAAAAAGCTTTGTTCAAAGAATCATTAGATACAGGGCGCACGAGTACGTTCTGGAAGGGAAATGAATACTGCTTCACGACCGGACAGTTCGCGAAACTGGACCGCGCTTACAGAAAGCACTGCGGTCCGACGGCGATCACCAACCTGGTCTATACTTTGGCCGGGAGGGAGGGAAAACCTCTCTCGGAGAAACCCGAGGCGGTGTTCCGCAGGATCGCCGGAATCGGGGGGGAGCGCCTGATCTATATGAACACAGATTTCCTCAAACTTTTTGGAGGGACTTCCGACATCCTGGTGCCGCTTATGATCCGCAGAAGCCTGCGGACTTTCGGTATCACAGGTTACAGCGTCAGGGGACCCTTCCCCGCTACAGCGCGGCGCATATGCACCGAACTGGATCGCGGAGCGATCGTGTATCTGGAGGTACACAGACATCCTGTTTACGGCAATCACCATATGCTGTGCTATGGTTACACTGTCAGAGACGGCAGACTGATGCTGCGGATGGCCGACGGCTGGGTGGGAAGAGTGCATGACCTTCCGGCCGGCGAGGAGCTTTTCGCATTGTGTACGGTGATCAGCCGGAAAAAGGGATAAAAAAAGTTGGCTGTAAAGTGTTTAAAATTCTTTACAAAATGTTACAAAAATGTTATGATTGAAATCAGTTAAAGAGTAACTGCCAACCGGAGGAAATGTAACATGATGTATACAGAACTCTATAGTTTCGAGGGGACTGCAGCAACCGATGCTGGTAAGACAGAGAGCACATTGGAAAAGGCCAAACTCGATTCCCGGAAAATGCTGCAGAAGCGCCGCAGCGCGCTAGAGGCTATTGGGAGTATTCTTCAGAATCTGAAGCCCGGTGCTCAGAAAAGCGGGAAATAATGAGCTGAAGACATGAAAAGAGCGTGAAACGCTCTTTTTTTGTTTTTAATTCAGCACCCCGGAAAAAAGACCTGGTTCTGGCAGGGAGCTCGCTCACTGCGCAGAACCAGGTCTTTTTTCCGGGGCGGACAAGGCGCGAAGCGACTCTGGACGCCCACAATGGATCTGCCTCATAGATTTGGAAGAGTTTCGGTACAGAATGACCTTTCAAGAAAATTATCGCCCCTTGGAGAAGAAATAATATCTGTGTGCTGATCGATCTGAAGGCCGGGCGGCAGGAAATTAGGTACAGAAGCTAAATATGAGCTAACATACATCCCTCAGGTAACATATTTTCAGGAAGTATGTCACAGCAATATTCGAACAATCAGATAAGAATCAACAAAATCGTGCATATGTGCAATCAAATCTCAGAAGGTAGATGCTACCCTCACTGTTATGTATTATAATTGTCCTAGTGTAAACCTCACAATTCCGGGAGAACGAATATGGAAATGAAGTATTGCATGCAGTGCGGCTGCAAATTGGATGAAAAGTATCTGATGGGAGAAGGCATGGTCCCATATTGCCCCCAGTGTCAGGAATTCCGCTTTCCGGTCTACAACACGGCGGTCAGCATGATCGTCATGAACAAGGAACTTGATAAAGTCCTCCTGATCAAGCAGTACGGAAGGGACTCCTATATTCTGGTGGCAGGATATGTCAACAAGGGCGAGGACGCCGAGGACGCGGTCAAGAGAGAAGTCGGCGAGGAACTCGGGCTGCAGGTGCTGGAGTGCCATTTCAACAGAAGCCATTATTTCGCCCCGTCCAACACGCTGATGCTGAACTTCACGGCAATTGTAGAGGAGGGCGAGCCCAGCCCCAACTCGGAGATCGACTCCTGGAAGTGGTTCAGCGTCGGGGAAGCCCGGGCCAGGATTCGGGACAAGTCTTTGGCACAAGCCTTTCTTAATGGATTCTTCGATGGAGAATATCGTTTCTGAACTGTAGGGGTGTCATAGCTTCTTGGTTAGATTTTTGTAGTCGGCGCCGCTATGGCGCCGTTTTAATTGCCAGAGCGGCGCCGAAACGTCGGTGAAGCTTAAAAAATGTGGCCGGCGCCGTTACGGCGCCGTTATAATTGTTGGAACGACGCCGAATTGGACCGACGCCGAAGCGTCGGTGAAGCTATAAAAATGTAGTCGGCGCCGTTATGGCGCCGTTCTAACGCTTGGACCGGCGCCGAAACGTCGGACAAGCAAGAGAGACTTTATATGCACATTAATGGTCAGCAAAAAAACTGCCCTTAGTGGTATCTCTAAAGGCAGTTTTGGTCGCTGAATAAGAAATCAAGTTAAGAGTAGTGTCTGAGAGGGGCGTGCTGCAATAGCAAAGGTTTTTAACCTTCATGTTTAATGCGCCAGCCGCTTTTTCATTGTTGTTATTGCTCCTCTCTTGCCCTCCTGCGGATCTCGCGGGGCGTATCACCGTAGACTTCCTTGAACATGCGGCTGAACAGTTTGTAATTGGTAAACCCGTGCTTGTCAAGCACCTCCAGAACAGGTTCGTCCGTCGAACAGATGTCGTGGTAGATGTGAGTGAGCCGCACGTGGTTAACATGCTGCGTGAAAGGAATGCCGATATTCTGCCGGAACATGCGGCTGAAATAGTCGCTGTTGAGACCAAAGACATCCGCGATCTGTTCAAGGGACAGCGGCTCCATATAGTGCTTGTCGATGTAGGAAACGATCTCCTTGATCCTGAGCTGATTGCGGCTCGGCTCGGGGAGATCTTCTTTATATAAAGGAATCGAGAAATCGGTGATCAGCCGGTAAAGGATATCCAGCGCGATCGACTGGGTTGCGATCATATACCCCTTGGGCTGACGGACATGGAGCTGCACCAGTTTCTTAAGGCAGTCGCAGATCTCAAGATAAGCGGGAACCAGCTCATCTGTCAGTTCGGCCCGGCTGCATATGATCTGGAAGTTGCGGCGGTTTCCCATGAGCCGCTGAATGAGATCGTCGTCAATGCGCAGGACGATCATCATGTAGGTGTGGGTACAGCGGGCCTCATGGATCTGGTTGGTATCGACCACGATGAATTCGCCGGGAACCAGCTTGTGCTCGCTTCCCTCCAGATAAATGGTCGCATTTCCATTCAGTATGTAGACCAGTTCCAAGGAATCATGCCAATGGGCAGGTGTGTATTCCCCGGTCGTCCTATATTCCACCAGGACCCCGTCCTCGGGGATATTGTAGTTCTGAAGATAGATATTGTCAGGCATATTTGTCCCTCTCAGTTATTTGTACCAAATTTACCATTTCAGATGGGGAAGCGCAAGGACCATCATTTAATAACCGTTACATTAACAGAATATTATAACATAATTTTTGAATATTTTGTGATTTTTATGGTTTTGGAGCAAAAAAATATCGATAATTAACGTATAATATAATGGCAATAAGTATGAAGATGGACAGCACGAGTTTTGTCTGGATATTAGATGCGTAAACTAAGAAAAAAATATAAAAAGGAGAACTACATGAACAAGATGCTTAAGAAACTCCTGGCAGTAGCATTGGTCGCTTCTATGTTACTGGGGGCTAATGGAATCTCTTACGCAGCGGAAATAGCGGATGGAGATGGAATTGCCGGTACTGAGGAATCAGTGCAGACAAGCGAAGCCGGGGAGGAGATGATGGAAAGTCCGGGGGACACGGAAGAGTCAGAGCCGTCCTATGACAGTACTGAAGAAACAGATACAGTGGATCAGGTTCAGGAAGAGCCGGACGAAGAAGAGAAAGAAGATGACGCGAAAACTGCTGAGGATGCAGGCGCGGAATCTTCTGAGGAAGAAAATGGAGCCGCAGCAGAAGTGGCTTCTGAGACAGCCTCTGAAGAGGAAGCAGAAGCTGTGGCTGCAGAAGCAACGGAAAGCGAGGCGGAGTTAGAAAATGCAGACGCAGGCGCGGCAGGAGCAGATGCTGCAGCAAATCTGACCGTGGAAGAAGCAGCAGCGTTGGCAACAGCGCAGGCGCAGGAAGAAATCTTTACAGCAGGAGAGCTCATCTATCACGGCGCGGACTACGATGTGACGCTTGTCTATGATGAGAATGCGAAGATCCCCGCGGCGGCGGAACTCAACGTCCGCGAGATCGCAAAGGGAACTTCCGAATACGAGTCCTACCTTGCAGGCGCAGAAGCGGCAGCTGGTAAGGGCGTAGCGGAAGCACGCTTTTTTGACATCACGATCGTGGCGCCCGGAACGGACGGTCAGCAGCAGGAGATTCAGCCGCAGAGCCAGGTCCGCGTGAATATTACTTATCATAAAGCGCTCGAAGTAGCAGCCGAAGGCGAAGTCCAGGCCATGCACTTCGAGGATGGCACGGCGGACGCCGAGATGGTCAACACTGATACCAATGGCGGCAGCGAAGTCAGCGAGATTGCTTTTGACGCGGAGTCCTTCTCCGTATACGGCATCGTGTACACGGTTGACTTCACTTACGATGGATTTACCTATTGCATCGAAGGCGGAAGCAGTATTTATCTGAGCGAGCTGGCACAGATCATCGGCCTTTACGAGACTGATCTCGACAAGGCGTTTTCTGTCGGCAATGTGAGCAATGTATCATTCACTGACTATGATCTGGCCAAAATAGAGAAGCAGGCAGACGGAGACTGGCTGCTCATATCTCTTGCGCCTTTTACAAGCGAGGAGACTCTGACCATTGAGATGAATGACGGTGTGACATTTATTGTCGATGTGACGGATGCACAGACACCGACAAGCGCAAGTCTTGAGGATTTTCTGAAAAATGCTGTAATTAATGCGCCTCAGAATGATGACGGAGCATATATAGTTCAGGCTGGCGATATCTATAAAGTCACGCTTTATTTCAGAGAAGGCAGCAGCCTGCAGTTTGCCAATGACCAGGAACTGACCTATCAGCTTCCTGAAGGTATTACCGGTGACAAGCAGGAGGGTGATATTGTTATTAAAGTTACTTCTTATGATGGGACAGTAACGAGAGTCGGAGGAAACCATTATCGTCTTGATGAGAACGGGATTCTCCATTTTACCTGGTCAGATGATGATGATATCGCGACGGTGTTTAGTGCCAACAATGTGAATTTCAGCATCAGTATTGAAGGTACCTTTGATAATGAGAATACTCATATTGTGTTTAGCGACGAAGTTGAAAAGGATGTCATAGTAGACACATCCAGCAGCGTAGCAACAACTAAGTCGGCACAGGTAGATGTTTCTAATGACAGAGTGCACTATACAACAACTGTGACATCTACGGGGACGAGCCGGAATGTTGTACTTGAAGATACGATAACCGGAAATGGCATTTCTCTGGACCCGAATAGTATTGTGGCTGTCTCCAATACCGGAGAGACTGTTGAGATGACAGGAGGCGCTGCCGGTAATTCCTTCACGTATACGATCCCGACGATGAGAAATGGCGAAAGGATCACCTTTACATATGATGCAATCATTGATCCTTCTGTGATTGAAATGGTAGACGGGAAAGTAGTCACTCAGGTAGGGAACACGTTCAGTGCTGTAAGTGATGGTGATCCTGAAGGGGACAGTAGTCCTGTAACGAATACAATCGATTATACGCCAACGATTAAAAAATCCAATGGAAAAAGTATGGGGAAAGAGGGAACCGTTGAGACTCTTTCCTGGACACTTACGGTAAATGAAGCGGCAAAGGTGTCTGCCTATGGAACCAAAGTAACTGATACGATCGGTGTCAGCTCCCGGAGTATTATGAAATATTCCGGAAGCGGGATTACGATTGCTGTCACTGATGCCGAGGGAAGTCCGGTTCGCACTGATTCAGTGAATTGGGAGGATCTTGAAAACAAGACAGACTATTCCTGGACTTATTCTATTCCTCAAGAAGATGAAGGGAAGGCATATAAATATGTCATCACTTACACTACTGAAGTAGAAACAAAAGATCTCACGCAGTTTACAAATGTAGATAATACAGGAACAACACCCGGCGGAGGATCCAGTACCGGAGGAGGGCAGGTAGGTCCTTCTACTGAACAGCCCACTATCGACAAAACACTGGAAGAAGTTGACCTGGAAAATAAGGAGGTTACCTGGAAGGTAAGCTTTACGGTACCGGCTGACGGCCTTAATAAAGCCGTTGTAACAGACACATATCCGACGTCCGGCAACGTATGGATAGATGACACTAATTATACTTGGTATGACATAGTAAAACAGGGTTCCGTTGAGATTGACGGTTTAGTAGATGGTGAAACTCGTGATATCGTATATGGCGACAAAGCTGTCACGATTACGTTTAAGTATAATGATAATCCCGGATTAAAAGGTATGGGAAGCACACGTACCATAACAGTAATATTAAAGACAGCGCTGGATCCGGACTGGTTATCGCTTACAAAGGATCCCGCTTTTGCTTACAAACGTAACCATATTAATAATGTTGATCTGGATTACGGGGCTGCACATATAACAGATTCTGCAACTGCCATCATCACTGCACCTGATGTTGATAAGACAGTGATAGAAGTGGGAACAAGAACAGTTAATGGAGTTGAACTGCCGATCTATGAGTATCATATTTCGCTGTTTGGCGTTGGGAAGGATGTAAATGAGATTACAGATACATTTGATACGGAATTACTTGAAGTATATAAAGGTATAGGTAATGCTTTCTGGGTTTATTATGGCAACAATATGGAGAATCCGAACTGGCCTGATATTAATAACCCCACAGATAAATCCTGGTCTACAGGAGTACCGGCTACGTATGTTCCGTCTGATACAGGAATGACTATTTACACAAGCGGGGATAGTCTGAAGAAAAGAAATGACGGTACTTATTATCCGGTTTATGGTATTGTTTACTACCTGACAGTCAAGAGTCCCGAAGCGCTGAAAACGATTATGGAACGGGCCTCAGAAGCCGAAGACCAAACATACAGCGTTGATAATGCAGCTGATTGGAATGGCGAAACAGATACATCCTCGGTTGTGTTCTCTTTTAAAGGGTTGGACAAAGAACTCCTTACTGAGAATCTTACTAATGTTGTAATAAATGAAGATGGAACTGAGGAGTATCTGGATGACATAATAGCGGAATATCGGATCACACTGAATCCGTTGGCGCAAACTCTTAATGAGATGAACCCGCTCACAATGACGGATACTTTTGAGAATTTGTCCGTTGTATATGACTCTATCAAAGTCTACAGAAATTCTGAAAGTGAAGCTAATCTGCTGTCTCCGGATGAGTATACTGTGGATTTTAGCGGGAATACGTCGACATTTACGATTCCTGATGCCACTAAGATCATCGTCAGGTATAAAGCGAGAGTAATTTATGGAAGCGACGGTGGAAGTGGTGTCCATATTTATAACAAGGCATCTATGCTTTCTTATGAAGATGAAGAGGAAGCTGATGCGTCGTATACTTCCAGCGGAGAAGGTTCCGGTTCAACAATTGGAATCAATCTGATGAAGTATGAGACTGGCAACATGAATAAGCGGCTTAAAGGCGCTGTATTCAAGTTATTTAATGCTGAGAAAACCGCGGAAGGATTTGTTAAAGGCAGCCTGGTAACAGACAGAGACTTTGTTACCGGCGAGAACGGTATAATCACTGTAAGCGGCGATGAAGAAGTTGACGGATGGTCGCTATATACAAATCCTGATGATGATGGGAACGAACACTGGTATATCCTGGAGGAGGTTGAGGCTCCTGAAGGCTATATGCTTCTGGGCTATGAACATATCTTCTCAATTTCGAAAGACGGTTCAACTAACTATACGGATCACATTTATCATAACGGTGATACGATGTCTGCCAAGAACACTCCCGGAACAGACGTCAAAGTCGAAAAAGTCTGGAGTGATGGCAATGAGGAACACGCCAATGATTCAGTCACAGTAAAACTACAGCAGAAAATCGGCGACGGGGATTGGTCTGATAGTATTCGTAAAGAAGTAAAAGAAGGAACTGAATATGTCTGGCAGGATGTTACTGACGGCATGACGATTGAGCTTAATGCGGGTAAAGGATGGAGTGGTTATTTCTATAGTCTCCCTCTGAGAGTTCCTACAGATCTGACAGAACCGGAGCCTGAATATGATGATGTTGACTATCGGGTAGTGGAAACAGAGGTCAATGGTAAAACGCCTGCAGAGGGGACGGTTAACATTGTAAAGACAGAGGGAAAATATATCTTTACAATTACAAACACTGTTGAAGAAGAGAAGGGTTCGCTGAAGATCAAAAAGAACGTGACAGTGAACGGAAAGGCCACCACCGGGACAAGCGCGGACGGCACCTACACATTTACGGTGGCGGATGAAAACGGAGATGTTAAGGCAACTAAAACTATCACGATCACAAACGGAGTGTCCAGTGAAGTACAGGTGGACAACCTCGTGCCCGGCACATACACCGTTAGCGAGGATACATCCAAGAACCCTGCGGGAATGGCGCTCGTCGGAGATAACGGCGTAGAAGTAGAAGTCGAGGCAGGAGCGGAAGCATCTGTCAAGACGGCGGAGTTCACGAACAACAAGACGGAAGGCGGTTCGTTGGAGATCAGCAAGACAGTGGTGAGCCCCGTGCCTGCAGAGGAGACAGCAGACTACACGTTCACAGTGACCCTGACGAAGGACGACGGCCAAAAGATCAGCGGAAATTTCGGCGGATATAACTTTGACGAGAACGGTAAGGCGACTGTGACCGTGAAGGGCGGAGAGAGCGTAACGATCGTAGGCCTGCCTATAAGGGTGAATTACACTGTAGAAGAGGCAAAGTACGCGAACTTCAATACAGAAGCCACGGGAGATACCGGGACGATCAGTGGGACGAAGGCCACAGCGGCATTCACGAACACAAGGACGACCGGAGATCTCGAAGTTACCAAGACAGTTGTCAACAAGAACAGCAGGAATATCGACAGAGCGTTTGATTTCACGGTAACACTGGGAGACAATACGATCAGCGGCAAGTTTGGGGATCTTACATTCAATAGCGGTGAGGCAAAATTCAGCCTTAAGGATGGCGAGAAGGCAGAAGCCAAGGGACTTCCCACAGGCGTAAGCTATGAAGTCAGGGAAGAAACAGCGGAAGGCTTCACGACAATCAAGACCGGAGATACCGGAGATATCAGCGAAATAACTGCAACAGCAGCCTTTACCAACACCTATCTCGCGGCGGGCGAAGTCCAAATGGGAGCAAGAAAAGCTCTTAGTGGAAGACCGCTTGAGGATGCGCAGTTTGAATTTGAACTTTTTGATTCGAAAGGCGACGGTATTGATAGGAAAGCATGTGACTCGACTGGTGCAGTACTGTTTAAGAAGATCAGCTGCACCCAGGATGATATGAACAGGGATGAAGCCGGGAAGCTGCAGGATACCGAGATCATCTACACAGTAAAGGAAGTGATTCCTGAGGGCGCGAAGGACAACGGAGACGGGACCTTTACGCTGAACGGATATACATACGATGGAAAAGAGAAGGAGGTCAAAGTAACACTACACGACAACGAAGACGGGACAATTACAGCCGTACAGGCACCGAAAGCCGAGGAGTTGGTATTCACCAATACCTACAAGGCTGAAGGTGAGATTGTCCTCAAGGCCGAAAAGAAATTGCTCGGAGAGAAGGCTCTTGAGAGAGATCAGTTCACTTTCGAACTCAGGGATGAGAGCGGAAAACTCATCGATTCAGTGAAAAACGACGCAGATGGCAAAGTGACCTTCAAAGCAATCGGGTACACGCAGGACAACATCTACGAAAAGGATGATGAGACTGGTGCATACAAGCCCAGAGAGAAGACCTCTTACAAGTACACGATCCGGGAACATATTCCTAAGGGAGCAGAGGAGGTAGATAAGAACCTTTACTTCTACAAGGGATACGCCTATGACGGAACGGTATATACGATAACAGTCGAACTGAAGGACAACGGCGACGGAACACTGGAAGTGACGAAGAAGATCGATAACGACGGAGCGCTGAAGTTCGTGAACGAGCAACGGAACGTCGAGACATCGGTCACCATCGGAGGCGTTAAGGTTCTCAAAGGCCGGACGCTGAAGAAAGACGAGTTCAAGTTCGTCCTTGCGGATGCAGACGGCAAGTGGGTCTCCGTGGCAACAAACGATGCGGAAGGAAACTTCACGTTTAAACCGATCAGCTACAAGCTTTCCGACCTGAATGGAGAGAGCGCGAAGGTTTACAACTACAGCGTCTGGGAAGTGAAAGGAAGCGAGAACGGAATCACATATGACCAGAAGGTCTACACGGTCAAGGTGACGCTCACCGACAATGGAGACGGAACATTGACTGCAAAGGCTGATCTGGCAAATAGTGATGTCAAATTTGTTAACACCTACACTGAGAAGAAGAGTAAGACGACCGGCAGTAAGGGCAGCAAGACCGGAGACGAGGCTCCTCTGGGAGTCCTGTTCGGAGGACTTGGGCTCGGAGCGGCAGGACTTGCAGTTCTGCGCTGGTACCGGAGGAAGAAAAACAAGAGTGAAGAGTAAGTCAAAATAGTCCAATGCGGGATGTCAAATCTTTGACAATGTCAAAAATGACCTAATCTTTGTCAAAAAATTATCTATTTATAATAGGGCGCAGGTGATAGTATACATCATGTAAGCAATACAAAGCTTCATTCATAAATTACCCCCCTAAATATTAAACATCCCCTATGAAAAAGACGGCTGTGATCCACAGCCGTCTTTTTCGTTATGCAAGAAATCGGAATCCGGAATTCAACCGTAAAACGAAGTGTCGGATAGTGCAATTTTCAGAACAATGAATTCGTAATAAATATTGAAAAATCTCTTAATAAGAAGTATAATTTTTTAGATTTTCGCTTCAGCTTGCTATGTTAAACTTACACAAATTTCACATAGGGCTTTTTTTTGACCAGTGAGAAAAATAAGTGAGCGGATTAGTCAAATGGCATTGACATATCCACAGAAAATGTTAAATTTATTTTGTAGGTTTTAATTATTTTGTCACAAATTGCATGTGGCTTTTTTCCCTAGAGTATTGTTTACCCTTTTTTAGGAAAAATAGGGGATAATGGCTCTGTTTTGTCATCGTTCGTAACAAATTTCGGGGATTTATCGGCAATATCATGAAGGAGATATTTCAGGAACTTATGTCCATACAGCAGAGTTCGGCGGCTGTCTTGGAGAAGGTGATATACCCGCTGTCAATGTAACGGTCATATAGCCTGAAGATAGAGATCACGCCGAAGTCCGGAAGAAAGAGGTTAGTGACGACAGTCTGGTTATGACAACATGCATACCGTCAATGTAACGGTTATAAAGCACGAGGTCAAAGTCTGAGACCAGGACAGATGTCCGGAAGAAAGAGGTTGGCGGCTGCAGTTTCAACAATGACGACATGCATATTGTCAATGTAACGGTTATATAGTCTGAGATCACATCCGATTTCAATAGACAGAGGATGAATAAAGGATAATGGCTCTGTTTTGTCATCGTTCGTAAAAATTGCGGAGGTTTTAGGAACCGCTATTTTTATAGATATAGTAACCCGTTGTTGTGCAATCTTTGCGGGGGAAACGCAAGGAGGAGGAATTCATGGAAAAGAGGAATCGCAAAGCAGGTCATAGCTACAGCCTGAGAGACCGGATTCTCGCACAGATTATGGTGATCATTGTAACACTCACCATGATTCCGTTCGATTCTCTGGTTGCTCATGCAGCGACGACCACGAATGTCAAGTCGATCGGCAGTATTCAGACTGAATACGAAGTCGACAACGGTACGTCGAAAGACGATATCGGTCTGCCTTCCGAACTGTCCGTCATTCTTGAGACGGTCACTTCGGCTGAGGAAGCGACTAATGGCGTTACAAACGAGTATTCCGAGGACACAGTCGAGAAGTCTGTCTCCTGGGAAGGCGATTATAATGGAGACGAAGCGGGAACTTATGCCCTTACGGCGGAGTTCGATGACAGCAGCCTCTATTATGATGACATGCCTACTGTTTATGTAACGGTCAGAGAGCCCGAAACTACACCCGATGTCCAGAAGACAGAGGATGAGGGCGAAGACGACGAGGATCCTGACCAAGGCAAGTCTGAGCAGAAGACTGCTGATGATGAAGTCGTGGTGGTGGCCGAGGAAGATGGGGTCACCGAAGATGACTTCAGGAAAATGGGCTTAATGGCTCATGATCCGACCGACCTTTATTCGGATGAGCTGCTCGATTTTGTAAATGAAGATGAAGTGATTGTTGAGATCAAAGATAAAGATGGTAATCCTGTTGGTGAGTACGGCAAACCCGGCGATACCATTCATATTCATTATGTTTTTGAAGAAGACAGTTCATCGGGCGGCATTCAGTTCTGGCTTGCTGATAATTTCACTGATGATGATATTACGCTTCATGATTTGACAATGGATCTGCCTTCAAATATTAATTGGAAGGTGAGTGAAGTCGATCCTGTTCAAACTCATTTCTTCCCTGAAGGTCATACTGATACTGAGGGTGTGTGGATCGACGAGATCGGATACACCAGCATCGTGAATAATAATCAGCTTAAGTTCACGTTTGATGATCCTTCCTTTAATACAAAGGATCACTCCGTCGGTGGAGATGTTTATCAGCTCATGAGAATTTCCGAAATGTCGGATATGCATTTCTATGTGGATATCTATGGTGAACTGACGGAAGATACTGATACAATTCCGATCCCCGGAGATGGCGATATCTATATCGATAATACCGCATCGATAAAAGTCAATAAGGTATTTTCCTCTGCGGAAGTTAAAGCTCTTGTTGATAACGATCAAAGTCTCCAGGAAGCTACAGTATTCAGAGTACAGGTAGAACGTGCGACGAAAGATCCCGCACATGACTGGCTCAGGGATGAGTCGGGTCATATTATTTATGGTCATATACTGTTGAGGAAACCGCTGCACCTCAGATTCCCGGATACTACTATGAGGGCGGCGATGATCATAGGCCTACTGTTAATGATCCTATTGAAGCAGACGTTGCTCCGCCGAAAGGTGGCGTTGACTCTGCTACTATCACCAACAACTACTTTAAAAAAGTAGGTGATATTGTTGTGACCAAAGAGATCACAGGTGATCTGGATCCTTCTAAGCTTACACCCAACCAAAGAGCTGGCATCAAATTTACTGTTACAACTGACGGAGATAATCCTGAGACTGTTGCAGAGTTTACATATGATGATTTTTACCAGAGTGGTTCTAAGACGATTGAGGATCTTCCGGAAGGAACATATATTGTTACAGAGACTGTAACTACTGAAGTTCCCGGTTTTACAAGGGATCCTGCTGTATATAGGGTA
Organism: uncultured Lachnospiraceae bacterium; assembly: GCA_902785055.1. Taxonomy (GTDB): domain Bacteria; phylum Bacillota; class Clostridia; order Lachnospirales; family Lachnospiraceae; genus CAG-791. The sequence continues at coordinate 50,352 of CACZXG010000011.1, forward strand.
GGAACAGATACCGAACCTGTAGCAGTGGCAAAGCCTGAAGTCGTAAACGGCGGAAGTGAAACTGTTACCGTAACGAACAACTATAATCAGGAGTATGCTCCTCTTAAGATCGCCAAGAACGTAGATAAAACAGGAGCTCCTCACCTTCCCTGGGACAGCATTAAAGCTATTGCATTTACTGTCAAGGATGCTGGGGGAAATACTGTTAACTTTGTAAAGACTGCCTCAGGTGATTATCACTATGTTAAGGAGGTCCAGGAAGGCGGCACAACTAAGTATGTTTCTACTGTAGATCCTACTCAGGAATATACTGCTGCGGACCTTATTACATCCCTTACATTTGAAGACCTTGCGGGCGCTCATACTGATGCTGACACTAATATCTCCGGAGAGATTACGATCCTGGGGCTTCCTTGTGGTGTTCAATATACGGTTTCTGAGTCCGGTATGAAATTTACCGGATTTGCCAGAACCACCACCGTAAGTGTCGACGGCGGCAGTTATGGTAAACCTAGTGATAACAATAACCCTTCAGGAAAATCTACTGTCCTGAATGATAACAAAAACCATTCAGTAAGTTTCAAGAACGTCTATAATGTGGGCGGTAAGCTTACAGTTAAGAAGCGTTTTAATCCTAATAACATTGCTGCTGCTGAGAAAAATCAAGTGACGTTCACTTTGTATAGGAAACTCGGGGCTACACCGAATCCTGCAACAGATACAAAGATAGAAGAGATCAAGTACTCAGCCTTTAGTAACGGTGCACATACTTTCAACAACCTTGAGTTTGGCGACTATTATGTTGTTGAAACCAACCAGGATGTGCCTAACTATAACGACGCAACTACATATTTTGTCGAGGAGTATACTATCAATGACCAGGGTCAGGCTGTGAAAACAAGGACTCCTGCGACAGGCACTTCTTCGGGCACAACAGCTGAAGCAGAAGTAGGCAATGCGTCCATGAGCAACCCTTCTGTGATTGATTTTACCAATACCTATACAAGGGAAGCTGGATCTCTGCAGATTACTAAGACTCTTGACGACACAAATCTTACAGCAGAAGAAAAAGCAGAAGTAGCACAGAAACTTTCCTTTGCTGTAAAGAGGGGAACTACTTCGATTGGCTCCTTTACCTACAAGCAGCTTATGGATGCTGTAGGCACAGGCACCACAGGCACTATCACAATAGGTTCCTATACCGGAACGGTCACCAAGGTGGACGATGACACATATAGGGTAAAGATCGATGGCCTTCCTACCGGAACTTATACTGTTACTGAAACAGCAGATGTTGCCGGATACAGCCGCGAATCACATGCGAAGAACGATGCGGATATTGCCACTGCTCAGGATCCTGAAGGTACTAGCGGCAGTACGACATTTGCTGAGAACGGACTTGGAAAAGTCGCTTTCCACAACAAGTACACTCCCAGTGGAAACCTCAATATCATAAAGGATTGGGGACCGGTTCTTTCTAATGAATATATCACTCAGCTGGAACAGACCCTCATATACAAAGTTTATGAGTACGATGCAACAAAGCCGAATCATCTTGGAAATCCGGTAAATAAGCCTGGTACTGAGAGTAATGAATATTCTCTTGGGGAGCTTTCTACCGGCATCACAGTTGAAGCCAATAAGAAGTATATTGTTGTAGAAACGAATGCTGATGTTCCGGGTTATATCAGGACTACTGTTATGTACAGTGTTGTTGATGAGGCAAATAAGACTTCGGAAGAAAAGCAGGAAGCCAGAGAGGCAACACAAGTAACAGTATCTAACGCAACAGCAGCGGATGGTGTCTTCACTGCTACCAAAGAGGATGTTGTTGAGCAGAAGAAGAAGACAACCTTCCATTTCATCAACAGCTATGCTACCGATCTCATTGGCCCTGGCGGCGGTGTGTGGATTCATAAGAGTTATCAGGGTGTTCTTACTCCTCCGTTAGATGATACTCCTTATCAGGCCATTAGAGATGATATCGCTTCGCGCATTGCTTTGAAGTTGGTCAGGTACACAGACAATACTTATGGGACAGAAATGTCCACAGACTATTTCTATCTCTCTGATGTACTGGATCACGGGACCAATCTTCCTGCCGGATACTACACGATCGATGAGTTGGAGACCTATTACAAGGGCCCTAATGGCGAGATCTCAGAGAGTGAAGCGGAAGGATATACTCTCACTTATAGCGCGGGAGCAGACGATTACTACCTCAATTGGACATACGATATTTACACATGGACTAATCCTGATCCGCAGCCTACTGAGCCTACAGGAAACAATGAAGCAGTCAGAATTACGGTTCCCGCAACCGGATGGCTCAATGTCTCCTTTACCAACGTATATACTCCTTATGGCGCACTTAAGGTGACGAAGAACTTTACGGGTGACCTTGACAAGAAGCAGATCGCCAGCCTGAAGGATAAGATCACGTTTACAGTGACTCAGGTGAAGGATTCTACGGGAGCTACTGTTGATAAGCAGGTCGCTGTATTCAAACTCTCGGAATGTGACGAAATCGGTGAGGAAGGAACGGACTTTTACCACACGGTTACTAAACTTGACCTCGGTGTCTATAAAGTCATGGAGACGATCAGCAGCGAGGTCGGTGGTTATACACGGATTTCTTATGTGAAAGTGACGGAAGATGGTGTCTTTAGCACCGGAACAAACGCAACGACTGTTACCTCAAATCCTGATACAGATCCTGCGAATGTTGTCCGCGGTGGCGCAGCAGCAGATGCGCATGCCGGAACACCTGATCCTGTAAATGTCATTTTCAAGAATGATTATAAAAAGATTCTTGGATCTCTGATTATTGAAAAGGCATTAGCAGGCAGTTTTGAAGATGTAGATCCTGAAGTTTTGGCTGAGCTTACATTTACTGTCAAAAAAGGAACTACAACTATTAAGTGGAATGATGTTTTAGCAGATGGAACTGTTACTCATGTTTACGCTGCGGATGGAGCAAAGAGTAGTTTTAAGTACTCGGATATGGCTACAGGCGGAGACGGCAACAAATATTTCAAGATTGATCAGCTGCCTGTCGGAACATATACAGTAACGGAAACGAATTCGGCTGTTCCGGGCTTCAATGTGACGACTACATATAATCCTAAGAATGGCGTCGAAATTAAGAATCATAATGATGAGAAGACGATCGTTGTAACAAACAATTATCAGTCGTTTGCCGGACTTAAGATTACAAAGAAATTCATTCCTGCTACAGCCGGTACCTATTCAGAGGGTCAGAATGTAACCTTTACTGTATACGAGACAGTAATGGAAGACGGCAAATATGTAATTAAGAAAGAAGGCGGAGTTCCGGTCATAGCTAAGACTACCTCCGGACAGCAGATCCGCGTTAAATTTGCCGATATGACTCCTTCTGCTGGTGATGCGTCAAAGCGTGAGTACACTGCAGAGGTCGCTCCCGGTACTTATATTGTGATGGAAGACGGCCAGGAATTCACTCCGGGTGGAAACTACGTGCTGATTTCTGCAAAGGCCAATGAAGAGGACTACGATGAGGAAAATGGTGTCCAGGCTGCTATTGAAATTAATGGCAGTGCAACGGTAGACTTCGAAAATGAATATGCAGAATCCGGTGCGATTACACTGATCAAGCATCTGAATCTCCCTGTGGGAGTTGGGACGACAGATGACATGAGAAGCGCAATTAAGTTCTCCATCTATGATTCTGAAAACGAAAAAGTTAAGTGGAACGATGATCCTGTAAGTGGAAAACATGTGTATTCTGCAAACGGCAGCAAAGACTATGTTACTTATGGTGATATGCCGGCAGCCGGATATACGATTGAATCCCTTCCGGCAGGAACTTATAGGGTAGAAGAGACTGTTGAGGGAGAAGCTGCAGGACCTTATGCGGATGGAAATCCTTTCAAAGGTTTAGTCAGGTCGAGCACTACTTATAAAATCAATGGCGGGAATTCCCAGGATGGAATGACAGCCAATGATGTTCAGGTCGTTGCTGCAGGCGTGACAGTTGATTACACTAATACTTATGTTGCTGCAAATCCTGTTGTAGCTGATAAGACAGGCCCCGATCTTCCCAGCGGCTTTATCAAGCTTGATGACGATGGAAACATTGACGAAGAGAATGGCGTTAAATATCCTTATTGGATGTTCCAGGTGACTGTAGAAGACATCATGGCCAATATGGATATCACAGATACTTTCGATGTCAGCACCAATAACATGGCTGATTCGTTCAGATTGGTAGAGACTTCTGAAACCGCGTTGATTGAGGCACTGAAGGATGCAACCGAGAAGGAGCATGTAAATGAGGATGTGGTACTGTTAAATCCTGATACAGGCAAACTTCCTACAGTTACGATCGATACTTCTGCTTCAGGTCAGGCTGTTTTCAAGATTACAGATACTGATCCTACTAAGAAAACGAATATCCTGATCACATATTATTTGATCGCAAAGGATAAGGATGCTGTCATTACTCTGAACACAAATGACGGCACAACAGCTGAAAAAGAGTGGAAGTTTACGAACCAGATATCTTATTACGAGCATCCCGGAGATCAGACTCCTATAACAAAAACATGGCCTTATAGATATGTCTGCACGGGCGTAGAAAAGGATCTGGATTCTGAGAGATCGGTTATTCGCACAAATGACGCTGGAACAGCAGTTCTTTATCAGATCAAGAACGGGCATGAAGTCGAGGCTGTCGAAGTCAGTTATGTTGTACATTTGAATCCTAATGCGCAGCAGATCGGAACTGCCGAGACTTTGGAGGCTTTTGATACGCTTCATCCCGGACTTACGCTTCAGAAAGGTACAGTTAAGATTGAACCCGATAACCTTGGAGTAACATGGCACGAGTGCGATTGCGAGAATAAGCCTCATACGATTGACATTGAGAATATTCCTAACGCAACTGCTGTAACGCTGAAGTATACAGCAAGGTTTGATAAGGGAGGATTCCAGCAATTTGGAAATGATATCCAGTTTGACACGTTCTTAAAGGAAACGACAGACCAGGCTTACGTTCATGAAGAAGGCGATGGCGGTGGAACGCTGTCAGCACTTCATTTCTACAAGTTTGATGATCATCATCTAGAGCTTCATCTGGATGGAGCAGTCTTTGGTCTTTATGATGACCAGAAGCTGGATGCGGAAGGCAAACCTGAAGAGCTGACCACTTATACTACAGAGACAAAAGGCGACAAGGAAGGCTACTTCGAAGTCTATTACTATAATGATGCCCATACGATCAATATTTCTGCCAATCATTTCTATCACATTGAGGAGATAGAAGCACCGGTAGGATATAAGATCCCTGCGGACAAGAATGCTCGATACTTTATTATTGATAATAAAGTGCCGAGAGGTACGGTTTATCAGTATAATGGTCAAGAGTACATTAGTTATCATAGTGAAGATGAACTAGACGGATTTGATGAGCCGTTTGCGACAGAAGTAAATCTGGGAGCTCTGAAGGAACTGATCGGAAGAGACCTGAATGCAGAAGAATTTACATTTACACTTTCTGCAATAAATGGTGCACCTATGCCTGGAAATGAAACTTCTGTTGAGGCAACAAATGACGCGAACGGCAAGGCAATTTTTGGTACGATCACATATGAGACCAGTAATCTGACTCCAGTTGACGAAAATGAAGATGGCGTCATAGAAGATTATTCAGATACAGAATTCACCTACACCGTAACGGAGAAAGATGAGGGTCTGTCTGGTGTCACATATGATACAGATCCACGCACTGTTGTTGTAACAGTTGGATTGAACGATGATAAGACAGATATCGAAGTCAAGAGTGTAAAGGTGAAGGTTGGGAATGACTGGGTAACAGTTAATCCTGAAGATGGTGTATATTTCACGCATATTACGAACGAATATGGTGCAGAAGGCAAATTGGTGCTTGGTGCCAAGAAGACCATCAAAGGCAGAAAACTCACTACAGAAGAGTTTACATTTGAAGCAGCGCTGAATGATACGGACAATACCGTGGTGACTGCTAAGAATGCGAAAGAAAATGAATCTGTTGATGGATATGCTTGTGATATCATATTCCCTCAGATCAACTATGTCCTTGCAGAAAGCGAAGAAGATGGATACAAGGATACGACAAAGGTCGTTAAAGAAAATGACGGCACGTTCACGGTTTACATTGATCCTTATGTTCTGAACAAGACAGATGGCGACCACCATCGCTATGTGGATTATCAGTACACGATCAAAGAGGCTAAAAATGATCAGCTGAAGGGTATCACGTTTGATGAAACTACGTATCCGATAACTGTTCGTGTGACAGACCTCGGTAACGGAAATCTTAAGATTACTGTTCTGAAGAATAATGCGGTCATAGAAGGACTCAACCAGTTCTTCAGAAACTTCACGTTTGTCAATATCTATGAGGCTGACGGAGAGGCAACGCTGACAGGTAAGAAGTTCGTCGAAAATGACGAGCAGGAGCTTGCAGCAGGAACCTACAAGTTCAATGTCTATGATATTACAGATGGCGAAGAGCTTCTTGGAGAGGTAACGCATGCTGCAGCAACTTCAGGCAGTGCAGGAGCGGCTATTCAGTTCCCGACAATCAAGGCAATGGTTAAACCGTCCGCAGCTGATAATGAACTTGGAATGAAGGCAGTCACCGGCAATGATGGTTATGTGAAAGAAATCGTTATTACATACCGCAATCTGGAAGACTTCGCAGGTAAACAATTCAAGTTCAAATTCAACGAGCTGCACGGCGGTGAGGTCATAGAAGGCATTCAGTATTCAAATGCAAGCTATGAAGCGACCGTAACAGTCACTCTGAGCGCAAATGATGACTCTAAGCTGGATGTCAATCTGGTAAAGACAGCAGATGATTTTGACTTTATCAACACTCCCATGGAAGCGGAAGGACAGGCGACGCCTAAAGGCACGAAGGTCCTGAACGGAAGACAGCTGAAAGAGGGAGAGTTCAAATTCGATCTTTACTACGGCACCAAGGTGATCGGACACGTCACAAATGAGGCCGGCGGAAAGATCAAGTATCCTGTGATCAAATTTGTTCTGGATGCAGGTGGAACAGAAGGCGTTACAGTTGACAAAGTAAACGATACGACTTTAGTTACCATAACTGTCAGGAGTCCCGGAAAACTCGCAGGACCTTATGAGTTCACAGTGTTGGAGAACAAAGACAATCCGAGCCCCGGCATTGTTTATCCTCTGTATCCGGAAGATCGTAAGACATTTACTGCTACAGCCAAGATGAAGCAGGGCAGCAATACGGAAATTGAAGTCACACTGACTGATGCAGATGCGCTCAATTTCACTAATACGTATGGTGCTAATGGTGAAGACACGCCGGTTGGTAAGAAGATACTTGAAGGCCGTGATCTGAAAGCCGGCGAGTTCTGGTTCGGCATTAAAGATGCGGACGGTGTTGAGATCGGAAGAGTTACTAATGATCTGAGTGGAAAGATCCTGTATCCTACATTCAGATATGTAGTTGATTCCGCAAAGCCGGCTGGAAGAAGTCTGGAGACTGTAAACGGTCAGTTGACAGCAGTTATCATAACTGTAAAGAAAGTTGAAGACCTTGCAGAGACCACGTATACGGCAACCGAGATTCAGCAGTCTGAGGCAGGTATCACATATGATACGACCACGACACAGACTATCAAGGTTACACCTAAGGTTGATCCGGATGATAACTCCAAACTGAGTGTCACTGCGGAAGCAGAGGCAGGAAAGGAATTTAAGAACACCTATTACGCAGAAGGCCAGGCTACGCCCGAAGGTCTTAAGGAACTTACAAACCGTCTGCCCGAGCTGGGAGAATTCAAGTTCGCGATTAAGGAAGGCGATACAGTCATCACAGAAGAAATCACGAACACGGATGATCTTAATGACGAGCAGAACAAGAAGAAGATTAATTATCCTACATTCAAGTACACAGTAGACGCCAGCAAGGAAGCCAAAACTAAATATGACAAAGAAAGCAATACTATCATTGTCAACGTACAGAATGTTAAGGATCTTAAGAGCACGTACAACTACACAATCAGCGAAGTAATTCCTGAGGATGCAGTTGAGCTCGAAGATGGACGGTACTATTATAAGGGTGTGACCTACGATGCTACAGTCATTGATCTGACTGTCAACGTGGCTGTGAACCTGAATGACCAGTCCAGACTGAATGTAACAATTAACAAGTCCACAGGAAATGATTTCAAGAATGAGTATGAAACAAAGGGCGCTTTGGAGCTCACTGCGAAGAAGACTCTGCTTGGAAGAATCCTGAACAGCGGCGAATTTACGTTCGAGCTGAAGGATGAGAATGGTAAAGTCCTGCAGTCCAAGCCGAATGTCAAGGATACGGTCACCTTTGACACGATCACATACACGCAGGACAACATGGACAGAGATGAACATGGATTTATAAAAGATACTGTTTATAAATACACTGTCAGCGAAGTCAAAGGAAATGCAGGCGGCGTGACCTATGATTCGAAAGAATACAAGATCACGGTCACACTCCATGACAACAAAGACGGCACGATGAATGTCAAGGTCGAGGATGAATTCAGCAATATCATTGATGCAATTATCGCGCAGTACAAGTTCCATAATGCCTTTGTGAACTACTATAATGCAGAGGGAGAAGGAACATTCAGCGGAACCAAGACTCTCAGAGGCCGTCAGATCAAGAAAGATGATGAAGAAACTGTATTCACCTTCAAGATCGCGATTGGAGGAAAAGAGTTTACTCTTACCAACACAGGAAATGAGATCAAGTATCCTAAGCTGAAGTTTGTTGTTGACAGTTCTCTTCCGGAGAATACTGTTCCGACTCCCAGCTGGGAGGATGACAGCCACGAAACCATTGTGGTAAAGGCTGGAGTGCTTGAAAAGATCATCGATGTGAAAGATGCTACTGCTGATCCTGTAGAGTATGTGCCCAAGGCATATGAGTACACGGTGACTGAGGTAACAGGCAATGCAGCTGGTATTGCTTATGACACTACAACATACACAGTAACTGCAACTGTATCCCTCAACAAAGATAACCAGGGTAAACTCGACGTAAATGTTAAGGCAAAACCCAATGATAATGTGAGCTTCATTAACACCTACAGAGCTAAAGGCGAAGGTACAGGAGAAGGAAAGAAATACCTGTATGGCCGTGTGATCAAGGATAAAGAGTTCACATTCACAATCACAGATGATAAATCTGGAAAAGTTCTTGGTACGGTAGTCAATGATGCAACTGGCAAGATCCAGTATCCTACATTCAAGTATGTAGTGGATCCGGATGCAGACAATCTGGGACTTTGGACAGAAGAAGACGCGGAAGGACATCTGATTACAGTGACCAAGGTGTACGACAGCAAGGAAGCTCTTGAAGCAGATCTGAAGGCATCGTACACAGTGAAAGAGCTTAAGGGCAACACAGAAGGCAAAACCGAAGCAGGTATCACTTATGACACTACAACCGTAGATAAGATTAATGTATCTGTGGAAGTGACCAAAGAAGAGCTCGTAGACGAGGTCGATGTAGCCAAGCTCAATGTGACAGTAACAACAGATCCCAAAGCTGAGTTTAAGAACTACTACAAGGCAATGGGAGTGAAGGAGATATCCGGATCCAAGAAGCTCACCTATCGTCTGCCTGAGGACAAAGAATTTGAGTTCGTCATCAGCGAGGTACGTCCGGATCAGGGCCAGAGAGGACCTGTAACCGGTGAGATCGCAAGAATCAAGAGTTCTGACATGATCAATGCGGACTACTCCGGAACGACCATCAAGTATCCTAAATTCAGATACATTGTGGACTTCAATGCAGAACCTGGCACAGTATATGATGAAAAGAAGAACGAGATCATCGTAACTGTCAACTGGGTCGAGGATCTTGAAAAAGGCTTTACCTACAAGATCACCGAAGTTGATGAAGGTAAGGATTACTTTACGTATGACACGACAGAGTACATTCTGAACGTAACTGTAACACCTACCGAAGAAGAGATTGAGCCTCAGGTGGCGAAACTTGATGTCACCATCGAGGATCCCAAAGAGTATGACTTCAATAACGAGTACTATGCAGAAGGCGCACTGCAGCTGTATGCAGAAAAGACTCTGCTTGGAAGAATCCTGAACAGTGGAGACTTCACATTCAAGCTTAACCGCACGGATGCGACATTCAAAAATGTTATTGAAGAAGTAGACACCAAGAAAAATGCTAAGGATGGATCGGTTACATTCAAACTGATCGAGTATGACCTTGACAGCATGGATAAGGACGAGCATGGCTATGTAAAAGATACCAAGTACTATTACACAGTCAGCGAGGTCGTTCCTGACGGCGCGGTGGAGAACGACGATGGAACATTCACCCACAACGGTGTGACATATGATCCCAGAGTCTTCCAGATCACAGCAACACTCCATGACAACAAGAAGGGCCTGATCGAAGTAACTGTAGACGCAGAACCCGCTGGAGATGTGAAATTCTTCGACCAGTTCAAGCGTTATGAGTTCAAGTTTGGTAACGCGTTTGAGAACTTCTACCACGCGGAAGGAGAGAACACAGTCAGCGGAACCAAGACTCTCAGAGGCCGCAACCTGACAGAGGGAGAGTACCAGTTTGAGATTAAGGATACAGACGGTAATGTTCTTGCGACCGTCAGCAATGACGCAGAGGGCAACATCAAGTATCCTACATTCCGGTACGTTGTGAACCATCTGGCAAAGGAGACCAGCTACGTATTTGATGAGACAAACAACACACTGACACTGACAACCAACAACCTCGAAGATATGGTAACGCCTGTCGACACTACCGCTGATCCGGTGGTCTATGAATCTAAGGATTACATCTACACGATCAATGAAGTGATTCCTGAAGATGCAGAGAAGAACGAGGACGGAACCTACACTTACGATGGCGTGACCTACAACGAACTTCTCAACGACTACACGCTGACAGTCTCTGTAGCAGTCGACGAGAATGATATGGGCAAACTGAATGTCGATATCGATCCTAATGAAGAACTTGATTTCAGCAATGCATACAGGGCTGAAGGCGAAGACACAGTCGTCGGTAAGAAGATCCTCAAGGGCGCCGAAATCAAAGACTTCGAAGGAAAGTTCAAGTTCACAGTAACTGATGGCGAAGGAAATCTCATCACGACAGTCAGCAATGACGCAGCGGGCAACATCCTGTATCCTACATTCAGATATGTGGTGGATCCCGATCTGGAGGCAGGAGCTGTATATGATGAGGAAGCAAATGTTTACACCGTAACTGTTAACGCATACGAAGATCTTGAAGAAGTCTACACATTCAAGGTAACCGAGCTGCAGGGCGATATCGAGGATATGGCTTACAACGTAGGAGAGAAACTTGAGTACGAGATCACTGTTACAGTAGTAGCAGATGAAAAAGACCATTCGATCCTGAATGTTGTTGCACTGCCGAATACCGCAGTTGACTTCGTGAACAGACAGTACTTCAAGGCCGGTCTGTACAAGATTGACGAAGATACAAGCGAAACGCTCAAGGGAGCGGTGATTCGTCTCGTGAGAGTCGACGATGGAAAGATCATCGACGAGTGGACAACAGATGGAACGGTTCACCTGATCAATCTGATTGAGATCGGAACCGGAACATTCCGCTTCGTAGAGGTCAAGACACCCGAAGGCTACGAGTTCGCCGACGACATTGAGTTTAAGATGAGCAAAGATGGAGAGTTCTCCAGCGAGTACGATCATGTCTTTGATAAGAACGGAAACGCGGTCTTCATCATGAGAGATCCGTCTATCCCGAATACAAAGACAGGCGACGAAGCACCTCTTGCAGCAGCAGGCGGAGCATTTGCAGTCGGACTTGCAGGACTTGCAGCAGTTATCGCCAGCAAGAAACGCAGAGCTTGATCTGAAAAGAATTGTAAATTGAACGTCACATAATAAGAGGGCGCCGGAGAAATCCGGCGCCCTCGTTCTTTGTTTGCGACGAATAGAAATGGTCACTCCACCGTTCCGGGCGTGAGCTCGAATGTCTCATTGACGTAAGGATCTGCGATATTTTCGTCCGCGTATACCCGAAGAGGAAGGGAGATCTCCTTCACTTCGGTGATGTCATTCTCGGATAGCGCGCTCTTATCCCACAGAACTGTGGAGTAGGACGCCTTGCCTGCGCAGACGATTTCGGCCCAGAAGGGGTCGCACATAATACCGTTTACAGACGAGTTGTCGATGCTGAAGACCATGTCATGGTCCGTCTTGTTCACAAGGTAGAGCTTCATTGCGTAGCCCCAGCTGTTGTCGGGCTCATAACCTGTGATGATCACGGCGCAGTTGTCGTCGTCCACAAGGACGTGGTCAGCGGCGGCCGGCTCCCGGACGACAGCAGCGGCGTTTTCTTCTCCGAGCGGGTAGACTGTAAAGGGATCATGCATCAGCGCGGCTTCCGTGTAATCGTCGTCATTGTAGACGTTGAGAGTGAAGTCGACCTCCGTCACATCGCTGATCTGTTTCTCCTGCAGGGAGTCGCGCATCCAGGTGATCTCGCAGTTGCCCTTCTTGCCGGCATTTATGACTTCTGCCCAGAATGGATCGCACATAACGCCGTTGACAGAGACCTTCTCGAAAGAGAACATGAGATTCCGGTCCGTGCGGTTCTCGACATAGACCTTCCACTCGTAGCCCAGTGCGGCGTTGTCCCGTACGCTCTTGATGGCAAAATACAGATCGTCATTGTCGATCAGCACCTGACTGAAGTCAGATGCTGTGCCGCTTTTGGCGGATGAGTCCTCATCACCGGCGCCTTTATGATTGCCTGAGTCCGCAGTGCCCCAGTCGGTCACTGCGGATTCATTCGTGTCGGGGATGGAAGAGGCGTCTCCGGTTTTCCCGGCAGCGTCTGACTTTCCTGCGTCGCCGGTCTTGCCGGAAGGGTCTGTCTTGCCGGCCGGATCGGAACTGCCTCCGCTCTCTGTTTTGGCAGGACCGCCGCCCTGGTCTGACGCGGACGAGCCGCAGCCCGTGCAGATATTGGCGATGATCAGTGTAAAAATAAGCACAAAAATAACGGCTGATCTTCTCATAAACAGTAAAACCTCCTTAGTAATCACAGATTGTTAAAGTGTTCGGTTTTACGTCTGATTGAAAATGCCGTTTACTGAGAATGAGTATAGCACAAATTGTGCCGTTTGGACGCAAAAAGTGTTACAATTACGGAATCAATCACTGCGAGATCAAAATTTAGTAGGAGGGCGGCCCTTGGAAAACCAGTTCCTGCGCACAGAGATCCTTCTGGGCGCCGATGCAATGAAGAAACTTAAGAGCAGCAAAGTGGCTATTTTCGGTGTCGGCGGCGTCGGCGGCTATGTGGCGGAAGCGCTGGCGCGCTGCGGTGTCGGCGCTTTCGAGCTGATCGACCGCGACCAGGTCAGTGTCACCAACCTGAACCGCCAGATCATCGCCACCTGGAAGACCATCGGGATGGATAAGACGGAGGCCATGGCCGACCGCATCCATGACATTAATCCGGAGGCGCAGGTGGTGCAGCGCAAGTGCTTTTACCTGCCCGAGACCGCGGACCGATTCGACTTCACACAGTACGACTATGTAGTGGACGCGGTGGACACGTTAACTGCCAAAATAGAGATCATCCTGCAGGCGCAGCGCGCCGGAACGCCAGTGATCAGCAGCATGGGAGCGGGCAACAAGATGGATCCTTCGGGGTTCGAGGTGGCGGACATCTACAAGACGTCTGTAGATCCCCTTGCGCGGGTGATGCGCAGGGAACTGAAAAAGCGGGGCGTCAGAAAACTCAAGGTGGTATACTCCAAAGAGGAGCCGATGAAGCCTCTTCTCAGGATCGAGGCGGATCCGGAAGCGGGACGCAAGGACGTGCCCGGAAGCAGCGCCTTTACGCCGTCAGCAGCGGGACTGCTCATCGCTTCGGAAGTGGTGAGGGACCTGATCAGATAACTCACTTTGCGGCGCAGGCAGATGACAGCAGCCCTTAGACACAAGGGACAGGGAAGTATAAAATGAGCAAAGAACAGCAGCAATATCAGAAACTGGTCATGACGCCCGTGGAAAAGCTGATCCCGCGTCTGGCTATCCCTACGATTCTGAGCATGATGATCACGATGATCTACAACCTGGTGGACGCGTTTTTCGTCGGGAAACTGGGGACCAGCGCCAGTGCGGCAATCGGAGTCGTGCTGGGTGTCCAGTCGATTTTCCAGGCATTCGGTTTCATGATGGGGCACGGCGCGGGGAGCCAGATCAGCATCAGATTGGGAGAGGGAGACCGGGACGCGGCGGACAGACTGTTTTCCACCGCCTTTTTCCACGCTCTGGTGATCAGTGTGATCGTTGGTATTATCTGCCTGCTCGGACTTGAGCCCCTGATGAGGCTTATGGGAAGTACGGACACGATTTTACCGTTCTCGAAGAATTACGGCTTCTATATTTTGATCTCCGGGCCCGCTCTGGTAGGAAGCTGCGTCCTGAACAATGTCATGCGCTATGAGGGCAGGGCGGTTCTGGCGATGGTCGGCCTGGTGACTGGCGGTGTGCTCAACATGATCGGTGATCCGATCCTGATGTTCGGCCTGGGGCTTGGCATCGACGGCGCAGGGCTCTCAACGGCAATCTCTCAATATATCAGTTTCGGAATCCTGCTCTACATGGTCTTCAGCAAGCGGACGATCAGTAAGCTCTCGCTCCGCTGCAGGTCCAATGATCCGGAAGTAACACTGTCGATCATGCGCGTGGGCTTTCCCAGCCTGATCCGGCAGATGCTCAACAGCATTTCCACCATAACGCTCAACCATGCAGCGATGCCCTATGGAGATGCTGCGATCGCGGCGATGGCCATCGTGGGAAGGATCGTGATGTTCATCGGCTCGGCTATGATCGGCCTGGGGCAGGGGTTCCAACCGGTGTCCGCTTATAACTTCGGCGCCCGCAAGTACGCGAGGCTTCGGAAAGCTTTCTATTTCACCGTTAAGGCAGGAATGATCGTGCTGGGCGTTCTGGCTGTTTTTGGCTTTATGTTCCCGGCACCCATCGTGCAGCTTTTCCGCGATGACCCGCAGGTCGTCGAGATCGGAAGCCGGGCACTGCGTTTTCAGTGCATCGCAGTCGTTATGCAGCCTTTCAGCGTGACATCCAACATGATGTTCCAGAGCATTGGGCGCAGCAAGGAAGCATCTTTCATGGCGCTTTTGCGAAGCGGTCTCTATTACATCCCGGCTCTTCTGATCCTGCCCCTGTTCCTGGGGCTCACCGGTATCGAGTGCGCGCAGATGGTTGCGGATATCCTCACGACGATCACCTGTATACCCTTTGTGGCGCGCTTTATGCGGGAGACGCCGGATAAGGACCAGGTGTCGGAGATCGACAGGCTGTATGGCGGGGCGGCATGACATTCGCCTTCGCTTCATGGGCAACAAAAAAGGGAATCCTTAAAGGATTCCCATAATCAATGCCGGCGGTGGGACTCGAACCCACACGCCCTCACGGACAACAGATTTTGAGTCTGTCTCGTCTGCCAATTCCGACACGCCGGCCTAACATATCTATTATATTCGTTAGAGGGCGTTTTGTAAATAAAAACTGAAGGATTAACAGAACATGAAATACTATTTTGCCCCGCTGGAGGGGATCACCGGGTACGTGTACAGGAACGCGCACCACAAATTCTTCCCGGGGACGGACCGGTACTACACGCCCTTTGTGGCACCCAACTACACGAAGCACTTCAAGACGAAAGAGAAGAGGGATGTTGCGCCGGAGAACAACGCCGGAGTCCCGCTGGTGCCGCAGGTGCTCTCCAACAAAGCTGATGAGACGCTGTGGGCAGTGGAGGAACTGGCGCAGCTGGGCTACGAGGAGATCAACCTGAATCTGGGCTGCCCGATGCCGACAGTGGCCCGCAAGAAGAAAGGCTCAGGCCTGTTGAAGTTCACGGACGAGCTGGACGCCTACCTGGACGGCGTCTTCGAGGGGATCGCGCAGCGTTCGACGGACCGCCCGCCGGTCAGGATCTCGGTCAAGACGCGCGTTGGCACGGACAGCACGCAGGAGGCGGAAGCGCTGGTTCGCATCTACAACCGTTATCCGATCAGCGAGCTGATCGTCCACCCGCGTAGCCAGAAGGACCTCTATAAGGGCATACCGGACCGGGAAGCCTTCCTCCTTGTCTGGCAAAACAGTGTCAACCCCATAGTCTACAACGGAAACCTCAACTGCGCAGAGGACGTCAACGAGATTGCGAGAGTGTGCGCTGAGGCTTCATGCGCGGCCGGAGGTACCGGCGCGGAGACCGGGAAGCAGTTGGAGTGTGTTATGGCCGGGCGCGGATTCCTCGCGGATCCGTCCCTGGTGCGACAGTGTCAGGGCGGCGAACTGATCAGCGCGCGGGAACTCGAGGCTTTCCACGCGGAACTATACGAGAGGCTCAGCGAGACGCTGCCCGGAAGCGCGGTGGTCCTGAGCCACATGAAAGAGCTGTGGTACTATATGGGCAATTTGTTCCCGGAGGGCGGCAAGTGCCTCAAGGAAATTCGCCGCGCCGGAAACCGGGTCCAGTATGAAGCGGCAGTCCGGGTACTGTTGAGCAGCTGCCGGATCGAGCGCCCGGGGAGCGGGTTCTGGAGGAAATGGTATGCACAAAAAGACTAAAGGAAATCTTCTGATCACACTGGGGATCCTCCTGATCGCCGCCGCGGTCGGGCTGGCGGGCTACAACCTCTGGGATGCAAGCCGTGCTCAGAAAGCAGCGGAGGAGATCACAGGGCAGCTGATCTCAGATATCGAGAGCAAAGTAGAGGACGGCAAAACCGCTGCGCCCTACATAGATCCCAACACTCCCATGCCGGTGGAGGTGGTCGACGGATATGAGTATATAGGCGTGCTGGAGATTCCATCTGAGGGCCTGTCCCTGCCGGTCATGAAGGAGTGGGACTACACCCGCCTCAAAATCTCGCCGTGCAGGTTTACCGGCTCCTATTATTCCGACGACCTTGTCATCTGCGCGCACAATTACATGAGGCATCTGGGACCGCTCCTGCAGATCGGGATCGGGGAGGACATCTATTTTACCAGTGTGGATGGGCTGACAATCCACTATATCGTGACCAATCGCGAGACCGTGGAGCCCACAGCCGTAGAGCAGATGATCGAGAATTCGTCAAACAGTGAGACTTCACTTCTCGACTGGGATCTGACCCTGTTCACCTGCAACCTAGGCGGGCAGACCCGGTGCGCAGTTCGCTGCAGCCGGGCAGCTGATGGCGGTACGGGAGCTTCCGATGCAAAATAGCAATGCAGCAGCTTCCGATGCAAAACAGCGACGCGGCAGCAATTCGGTTTTTTGACATTTTGTAGAAAAAATCATGCCTCTTTGCATACCTTTTGTGCAAAGAGGCACTATTTTGCCCCAAATTAGTTTATAATAGACGTGTTAAGCAAAACCAATTCTCAGGGGGGCGTATTATGGCAAAAAAGTATAACATCTGTCTCGATATCGGCGGAACAAAGATCCTCGGCGTGATCTTTGACCAGGACAAGAATATTGTCTACCGCATCAAGAAAAAAACCAAGAAGGACGGAGATTCCACAGACAACGTTGAGAAAGTGATCATCAGCGTAGTGGAAGAGATGCTGGAAGGATCCGGGATCAGCAAGAAGGAGATCGCCGCGATCGCAGCGGGCGCACCGGGCGTCATCGATCAGGCCAAGGGAATCATCCTGTTCTCCCCCAACCTGCCCTGGAGAAACTATGATATCAAGTCCTCCATGGAGAAGAAATTCGGCGTTCCGTTCTATATCGGCAACGATGTAAACGTAGGCGTGTTGGGCGAGTATAAGTACGGCGCTGCAAGAGGCTACAAGGATGTAGTCGGTTTCTTTGTAGGCACCGGTATGGGCGGCGGCATGATCCTCAACGGCGAGCTCTACAGCGGCCACATGTACAAGGGCGCTGAGTTCGGCCACATGATCCTCAATCCCGAAGGACCGCTCTGCGGCTGCGGACAGAGAGGATGCCTGGAAGCTTTCTCCAGTAAGCAGGGTATGTCAAATTATATCCGCGTGCAGGCAAGCCGCGGCAGAGAGTCCATGATGGCAGAGCACGTACAGGAAGGCGTTTTCAGAAGCAAATTCCTCAAGAAAGCTCTCAAGAAACAGGATGCTGTCACAGTTGAGGCAGTTGACAGAGCATGCCACTATCTTGCAATTGCTACCGGCAACATGATCAACACCATCAGCCCTGAAGTCGTTGTCTATGGCGGCGGCGTCATCGAGGCAGTCGGCCAGACCTTCCTTGAGAAGATCGAGGCAGAAGTCGATCGTTACTGCATGCCTTCCATCCGCGACACGGTGGAACTCAAGATCGCGGAACTCGGCGATGATTCCAACATCTACGGCGCACTTGCCATGATCGAGGAGATGAATAAATAAGAAATGATTGGCCTTGCGGCCATGTGGTGTATACTGTGTATGAGGCCGGCCCCGGAGGGGGCCGGCTTTTTTGTGCTTGCTGGAGCTGGTGAGTAGTCGTGGCAACGCCTTTTCTAACAACACCTTGACCAAACGGGTTAGTAGTGCTAAACTACAGTAGTTAATAAGAACTAACTGTAGTCAACAAGACTAACCGTAGAGAAAACTCAAAAGCAGCAACCAGAAAACCAAATTCACTTATTGAACCCGGCACTACTGACACAATGCAAGCGGTGGAGAGGTCTATGGAAACAGAAAAAACCCGTAAATGCACAAAATCCCAGGCGGAGCTTGCCGAGCAGGCAAGCAGCTATATGCTTGAGCACATGGATAAGAAGATTACGATCAATGAGATCTCTGAGAAGATGCATGTGTCGCAGACGCAGCTTAAGAACAGCTTCCGAAATTATTACGGCGAATCGGTCTACAAGTACATCAGGTCCAGGAAGATGAAGCTGGCAGCTGATCAGCTCGCGGAAGGGCAGTTTTCAGTCATGGAGATCGCGGGGATGTTCGGCTATGAGAACTGCAGCAAATTTGCTGCGGCTTTCCGGGGGGAGTATGGAGTTTCTCCCAGCAGTTACCGTAAGCAGCACAGAGTACGTAATTTTCCGACGCAATTACCGAAGACAGCACAGGAGCAGCATTTAGCATAAGGTGATGAGTAATGTTTCTTGAAATTAAGCAGATCAAAAAGTCCTTCGGTCAGGGCGAGAACCGGGTCGAGGTGCTGAGGGGGATCGACCTCTCTCTGGAGAGGGGAGAATTCTGTGTCCTCCTGGGGCCCTCCGGATCCGGAAAGTCGACTCTTCTCAACATAATCGGAGGCATAGACAGCGCGGACTCGGGCGAAATCGTTATCGGAGGCGAGCCCATGTCCCATATGAGGGAAAAACAGCTGACAATGTACCGCAGAAAGCATCTGGGGTATATTTTTCAGATGTATAATCTGATCCCGAATCTGACGGTGCGCGAAAATATAGAGGTGGGCTCGTATCTGAGCGACAAGCCGCTGGATGTAGACGAGCTTTTAAAACTCCTGGGACTGTGGGAGCACCGGGGGAAGGTGCCGAGCCAGCTCTCGGGCGGCCAGCAGCAGAGGACGGCGATCGGCCGCGCGGTGGTCAAGAATCCGGATATCCTGCTGTGCGACGAGCCGACGGGCGCGCTGGACTACAAGACTTCCAAAGAGATCCTCAAACTGATCGAGCAGGTCAACAAGACCTACGGCAATACGATCATCATGGTGACTCACAACGACGCGATCAAGTACATGGCTGATACGGTCGTCCGCCTGAGGGACGGCGCGATCCGCGACACTGTGCGCAACGCGCAGAGAATGAGCGCGGAAGAGCTTGAATGGTGAGGCAGGAGCGGCAGCATGAAGAAAAATCCACTTAACAGCCGGTTCATCCGCGACCTGCGCGATGACCTGGGAAAGTATGTGGTGATCGCTCTTTTGATGATCTTCACGATCGGCTTTGTATCGGGATTTCTGGTGGCTGACGGCAGCATGGTCAAGGCCTACGATGAGAGCTTCACCAAATATAATGTCGAGGACGGAAACTTCCGCACTCAGAAGAAAATGAACAAGGCGCAGTGGAAATCCGTGGAGGGACTGGGCCTTTATTTGTATGAGCTTTTTTACAGGGAATTCACGCTGGAGAACGGAAGCACGCTGCGCGTCTTTCAAAACAGAGACGGGGTGGACCTCGTATGCCTGATGGAGGGAGAGCTCCCGCAGAAGCCGGGGGAGATCGCTGTGGACAGGATGTACGCGGACAACAACGGGCTGAAAGTGGGCGACACGATCCGGACTGCGGCGGAAGATAGTCAAGACACCTGGGTCATCACCGGTCTTGTGGCCCTTTCGGATTACAGCACCATGTTCTCCGACAACAACGACACGATGTTCGACGCGCTGAAGTTCGGTGTTGCGGTGTGCTCGCCGGAGGAATTCAGTCAGTATCCGGACAGCGCGCTCAATTACAACTATGCCTGGAAATATGTTGATCCGCCGAAGACGGAGGAAGAGGAGAATGACCGCGGCGAGGACCTGGTTAAGGATCTGAGCAAAGAAGTGAAACTGGAGAATTATGTCCCGAGGTACGCCAACCAGGCGATCCGTTTTACGGGCGAGGATATGGGCAGTGACCGGGCTATGATGGAGCTTCTTCTTTATATCATGATGGTGATCATTGCTTTTGTGTTCGGGGTGACCATCGGCAACACGATCGCCCAGGAGGCACCTGTTATAGGGACGCTGCGCGCGATGGGATATACCAAAGGCGAGCTGATCCGGCACTATATGGCGATGCCGCTTCTGGTGACTCTCATCAGCGCCGTGATCGGCAATATCCTGGGATATACCTATCTCAAGGATGTGTGCGCGAACATGTACTACAACAGTTACAGTCTGACCACCTATGTAACGATCTGGAACGCAGAGGCCTTCGTAAAGACGACGATCTTTCCGATCGTGATCATGGCAGTGGTGACATACAGTATTTTGCGGTGGAAGCTGGGGCTCACACCCTTGCAGTTCCTCAGAAGGCAGCTGCGCAGGAGGCAGATGAAGAGGGCTTTTCCGCTGAGTGCGAGGATTCCCTTTTTTGACAGGTTCCGGATCAGGGTAATTGCGCAGAATATTCCCAATTATCTGATCCTGCTGGTGGGGATCTTCTTTGCCAATATATTGCTGATATTCGGGCTGGCGCTGCCCAAGGCGCTGGACCACTATCAGGAGGAGGTGGAGAGGAGCCTTCTGGCGGAGCACCAGTACATCATGCAGATCCCTCTGGACGCGCTGGATGAGGACCACAAGCTTCAGAGTGCCCTGAAAATGATGCAGTTTGTGAGCGAGACAGAGACGGAGAATGAGACGGCGGAGAAATTCAGCGCCTACACGCTGCGGAGGCCTATCGATGCTCCATACAAGTCCGAGGATGTGATGATCTACGGCGCCGTCGCGGACAGCCGTTATATCAGGGGAGTTCCCGAGACGCCCGAAGGAGAGAACCCGCGGGTGCTGATCTCGTCGGCTTACTCGGAAAAATATGACATTTTTGCCGGGGATACGATCGAGCTGCAGGAGAAGTACGGCGCTGACCGCTACACCTTCAATGTGGCCGGGGTCTATGACTACGGGGCGTCGATCTGCGTGTTCATGGAGCAGAAGACGATGAATCAGTGTTTTGATCTTGGAAAGGACTACTTCTCGGGATATTTCTCGCAGACGCCCATTACGGATATCGACGGGAAATATATTGGCTCGGAGATCGATCTCGAGTCGCTGACCAAGGTCACGAGGCAGCTCTACATATCCATGGGGAGCATGATGTATCTGGTGGACTTTTTTGCGGTGGCGATCTTTATGGTGCTGATCTACATTCTGTCCAAGATCATCATCGAGAAGAACGCGCAGTCCATCTCCATGGCCAAAATATTGGGCTATACGGGAAGTGAGATCGGGAAACTCTACATCCGATCCACTACGGTCGTTTACCTGCTGTGCTTTGTCGCGACGATCCCTGCAGTGACAGTACTGATCAGGTACCTGATGAAAGTGATGATCCGCCTTGAGATGACGGGCTGGATCGAGCTGTATGTGGGAAATATAGTCTACGCGGAAATGCTCGCGCTGGGCATCGGCGCTTATGCGGTGATCGCGGTCCTGGAGTACCGGAAGATCAGCAGGGTTCCGATGGATGAAGCGCTCAAGAACGCGGAGTGATGATCGAAGCCGGAAAGGACAGGCACAGAATGAGAAAGAACTACAAGTGGTGCAAAATATTGATCTCAGCGGTTCTCTGCCCGGCTCTGGTACTGGGTATGGCGGCCTGCGGAACAAACAATGGCAATGCGGTAAGCGGAACATCAGCCGTTGGAGACACGGGCGCGGAGCAAAATGGACCGGCCGGGGAGAAGGCGGAGGAAGTCGTCTTCAGGCCGCCTGTCGACACGCCTTTTGTTACGCCGGGAGAGAAGGATGAGAGCGTCTATGTCAAGGCGGACGCTTCGGGCAGGCCCACAGAAAAGACTGTGGAAGTCGTGCTCAAAAAGATCGAGGGGGCTGACCCCATCGAGGACCGGTCCAACCTGAGAGAGATCAAGAATACTGAGGGAAACGAGGAATATTCTGAGGCCGGTGAAGGACGGTATCTGTGGCAGAATAACGGCGAGGATATTCATTACAAGGGTAAGTCCGATGAAGAACTGCCGGTGAACGTACGAATAACCTACTATCTGGAGGGACAGGAGGTTTCTGCGGAGCAGATAGCGGGGAAGACCGGCAAGGTGAAGATCCGTTTCGACTACGAGAACAGCACGAACGTGCCCTTTATGGTGCTGTCGGCAGCTATGCTTCCGGCGGATGTGTTCAGTGATGTAGATGTCACAAACGGCCGGGTGATGGACCTGGGCGACCAGAAAGCGGTGATCGGATTCGCTTTTCCGGGACTCATGGACACCCTCAAACTCGTAGATTACGAGCCCACGGAGAAGATCGAGCTGCCCGAGTATGTGGAGATCGAGGCCCGGGCGGAGGACTTTGCGCTGGATTTCACAGCCTCTGTGGTGAGCACGGGGCTCTTTGAGGAACTGGAGGACAAGGACCTGGAGGACCTGGACAAACTCCCGGAGGACATGGAGGAGTTGACGGACGCCTCCACTGAGATCAGGGACGCCGCGCAGGAGCTGGCGGACGGGGGCTCAGAGTTCGGGGATTACCTGAGTCAGTATTTTGACGGGCTTTCGCAGCTGAGCGAGGGAACAGACAGCCTTGATCAGGGGCTGACACTTCTGAGCCAAAATATCTCGAAGATCTCAGAAGGATCGAAGAGCCTGCAGGAGGGACTCTCGCAGGTAGACCAGTCCCTTGCGAAGGTCGACCTGTCTTCGCTTTCGTCCCCGGAGAGCAGGGAGGCCTCAGAAGCCGCGCAGGCGGCATTTGTGTCATTAGGACAAAGCAGCGCCGAACTGAAGGAGAAGCTTGGGGGCATAGGGACCGAACTGGAGACGATCCGGAC
Organism: uncultured Lachnospiraceae bacterium; assembly: GCA_902785055.1. Taxonomy (GTDB): domain Bacteria; phylum Bacillota; class Clostridia; order Lachnospirales; family Lachnospiraceae; genus CAG-791. The sequence continues at coordinate 73,895 of CACZXG010000011.1, forward strand.
CTTTACGGAGGATGTCAACACCTATATAGGGCAGGTGCAGGTCCTTCAAAATGCGGTCGAAGAGAGCCCGGCGCCGGACCTGGCGGCAGCAGATCTGGAGAACGGATGGACAGAAAGTCTCAACGCGGAAGCGTCCGGCCAGGCCGGGGAAAAGGCAGCAGATGTTCGCGATTCTATAATAGAAATTGTGGAAAGCAGCAGTTTTCCGGACGATTTGGGACTCACGGACGAGCAGAAGACGAAGATCATCAATCAGATCGTGGAATCAATAAATGAAAACACGAATGTGGAGGATACAGAGATCTCCCTGGACGCGGCTTTTGGGGAGATCAGGGACGGGATCCAGAAGGATGCGGAAGGAAACCGGAATACACTAAGAGACGCGTCCGCGCAGATCGTCGAGCCGGCGGTACCCGCTCTGGAGGCGCTGAGCCCTGAAAAAATGGAAGAGATCGCACAGATCACAGCGAATATGGAACAGTCTTTGGCGGTGATCGGCGCATATGCGGAAGGAGTGTCATCCCTTACGGGTGCTCTTACTGAGCTTTCTTCAGCGCTCACGCAGCTCAAGGCAGGAGTCTCTGAACTGTCCGGAGGCAGCGCGAAACTGTCAGAGGGCCTTGGAGTCTTCGAAAAAGCGCTCGCCACAGCTTCGGAGGGCTCAGCGCAGCTCGCCTCAGCGATGAAAACGGTGTCCTCGGCGGGAGGCGAGCTCGGCAGCGTATACGGGCAGCTGGTGGACGGCATGAACGAATTCGCGGACGGCATTGCGGAGTTTGACGAGGAAGGCATCCGGAGCCTCGCGGAGCTGGCGGGTCCGGAGTACAAGGATGTGATCAGGGGCATCAGGGCTGCCAGAGACGCGGAACACAGCTACACGAACTTCTCGGGAATCTGCGACGGGCAGAAGGGAAGTGTGAGGTTTATCATCGAGACAAAAGAGATCAATAACGACAAATAATTTTTAGACAAAATTCACAAACTGGCAATCGAATTCTTGGAACTGCATGCTATAATCTAATCTTAGCATGCAGTTCTTTGCGCTTTTTTGGCAGAGAGGCGGACAGATTTGTGTACGCGGCATGTAATCACAGAGTATAAGAATCAGAGGTGATTAAAATAGAACAGATAGGACTGGAGATGTCTGAGGTCAGGGAACTGACCGCCAAGGGCAAGGTCAACGTGCAGATCGACCGGACCGCGAAGACGACCAAAGACATCATCAAAGAAAACGTATTTACTTATTTCAACCTGATCTTTCTGATCATCAGTCTTCTGCTGATCCTGGCGGGGGCTTTCAACAGCCTTACTTTCCTGCCGGTGATCATAGCGAATACACTGATCGGTATTTTTCAGGAACTTCACGCCAAGAAGGTATTGGACGGCCTGAGCATCCTGCATGAGCCTAACGCTATAGCGATCCGAGACGGATCCCGCACCAAGGTGCCGATCGACAAACTGGTGCTGGGAGATGTGATCGTCTTAAGAGCGGGCAACCAGATCCCGGCGGACGCGGAGATCGTAAGCGGAGAAGCTGCCATCAATGAGGCGCTCCTCACCGGTGAAGCGGACGAGATCGTCAAGGGACCCGGAGATGAGCTGATGTCCGGAAGTTTCGTGGCTTCCGGGGAGTGTATGGCAAGACTCACCAGGGTCGGACAGGACTCCTATATATCCAAACTGATGCTGAAGGCGCGCAAGATGCCCACAGGCGAGCAGTCGGAAATGGTGCGGTCCATCAACAGGATCGTCATCGCGGCGGGCATCATGATCATTCCTATCGGCGTAACTCTGTTCGTGCAGGGCTATGTCATGCAGGGAAACAGTTTCAGCGAGAGCGTGGTGAGTATGGTCGCCGCGGTCATCGGCATGATCCCGGAGGGTCTGTATCTGCTGGTCAGTGTGACACTGGCGACGAGTTCGGTCCTGCTGGCAAGGCGCAAGGTCATGCTGCACGACATGAAGAGTATTGAGACGCTGGCAAGGGTCGACACGCTCTGCGTGGATAAGACCGGCACAGTCACGGACAACAGCATGCTGGTGGCAGACGCGGTTCCGGCCCAGAGGCTTACCGATGACCAGCTCCGGCGCTACAAGGGGATTGTGGGGGAATACCTTATGGTGCTCCCGGACGACAATATAACCATGAAGGCCATGCGGGAGTACTTCCGCGGCAGAGGGAACCGGCAGGCGCTGTCTTTCTTCCCCTTCAGTTCCAAGCACAAATACAGCAGTGTGCAGTTCACGGACTCCACTTATGTCCTGGGAGCGCCTGAATTTGTGCTCTGTGAGGACTTTGACAAATACAGCGACGTGGTGGATGAATTCGCGTCGAAGGGACTTCGCGTCCTTGTTTTCGGAAGATACATGGGAGACGGTACAGGAGCGGGCAGCACGGTCAGAAGATCGCTGCCGGTGCCTAAGAACGGCCTGTACGGTATGAAGGTCGAGCCGATCTTCTTCATTCTCCTGCAGAACCCGCTGCGGGAGAACGCGCAGAAGATCTTCGGCTATTTTGCCAGGCAGGGCGTAAACGTGCGCGTCATATCGGGAGATAACCCGCTGACTGTGTCGGAAGTGGCCAGACAGGCGGGCATCGAGAACTCGGAGAGTTATGTAGACGCATCCTGGCTCGGAAATGACGAGGAAATTGCCGAGGCTGTACGTAAATATACAGTGTTTGGGAGAGTTACACCCGATCAGAAGCAGAAGATCGTAAAGGCTCTGCAGGCAGAGGGACACACGGTCGCCATGACGGGAGACGGTGTCAACGATATCCTCGCGATGAAGAGCGCGGACTGCAGCATCGCCATGGCGGCAGGTTCCGACGCGGCTGTACAGGCGGCTCAGGTGGTCCTTCTGGACTCCGATTTCGCTCATATGCCGCAGATCGTAAATGAGGGACGCAGGATCATCAACAACGTGGAGCGCTCAGCGACGCTGTTCCTGGTCAAGAATATTTTCTCCCTGCTGCTTTCTGTGTTCTCGATCATCAACGTACTGGTCTATCCCCTGCAGCCCTCGCAGATCTCACTGATCAGTATGTTCAACATCGGAATCCCGGCCTTTTTCCTGGCAATGGAGGCCAACCACCGCAGGATCGAGGGAAACTTCCTGAGGAAAGTGGTCTTCAACGCGATGCCTGCCGCTCTGACGGATTTCTTTGCCATTGCGGCGCTGGTGGTGTTCGGAAGCACTTTTAATGTGGCGGAAGTGGACATCTCTGTCGCAGCTACATTCCTGCTGGCTATCGTCGGATTCATGATCCTGTTCCGGATCAGCACACCGCTCAACAAGTACCGCTGGGCGGTCATACTGGGGTGCATTGCCGGACTTTGCTTTTTTGCATATTTCTTCAACTGGCTGTTCTCGATCAGGCATATATCGACTGAATGCATCATGCTGTTCGTCCTGTTTGCCATCGCAACAGAGCCCGCAATGCGCTATTTGGGCAGGCTCTTTGATATCCTGGAGCTGAAGATTGAAGAAATGACTGACAGATACAGACGCGGAGGACAAGAAGATGAGTACTCTTTCGAAGAGTGATAAGAGCGGAGCCGCGAACTTCGGAAACGACGGTTCCTGGAAAAAGGTACTCTTTATATTCAACCCGGTGTCGGGAAAATCTCAGATCCGGACGGACCTGGTGGACATCCTGGAGATCTTATCGAAGAGGGATTACGTGGTCACCTGCTATCCCACAAGATGCAGAGGAGATGCCAGGAACATGGTGAGGACCAGGAAGGAAGACTATTTATATGTGATCTGCGCGGGAGGGGACGGCACCCTCGACGAAGTGGTCAGCGGAATGATGGAGCATCCCGAAAAGCCCTTCGTACCTATCGGATACATACCCTCGGGGACGACCAATGATTTCGCGGCGAGCCTGGGGATCCCTTCGGACATGAAGGCAGCTGCCAGGGTAGCCGCCTACGGGAAACCTTATGAGTGCGATCTGGGGCTCTTTAACAAAAAGACCTATTTCACTTACGTGGCGGCTTTCGGTATCTTTACGGAGACCTCCTACCAGACTCCTCAGGATCTCAAGAACCAGCTGGGCCATCTGGCCTATGTCCTGCAGGGAATGATGGATCTGGGCAAGGCCCGCACCTACCATTTCCATGTGGAGTCTGAAGAGTTCTCGATGACAGACAATTTTGTCTTCGGAATGATCACTAATTCCAAGTCCGTTGGGGGATTCCCTGACATCACCGGGAGCGAGGTTGATATGAATGACGGCCTCTTTGAGGTGACGCTGATCAAGATGCCCACCAACATCCTTGAGCTTAATGATATCCTGCAGTATATCAGCCACCTGACAGATGTCTCGGACATGGTCTACCGGTTCAAAACATCGCATCTTGTACTTGAGTCGGACGAGCCGGTCAACTGGACGAGAGACGGGGAGTACGGCGGCTCCTATAAAAGAGTGGAGATCGACAATCTTCACCGGGCAATGAAGATCATAGCTCCCGGAGAGTTCAATATGGCAGGGGTCCCTGACCCCCAGTAAGGATGATAAACAGCGAGGAGACAGCAGTATGGAGAACAATACGCCGGCATTTGAAAGCGGAGAATATGTGACCTTTCATGTCACAGCGAGGGACGGAAGAGATGTGGAAATGGCGGTAGTGGACGAGTTCGATATCGAGAACCGGCACTATGTCGTCAGCTGCGTGGTGGAGAACGATGAGATACAGACAGACGGACAGTTCATCTACAGGTGCCATGTCCAGGGGGATGACTTCACAGTGGAACCCATATCCGATCCCAAGGAGTTCGAGTGGATCTCACGGGCGTATTTGAAATTGTAATCGCTGTTCTGAATAAAATGTTCATAGGATTTTACACAAAATTCACAAATCGGTAATGTGCATTTCTCAAAAGGAGTGTACAATTACAAATACAAGGGCACTGTTAACAGATTTGAATATGGAGGAACGGATTATGAGACTTTTTGGAAAACTGATCGTAGCAGCAGTCACTGCGGCAGCAGCGGCAGGCGCAGCGTATTATCTGAAGAAACGCGCTGATGATGACGCGTATGATATTGATGAGTTTGACGAGGACTTCGAAGACGAAGATACTTTTGAGGACGAGGTTGAAGCGCCCGCTGCAGAGGATGCAGAGCCTGCGGAAGAGGCAGAGGCAGCTGAGCCCGCTGAAGAAGGAGAGGTCGTAAAGAGCGAGATCGCCGAAGAGGACAAGGTTGTCCTCGGCCAGGGAGTGGAGACTACGGACCTTGACGGAGACGGAAAGGACGATGCGGTCTATGTAGATCTTGATAAAGACGGCAAGATCGATGCAGTGGCTGTCGATACGGATGATGACGGAAAGGCGGACAAGGTCCTGATTGATACCGACGGAGACGGTGTCTGTGATACCGTGATCTCGACAGAGGAGACAGGGAAGGAAGCTGCTGAGGAGAAGACAGAGCAGTAAGACCGGTTTACGGAAGTGACGGATGAAGACCCGGGCGGGTTTTCATCCGTTTTTTTTTATGCTGTCTTTCGGGGGCATCTGTGCAAATAATCCAAAGAGGCAGGCGGGAGTATGGTATAATTAAATATACAGTTATGTATGTGAGCAAGGAGGGTATGGTTATGGGGATGATCACATCTGATTTTTACAACAGGTTTGACAAGATTGACATCGTGGAGTCGCCTTTCACAGTGGAAGAGCTGATGAATCTTGCTTCGATCGATACACAGGAGCAGTTCGCGGCGTGGACTGCGCAGAACGGGGACACGTCCTATATTCCCGCGGAGATCTTTCTGACGCTTATGGAGGACCGCGCTTTCTTTGAGCAGATCTGCAGTTTTGTCGACGGCGGGGAATATGTCGTGCTGAGCGGCGCCACGTTGGCGTGCAGGACATCCCACAGCAGCAGGATGGGTCTGACCCGGGAGGATGTCCAGCAGAATATCCAGGGATTTTTCCTCAAGGATGAGGAGATGACATACAGCATAGAGAGCGTACTGTCGGGAACCCGCGAGTGGGTCAGCAGTCTCTACGTCTTTGCCAACGGATGGGTCGGCATCGAGACAGAGCGCTTTGCTGACAATAACTGGGATGAGGATGAAGATTCCGCGCAGGACAGCACGCCTGAGCCGGCTTCCAGTTATCTGCTCGACGCGGAAGGGGAGCTGGTGGCTTCGCCCGATATCAGATACGATATCGAGTCCTGGATGGATTTCGTGGACATGTTCTCGACAGTCCACGAGGAAGCGATCGCACCGGATACGCCGGCTGATACTGAGGGGCGTGAAGTAGAGTTCAGAAGCGGGAAAGACGACTACATCGTGTTCTCCGAAGAGGTAGCGGGCGCCATGAAGGAAGGCAGACCTGTGGTCGTCATCGAGAGCGCGGCTACCTTCGGCGGCATGATCTATCCCGGGATCGCCGAGTTCGCGTATCGCATGAGAAACGTCGTCAGAGAGAGCGGAGCGGTACCTGCCTTCACCGCTATTTTGAACGGGCAGATCCATGTGGGACTGACCGATGACGAGATCCTGTACCTTGAGCAGAAGAGGGGATCGATCTTTAAGGCGTCCGCAAGGGACATCCCGATCCTGCTGGCAAAGAAGCAGGACGGCGTCATGACGATCGCGGCAGCGGTAAAGACGGCGCAGATGGTGGGACTGCCGGTGGCCAGCGGAAGCGGTATCGGAGGCGCGCAGATCGGAGGCCACCGCCCGCTTTGCCCATAGCAGCTCCTCGTCCGTAATGTCGCCGTTTTTCACGGCCTCAATCGGCTCGCCATACATGGAGCCGGAGGTGTCAATCACGAGGTAAACGGGGA
>CACZXG010000012.1 GCA_902785055.1 uncultured Lachnospiraceae bacterium
CTCCGCGCAAGATGCTACGAGCAGCGTATGGAGAAGGGCCTGAGCTTCCTTGAATTCAACTACATGATCATGCAGGCTTTTGACTTCTACAACCTGTACAGGACCTACGGCTGCAACATGCAGTTCGGCGGCGACGACCAGTGGAGCAACATGCTGGCCGGCACAGAGCTGATCCGCAAGAAACTCGGCAAGGACGCTTTCGCCATGACCATCACCCTTCTGCTCAACTCCGAGGGCAAGAAGATGGGCAAAACAGCGAAGGGCGCAGTCTGGCTCGATCCCGACAAGACTTCTCCTTACGATTTCTACCAGTACTGGAGAAATATCGGCGACGCGGACGTCCTTAAGTGCCTGCGCATGATGACTTTCCTTCCTCTTGAGCAGATCGATGAGATGGATAAGTGGGAGGGCGCCCAGCTCAACACCGCCAAGGAGATCCTCGCTACAGAACTGACCACACTGGTCCACGGCAGCGATGAGGCAGCCAAGGCCAAGGCGGGCGCAGAGGCGCTCTTCAGCGCGGCTACTCCCGGCAGCATGGACAATGTTCCCACTGCAGTGCTCGCTGCAGAGGATTTTAATGAGAACGGCGAAGTCGATATTTTGACAATTCTCGTAAAGGCCGGCCTGGAGAAATCCAGAGGCGACGCGCGCAGGGACGTGATCCAGGGCGGCGTCACCGTAGACGGCGAGAAGGTTCAGGATTTCAAGGCAGTATTCACAAAGGATGACCTCAAAGACGGCAAGCTCGTCAAGAGAGGCAAGAAGAGCTTCAAGCTCGTCAAGTGCTGAGATACTAAAGAGAAATGCCTGTAGTGTTTGCTGCAGGCATTCCTTTGGCAGTGATGGTTTCCGCGGCGCAGAAGTGATGGCAGGAGGAACATAGATGATAGCAGCAGATGCAATTGTGAAATGTCTCGAGGCTGAGGGGGTGGAATACGTCTTCGGATATCCCGGAGTCGCCATCTGTCCTTTCTATGACAGCATTTTGAATACCAATATCAAGACCATCCTTGTGAGACAGGAGCAGAACGCGGCCCACGAGGCCAGCGGGTATGCCAGGATCTCGGGCAAGGTCGGCGTCGCCGTTGTCACCAGCGGTCCCGGCGCGACCAATCTGATCACGGGAATCGCCACCGCGTTTGCTGACAGCATTCCGCTGGTCTGCATCACGGGCCAGGTGGATTCTAACCTCATGGGAAGCGACGTCTTCCAGGAAGTCGATGTGTCCGGTGCCTGCGAGTCCTTCGTTAAATTCAGCTATATCGTGCGCAAAGCTTCGGATGTCCCCAGGATCATGAAAGAGGCCTTCCACATTGCCAGCACCGGCAGAAAGGGCCCCGTCCTCATCGATATTCCGATCGATGTGCAGAAAGCGGAGATCCGCAAATTCGCGTATCCCGAGAGCGTCAGCATCCGCACCTACAAGCCCACGGTCATGGGACACGCAGTTCAGATCAAAAGAGTGATCAAAGAGCTCCAGAAAGCCAAGAGGCCCATTATCTGCGTCGGCGGCGGCGTTCACCTGAGCAGCGGCGCGAGGGAAGAAGTGCGCAGATTTGTGGAGGAAAAGGATATACCTGTAGTTTGCACAATGATGGGACTGGGTGTCCTTCCCACCAACCATTTCCTCTTTTACGGAATGGTAGGCAATAATGGCCAGGCCTATGGCAACAGGGCCATGAACGACGCTGATATGATCATCATGGTCGGCGCGAGAGTAGCGGACAGGTCCTTCAGCCAGCCCGATCTGATCACAGAGAATAAAGTTCTGGTGCATATTGACGTCGACCCCGCGGAGATCGGCAAGAACGCCGGTCCCACGATCCCGCTGGTCGGTGATATCAAACATGTTTTTGAGGAGTTCAATAAGGCGGAGATCATAGCGGATCACTCGCTGTGGATCGACAAGCTCGACGGTTACAAGGACGATACGCAGAACGCGTCCCGCAGAAAGCGCCACATGTATTCCTCTACTTTGACCGAGGAAGAGATCAACGCCCTCACGGTCAACCCTGAGATCTTTATAAAGCGCCTGTCCAGAGCCATGAAGGACGACGCTGTCTACGTCGCGGACGTGGGACAGAACCAGCTCTGGTCCTGCGCGAACTGCGTCATCAAGGAAAAAAGCAGGTTCCTGACGAGCGGAGGTATGGGAACTATGGGATATTCCGTTCCCGCGGCGCTTGGCGCCAAGCTCGCGGCTCCGGACCGGCAGGTCGTAGCGGTGTGCGGCGACGGCGGTTTCCAGATGACGATGATGGAACTTGCTACCATGAAGCAGTACAAGGTGCCTGTCAAGATCGTTGTTCTCAGAAACAATGTCCTTGGCCTGGTGCGCCAGTATCAGCACTTTACCTATCAGGACCGCTACTCGGTCATCGACCTGGGCGACTCCATTCCGGATTTCAGAAAACTCGCTGACGCCTACGGCATCCGCTATCTGCAGATCGCAGCAGTGGAAGATATGGACAGCGGCATTGAGGATTTCCTCTCGGATGACGAGGCTACGCTCCTGGAAGTGATCATCGATCCCAAGCTGGTAGTCTGATCCGGTACAAGGGTGACGAATTCGGATAATACAAAGGGGAACAGGCATGAAGAGAATCTATTCTGTACTGGTTGAGAACCGTTCCGGTGTGCTGTGCAAGGTCGCGGGACTGTTTTGGCGCAGATGCTTTAACATCGACTCCCTTGCGGTGGGAGAGACCGAAGATAAGAATGTCTCCAATATGGTCATCGTATCGAGCGGCGACCGCAGGACTCTGGAGCAGATCGAGAAGCAGCTCAACAAGAAGCTCGACGTTATCAAGGTAAAGACCTTCGACGAGACGGAGAGCATCAACCGTGAGCTGATGCTGGTCAAAGTGCGCTACAACCGCACCAACCGCAAAGATATCATGGAGAACTGCGAGATCATGGATGCCAAAATAGTGGACATGTCCAAGACTATGATGACGATCCAGATGTGCGACACGCCCGAGCGCGTACAGATCTTTCTGGATACTCTGCGCACTGTCAGCATCATTGAGATCGCGAGGACCGGCACTCTGGCGCTCCTTAAATGTTCCGAGCAGGGCAGATAAAGGCGCGGATCCGGCTAAATCGGTCTCTCTCAGGGCCTTTTTGGGTTTGACTTGATGGGAGCACGGCGTTATAATAGTTGCAATTTGGCAAAACATTAAAAATATTCATCAGATGAATGAAGATAATTCATCATATGAAGGGATAAGATGAAATGAGTGAAGTGACCAACAGAAAGGTGTTCCAGATCCTCGTTGACAACAATTCAGGTGTATTGAGCCGTATTTCCGGCCTGTTCTCCCGAAGAGGATACAACATCGAGAGCATTACGGCGGGTGTAACTGCTGAGCCCACCATCACCAGGATCACGGTCGTGACATCCGGTGACAACGACATCATGGAGCAGATCGAGAAACAGGTTATGAAACTTGTGGACGTCAGGGACATACATGAGCTCAAGCCTGAGGAAAGCGTATTCAGGGAACTTGCGATGATCAAGGTCAAGGCGAACGCGGACCAGAGAGAGAATGTGATCGCCCTCGCCAACATTTTCAGGGGAAACATCATCGACGTATCCAATGAGAGCCTTATGATCGAAGTTACAGGCAACTCCGGCAAAGTCGATGCGTTCCTGAAGCTTGTCAGCGGCTACGAGATCCTGGAGCTCGCGAGAACGGGCGTAGCGGGTCTTGGAAGAGGAACCAAGAACGTCATCTATCTGGACAAGCTCATCTGAGCAGCCCGAAGGCTCTTATCGTATAAAGGATTCGGCATAGAGAATCCTTATATAGGATAGTGTATAGCAGCACCCCACATGGTTTTCTGTCCGGACAGGCTGTAAATCAGTTTTGAGATCCGGTGGAGATACAATAAGATTTTATGGAGGAAAGAAAAATGTCAGAAGCTAAGATCTATTACCAGGAAGACTGCAACCTGTCTGTACTGGAGGGCAAGACAATCGCTATTATCGGCTACGGCAGCCAGGGCCATGCGCATGCGCTCAACCTCAAGGAGTCCGGATGCAACGTCATCGTAGGTCTTTACGAGGGATCCAAGTCCAAGGCTAAGGCTGAGGCGCAGGGACTCACAGTTTACAATACTGCTGAGGCAGCTAAGATGGCGGACATCATCATGATCCTGATCAACGATGAGAAGCAGGCCGCTATGTACAAGAAGGACATCGAGCCCAACCTCAAGGCCGGCGATATGCTGATGTTTGCTCACGGCTTCAACATTCACTTCGGTCTGATCAAGCCTCCGGCAGATGTAGACGTAACCATGATCGCTCCCAAGGCTCCCGGACACACCGTTCGCAGCGAGTATCAGGCAGGCAAGGGAACTCCTTCTCTGGTCGCTGTTTACCAGGACGCTACAGGCCAGGCGCTTGACAAGGCTCTTGCATACGGTGCAGGCATCGGCGCTTCCCGCGCAGGTATCCTTGAGACCACATTCAGAACCGAGACCGAGACCGACCTCTTCGGCGAGCAGGCTGTCCTTTGCGGCGGCGTCTGCGCTCTGATGAAGGCAGGCTTTGAGACTCTGGTAGAGGCCGGCTATGATCCCCGCAACGCATACTTCGAGTGCGTACACGAGATGAAGCTGATCGTCGACCTGATCTATCAGTCCGGTTTCGCCGGAATGAGATATTCCATCTCCAACACCGCTGAGTACGGCGACTACATCACAGGTCCCAAGATCATCACAGACGAGACCAGAAAAGCTATGAAGAAGATCCTCGCTGACATCCAGGACGGTTCCTTCGCTAAGGAATTCCTTCTTGAGATGAGCCCCAACGCAGGCCAGCAGGTTCACTTCAACGCTATGAGAAAACTCAATGCTGAGCATCCCGCTGAGAAGGTCGGTGCGGAGATCCGCAAGATGTACAGCTGGAACAACGAAGGCGATATGCTGATCAATAACTGATTTAAAAATTCAGCACCCCGAAAAAAGGAATAAAATAAGGCCCGGTGAGCTTGCTCATCGGGTCTTTTTCTTTTTTTACGGGATGATGAGCCCTTCACACTTAATGCGACAGCCCCTTATTTTATTCCTTTTTATGTGACGATGAATGCTGAATTTTATACAATCTTCCCTGCCACTGCACACTTCGCAGCCGTAATAGGAGAAGCAAGGTAGATGTTTACCTTGGAAGTGCCCATGCGGCCGAGGAAGTTGCGGTTGTTGGTGGCGACTACCACTTCGTTGTCCGTGAGGATGCCGCCGGTTCTGCCGCAGCAGAGGCCGCAGCCGGGGGTAGTGATCATGGCGCCCGCCTGAGCGAGGGTGTCCAGAGTCCCGTCAGCCAGGGCTTCTCTGTAGATCTTACGGCTGGCCGGAGTAACGATCAGCTTAACGAAAGGCGCGATGTGTTTGCCCTTCAGGACAGAAGCAGCTGCCTGCAGGTCCTCGAGGCGGCCGTTGGTGCAGGAGCCGATGAAGACCTGGTCGACGCGGACACTTCCGCCGGAGATGAGGCCTACAGAAGGAACAATGCTTCCCTCTTCCATAGCCGCAGCCTCTGAAATGACCTGAGAGACGGGCTTGATCTTGTCTACCTGGGAGGGGCAGGCCATGACAGGGACAAAATCTTCCGCGCGATAATTGAGGATCTGCGCATACTCGGCGTCTTCGTCGCCGTGAAGGGACAGGAGGAAGTCGTCGAGTCCTTCCATGCCGCAGTACTCTGCAGTCTTCTCGTCAGGGGAGAAGAGACCGCACTTGGCTCCGCACTCGACAGTCATATTGGACATGGTCATGCGGCTCGCGACGGACATGGCGTCTACTGTACTGCCTGCAAATTCAAGAGATTTGTAGGTGGCTCCGTCAGCGCGAAGATCACCGATAATGGTGAGAATGATATCCTTGGAAGTGACGCCTTCGGGAAGGGCCCCGTTGATATTGACGCGTATAGTTTCGGGGACGCGGACCCAGAGTTTTCCGGTTCCCAGAATACTGGCCATTTCCGTGTAGCCGATGCCTGTGGAGAAAGCGCCCACACAGCCGTAGGTGACAGTGTGAGAGTCTGTGCCGAAGGCGACGTCGCCGGGGTTAACATAGCCGGCTTCTGTCATCAGCTGATGGCAGATGCCGTCGGAACGGTGCACGTTCTTAACTCCGTATTTGTCACAGAAATCATCGCCGATGTGGTGATGGCGGGGGTCGTCGAGCTGGCTTGCGGGGACAAGGTGATCATAGATCAGGACAGTCCTGTCCGGGTCCCAGATCTTTGTAAAACCCATCTCCTCAAATTTGTCCTTAACAAAAGGAATGAAAATATCGTGGATCATGACGCGGTCGACATTGACCGTAATGATATCACCGGCTTTTACGGAGCCGGCGCCGATATTGTGTGCAAAAATCTTTTCTATAAGGGTTGATCCCATTTTCGCTTCCTCCTACTTGATGATGCCGTTGAGCTTCTGCATTGCTTTTACAAGGCCGCCGGCCTCGAGAATGTCGAGCAGGTTGTCGGGGAGAGCGGAGATCGGGTATGTTTTGCCATTGTATTCAATGGATTCGCCGACATTGACGGTAATCTCGTCGCCTTCCTTTACGTCATTACAGAGTGTGTCGTTCTCGATGAGGAGAAGACCGTTGTTGATGGCATTGCGGAAGAAGATCCTTGCGTAAGAGCGGGCGATGACAGCGCGTACTCCGAGGGCCTTGATGACTTCGGGCGCCTGTTCGCGGGAGGAACCGCAGCCGAAGTTCTTGCCGGCTACGATAATGTCGCCGGGCTTTATCTGCGAGGCCAGTTCGGGCCGAAGGGGCGAAAAGCCGTAGGGAGCCATATCACCTACTGTCTTGAGTGCCAGGTACTCGGTGGGAATGATGATATCTGTGTCGATGTCGTCGCCGAGCAGCCAGACTTTACCTGTAAATTGTTCCATAGATAATTCCTCTTTAATAATGAAAGCGGCACAGCCCAGGCAGTGCCGCTCTGCAAAAAAACGGCTTAATAGGTGTAAGGAGAGACGATCTCGCCCGCGATGGCGGAGGCGGCGACTGTTGCGGCGCTCCCCAGGTAGACGAAGGAATTCTTATCGCCTGCGCGGCCCTTGAAGTTGCGGGTTCCGGTGCTGATCAGCACTTCGCCTGCGCCGATGACGCCCTGGCAGCTCCCCCAGCAGACGCTGCAGTTGGGGTTCATGATCATAGCGCCGGCTTCCATGAAGATGTCAAGAAGTCCCTCGCGGAGAGCCTGTCTGTAGACCTCCTGGCTTGCGGGAACGACGAGGAAGCGGACCTTGTCGGCTACCTTGTGTCCCTTAATGATAGAAGCGCCAAGGCGAAGGTCTTCGATACGGCCGTTGTTGCAGGATCCGAGGAAAGCTTCGTTGATCTTTACGCCCTTTACTTCGTCAACAGGGGCGAGATTGTCCACAAAGTGCGGCTTTGCGACCACAGGGACGATAGTGGAGAGATCGATATCGAAAGTTTTCTCGAAGACAGCGTCGTCGTCGCTCTTAAAGCAGGCTGCAGGCTTTCTGCCGCCGTGTTCCTCAAGATAGGCGAGGGTGATGTCGTCGACTTCCATGAGCGCTGTTTTGGCACCTGCCTCCACGCAGAGGTTGCAGATGGAGATGCGGTCGCTCATGGTCAGGTTCTTCATGCCGTCGCCGACAAATTCCATGGCGTGATAGTTGGCTCCGTTGGCTCCGATCATACCGATGATGGTCAGGATCAGGTCTCTCGCGGTGACCCGGTCAGCAAGCTTGCCAGTGAGGTTAAAGCGAAGCGTCTCGGGGACCATGACCCAGGAGCCGCCCGTCACCATTCCGTAGAGATAGTCAGTGCAGCCGACGCCGGTTCCGAAAGCGCCCAGTGCGCCGTATGCGCAGGTGTGGCTGTCCGCTCCGAAGATGAGCTGCCCGGGCACCACATGCTTCTCGCACATGATCTGGTGACATACGCCCTCGCCTTCGTAGAAGGTTATGCCGTTGTCTCTGGCAAAATCGCGCATCTTCTTCTGGGAAGCCGCCGTCTTGGGGCTGTCGCAGGGGACATTGTGGTCTACGATCCAGACGAGTTTTTCTTTGTCCGCGATCCTGGGATTGCGGAGTTTATTGTACATATCGATGGTGAGATGCGTTGTGCCGTCATTGCTCATAAGATAGTCGAGCGTGACAGTGTGGATCTCACCGGCCCTGACGGCCTCCGCGCCTGCTGCGCGGGCGATGATCTTTTCAGCGATTGTCATTCCCATAGTGGTTTCCTCCATAACGAATATTGCCGGGTGTTCACATTTCATCCAGAGAACTGATCAGGCCGCCCCGGTCAAGGATCTTCTGAAGATGAACGGGAAGTTTCGTGCAGGAGAAGGTCTGCTCCCCGAAAGTTACGATGCCTTTTTCCATATCCAGGTCGATCTCGTCGCCTGTCCTGACCGCGTCATAGAGGCCGTCGCAGACAATGGCGGGAAGGCCGATATTGATGGAATTTCTGTAGAAGATCCTGGCAAAGGAAGGAGCCAGAACGGCGCGAACGCCCAGTGCCTTGAGGACAGCGGGGGCCTGTTCGCGGGAGGAACCGCAGCCGAAATTGCTGTCCGCGACGACATAATCGCCGGGCTTAACATTGGATGCGAAATCCGCATCCAGGGATTCGAAAGTGTGAGCTTTCATTTCATCCACAGTAGGATAGAGAAGATACTGGGAAGCGATGATCTGATCGGTGTCCACATCTTTGTTAAAACGGAATACTTTACCCATAGAAGCGCTCCTTTTCGTTTATTAATGCGTTGTTTTATATTAACACATTACGGAAGCAATGGGAACTTGGGAACTGTCCGCGCAGTGCGCTATTGATTCGGCAGGCAGTGATATTTGTCAAAGGATAGTCGCGGATGTATAATGAGATTCATCAATTGCTTCAAGGAGCGTGTATTAATGATCGCATTTTTAAGAGGTTATGTCGCGGCTCTCTATGAGGGAACCGCAGTAATAGATGTCGGCGGCGTCGGATATGAAGTGCGGGTCGCCGGCGAAACGGTGCAGAGACTCGCTGCCGCGGGCCGCGATGAGGAAGTGCTGGTCTATACTTATACATATTTAAGGGAAGACCAGATCGCGCTGTACGGATTTATGTCCAGAGAGGATCTGGAACTCTTTAAGCTTCTGATCACAGTGAGCGGGATCGGTCCCAAGGGAGGCCTGGCTCTTCTGAGCGTTGGAACGGCGGATGATCTGCGCTTCGCGATCATGACCGGGGATTCCAGGATGATATCCAAGGCTCCGGGCATCGGCAAAAAGACTGCGGAAAGGGTGATCATCGACCTCAGGGACAAGGTATCCGGGATGCACGACGCGGAAATGCTTGCTATTGCTGCGGGAAATGCGGGAATTTCGGGATCAGGAGGATTTGATGCCGGTTTGCCGGGGGCTGCCGCAGGACAGGACAGCGCCGCCGAGGAAGCGGCAGAAGCCCTCACGGCACTCGGGTATTCCAGGGCGGAGGCCGTCAAAGCGGTCAGGGCCTGCAAAGAGAACGCGCAGAAAGAGCAGAAGGAACTGGCCGATACTGAGAGTATCCTCAAAGCGGCACTGCGCTATCTGTAAACGGATGCGCCTGACGGGAAGAAAGCAAGGAACGGGATCGAATAAAGCTTATGCAGAGAAGAACGATAGAAACCAATTTCACGGAAGAAGACAGCCGCATCGAAGGCACTCTGAGGCCGCAGCGGCTCAGCGAATATATTGGACAGACCAAGATCAAGGAGAGCCTGGGGATTTCCATCGCGGCGGCCAAACAGAGGGGGGAACCTTTGGACCACCTGCTCTTCTACGGACCGCCCGGACTTGGCAAGACGACGATCTCAGGGATCATTGCAAATGAGATGGGAGTAAATATCAGGGTCACCAGCGGACCGGCGATAGAAAAGCCGGGAGAAATGGCGGCGATCCTCAACGGACTTAAGGAGAACGACATCCTCTTTGTCGACGAGATCCACCGCCTGAACAAACAGGTGGAAGAGGTGCTGTATCCGGCCATGGAAGATTTTGCCATCGATATCCTGATCGGAAAGGGCGCGGCGGCCAAGTCGATCCGTCTGGAACTCCCCAGATTTACGCTGATAGGCGCGACGACGAGGGCGGGACTGCTCTCGGCCCCTTTAAGGGACCGGTTCGGAGAGATCCACAGGCTGGAATTTTACAATACCGGGGAGCTCAAGCAGATCGTCAAGGCCAGCGCGAAGAAACTCAGGGTGCCCATTGACGACGAGGGTGCCGTAGAACTTGCCCGCAGAAGCCGAGGCACGCCGAGACTGGCCAATAGGATCCTCAAGCGTGTCAGGGACTACGCGCAGGTCAGATATGACGGAAAGATCACATTGGACATCGCGCGCACAGCGCTGGATCTGATGGACGTTGACCGCATGGGTCTTGACAGGGCGGACAGGAACTTCCTCTATACCCTGATCGAGAAATTCGGCGGAGGACCGGCGGGACTGGATACGCTGGCAGCAGCCATAGGAGAGGATTCCGGAACCCTGGAGGATCTTGTGGAACCTTATCTTCTGCAGAACGGACTGATCAACAGGACGCCAAGAGGAAGGGTCGCGACGCGGGAGGCTTATACACACCTTGGATTCCCGTATATGGAGGACTAAGAAGGTATGAATGAAAAGACAGATGCACAGGTAGTGATCGGAGGCAGGACTTACACCCTCAGCGGTTACGAGAGCGAGGAGTATCTTCTGAGAGTGGCCGGGTATCTCAACGGCAAGATCGACGAACTTAACGCAGATCCGGACTATGGGAGACTTCCGGTCGATATGAGGCAGCTCCTTCTCAATCTCAATATCGCGGACGACTACTTCAAGGCTGTCGCGAAGAATGAAGAACTGCAAAGCGTTGTTGACAAAAAAGAGAATGATCTCTATGATATCAAACACGAACTCGTGGCAGCGCAGATGAAGCTTCAGAGCGCTGAGAAGAAGAAAAAATAGGAGACAGATCCAATGACGAGCGGCGGGACGAAACTTCCTGAACTGCTGGCGCCTGCCGGCAGCAGGAAAGCCTTTCTGGGCGCGCTGAAGGCCGGCGCGGACGCGGTCTATCTGGGCGGAGAGAAATTCGGCGCCAGAGCGTATGCGGAGAACTTCACAGAGGAAGATATAATACGATCCATCAGGGAAGCTCATGTTTTTGGCAGGAAAGTGTATCTTACACTGAATGTCCTGACCAAGGAGAGCGAACTTGAGGAGACGGTGGATTTTGCCATAAATCTGTACAGAGAGGGGCTGGACGGCGTGATCGTGCAGGACCTTGGAGTTCTTAAAGTGCTCCATGAGCGCTGTCCCGGTCTGGAGCTGCATGCCTCCACGCAGCTGTCCTCGTCGGCGCCTGAATCCGTGCGCTTTCTCAAAGAGCTCGGAGTCCGCAGGGTAGTCCCTGCCAGGGAACTGTCCCTCGAGGAGATCAGGACCATCAAGAGAGAGGAGCCGGTGGAGGTGGAGAGTTTCATCCACGGCGCTATGTGCTACTCCTATTCCGGGCGCTGCCTGCTCTCAAGCTTTCTGGGAGGAAGGAGCGGAAACCGGGGAAGGTGCGCGGGAACATGCCGGCTTCCCTACAGGATCCTGGACGAGGAAGGCAGAGAAGCCGGCCTCGGAAAAGGGAGGGAGCACTATCCGCTCTCTATGAGGGACCTCTGTGTCCTGGAGATCCTCCCTGACCTCATTGACGCAGGCATCGATTCTTTCAAAATAGAGGGCAGAATGAAGAGCCCCCACTACGCGGCGGGGGTCACCGCGCTCTACAGAAAGTATTTGGATCACTTTCTGGAGTGGGACGCTGAAGGACGGAAAAAGCCTTGGAAGATCGAGGCGGAGGACATGCGGAGGCTGAAGTCCCTGTATCTTCGCGCCGACCTGAGCACCGGATACTATTATAAGAGAAACGGAAGAGAACTTCTGACTATCACAAAGCCCGGTTACGCCGGGACTGATGACCGACTTCTGGAGGAGATCGAAGAGAAATACCTCAGAGAGACCGCCAAAAGACCGATCCGGGGCAGAGCGGTGATCACACCGGGAGAAGAGGCGAAACTTACGGTGACAGCTCCATCCCTTTGCAGCGGCGCTGAGTCAGTCACTGCAGAAGTCCCAGGCGATATCGTCCAGACTGCTGACAAGAGACCTATGCAGGCGCAGGAGATCGAGCGGCGCCTCAGAAAGACGGGAGATTCTCTCTTTGAATTTGACACATTGGAAGTGGAAGTGTCGGGGAATGTTTTTCTCCCTGTAGCTTCCCTGAACGCGCTGAGACGCGACGCGCTGGCGGCGCTGGAGGAGAAGATCCTCGAAAGCGCGGCGAAACCCGAAAGAACTCAGACCGCCGCAGAAAAAGCATTAACGGGCGCTGACGGTCACATAGCGGATGACCCGGGACGAACAGAGGACGGAGCGGAGTCTGATACAGGCCGGAGAAACCCGGAAATCTGGGCTCAGGTAACAACCCCCGGGCAGCTTAAGGCCGCACAGCGGTGCGGTATACAGAATATTATCGTGGAAGAAACTCCGCAGATCATGGAGACTTTATCGGAAGCTGACAGGGCACAGTGCCTGATCGCTCTGCCCCATGTTTGCCGCGCCGGCAGCAGGGAGAGAGTCAGAAAGCTCGCCGGAATGGGATTTCGCGGAGTGCTTGCCAGAAACCCCGAGGAGATCGATATTTTGCGGCAGATCCGCTATGAGGGGCTTGTCATCGGTGACGGCTCTCTGTATCAGTGGAACACGCCGGCAAGGGACGTTCTTCTTGAGCACTGCGATAAACTCAGCCTTGGCTGGGAACTGTCAGGCAGGGACATGGTCCCTCTCATGAAAGGTGCCGGCGGCAGGCAGCTTCTGCAGGTATACGGCAGGATCCCGATGATGATCACTGCGGGATGCGTGAAGAAAACGGCCGGAATGTGCAGCCACAGGGAGCAGGGATTTTGGGCTCTCGAGGACCGCAAGGGAATGCGCTTTCCTGTCCGCTGCGTCTGCGGACACTGCTGCAATGTGATCTACAACAGCCTTCCGCTCTCCCTGCACAGCTTTGTGAAAAAAGGGGATCCGGTGATCAGCGAAGCCTCAGGGTGGATCTGCGCGTTCACTACGGAAAGCGGCCCCGAGACGGAGGAAATCCTCCGCTGGTACCGCTCGGGCGGCGAAGACAGCGGCGCGCAGCAGATATTCCGGGAATACACTACCGGGCATTACCGCAAGAGTGCTATCTGACGGGGCTCATTACTATAGTACGGATTTCACTGTTAAAAAGGAGGTGAAGAAATGCAGGCCTACGCAGTTTCATACAGCAAATATATGATCGCGGCCTCCATGGTTCTTTACACATTTCTCGCCTATGTGGCTCTGCCTTCGGGTAAAGACGTGCGGCGCACCTGCGAAACTCTGCAGAGGCTGTGCCTCGGTGTCTTTACAGTCAACGCCTATCTCACTATGGCGATCCTTGCCGGGGACGAGTATATCTTTACATTCGGCATTTTGCAGCTTTTGATCGTCCTGGGGGCGTCTCTGCTCTACAGGACTCTCTATAAAAGCGCCAACATGCTCATGATCAACAATATCATGATGCTTTTGAGCACCGGCCTTGTCATGATCACCAGGATCAACCAGGCCAAAGCGCAGAAACAGCTTCTGATCTCGCTTGCCGGCATGGTGTTTCTCATGGTGATCCCTCTCTTGCGAAGCAAGTTCGACTCCCTTAGAAAAGGGACTTATTTCTACGGGATCCTGGGGATCGCGGCGCTTGGAGCAGTGCTGCTTCTGGGCGCGATCACGAACGGTTCCAAGATCAGTTTCACTATTGCCGGAATGACCTTCCAGCCCAGTGAATTTGTCAAAATACTGTTTCTTCTCTTCATGGCCAGCGCCCTGTGCGAGGAGAACAACAGGACTCACCTGGCGATCCTTACGGCTGCGGCCCTAGCCCATGTGGGTATCCTGGTGCTGTCAAGAGACCTGGGCAGCGCGCTGATCTTCTTTGTGATCTATCTGGCACTGCTTTTTCTGTCGACGGGAAACTGGAACATCCTGGCGGGAGGGCTTTTGCTGGGGCTGATCACGGCTGTGATCTGTTTCTTCCTGTTCACACACGTCAGAGTAAGGGTACAGGTTTTCCTTGACCCCTGGACCAGTATTGACGGTAATGGCTTTCAGATCACTCAGGCACTGTTTGCCATCAGTTTCGGCGGCCTGTTCGGGGCGGGGCTCATGCAGGGAATGCCCTCGAGCATCCCTTTCGTGGAATCAGACTTTATCTTCGCGGCGATCGTGGAGGAGATGGGGATTCTGTTCGGCATCTGCCTGGTCCTTCTGTGTCTCAACATTTTTACGGATTTCCTCCTGCTCGCAGGGAGTTATTCCAATAAGTTCTACAGACTATATACATTCGGGACAGCCATTGCCTTTATTTTCCAGGCTTTCCTGACGATCGGCGGGGAAGTGAAGTTCATTCCCCTGACGGGAGTGACACTGCCGCTTGTGAGCTACGGCGGAAGCTCGGTGCTTGCAACTTTTATCATGTTCGGCATTGTAGGGGCGATCTTCCTTCTGCAGGAGGAGCGGCTCGAGAGATTCCGCCAGCGCTACGAGGCGGAACACAGCCCGGACAGGAGCAGGCTGTACGAGGATGCGGTGAGGGCAAGGGAGACCGGCGGATACCGCAATGACAACGGACAGGGCGGAGCGGATCAGGATTTCTATAAGGACTTCAAGGGAGTCCCCATCTATGATCCCTCCAAGGATTATGAGAACATGAACCGTTTTGATGTCTGACAGAGGATCTTATAATGGCTATATTTCGAAAAAAGAAAGCTTCTTCAGACCGGGATCAGGGTAATAATCCGGATCCGGCAATGTTCGCCGGCGCATCGATCTGGGAGAAGCTGGAGAGAGAGAAGAAAGCGGCGAGATCGCACATTATATTTTTTGCGGTCATATTTGCGCTGCTGTTCGGCTGGATGTGTTTTTACTTCACACAGACGGCGATCGAGGACAGAGTAGAACTGTTTAATAATGACTACAACCACAGAGATGAGCTTCTGGCGACGAGGAACCGGCGGGGCAGCATTTATGCCTCGGATTCGGAGACACTGCTTGCATCTACACAGACCGATCTTGATGAAGACGGCAATGTGGTGCAGATCAGGAGCTATCCCTTCGGCAGCATGTACGCCCATGTGGTGGGATATGCGCCGCTGGGCGGAAGCGGCCTGGAGGAGCACTTCAAGTACGAGCTTCTTCACTCCGACCTTCCCCTCTCGGAAAAAGTGAGGTATGACAACAAAGAAAATGCCGAGGATAAGCTTTACCCGGGCAATAACCTTATCACCACGCTTGACCCGAAGATCCAGCAGGCCTGTTACGACGCGATGGGCGGTTACGAAGGAGCGGTCATTGTGACGGAGGTCAAGACAGGGAGAATCCTCGCGATGGTCTCCAAACCGGACTATGATCCCAACTATATTGAAGAGGAGTGGGAGAACCTGCTCAATGACAATGAATCCGGAACGCTGCTGAACAGGGTCACGCAGGGACTCTATCCGCCGGGATCCACATTCAAGATCGTCGACTGCATAGACCTGCTTCAGGAAGATCCCGATGCGATGGAGAACTACGACTTCAAATGCACGGGCGTCTTCGAGCAGGGAGGAGAATCCATCCACTGTTATGAATATGAAGTACACGGAGAAGTAGGACTTGAGGAATCCTTCGCGCATTCCTGCAACGCCTCCTTTGCAAACATCGGTGTGAATATGATCAGCGCCGATACAATGTCGGCTACACTGAAGTCGCTTCTCTTTAACAGTAAGCTTCCCTATGACCTTCCCTATATCCGCAGCGCTGTCAACATGCCGAACACACTCTCCACGGAGGGGATCATGCAGATGGCGATCGGACAGGGAACTACATCTATGACACCGCTTCACCTCAATATGATCACTTCCGCGGTGGCGAACGGCGGCGTTCTGATGAAGCCGCACCTGGTGGATGAACTGCACGATGCCAAAGGCCGTACCTTGAAAGTCTACGGCAATGAACAGTACGGCGCCCTGATGTCCGAAGACGTTGCGTCAAAGATGGTTCAGATGATGCGGGCAGTGGTCACGGAAGGTACTGCGAATTCTCTGAGCGGAAGAGAGTACGAGCCCTGCGGCAAGACCGGAAGCGCGGAGTTTGACAACAACAAGAGTTCCCACGCGTGGTTTACGGGATTTGCACCTGCCGGTGATCCGGAGATCAGTGTGACAGTCCTGATCGAGGGCAAGGGAATGGGCTCAAGTTATGCTGTCCCTGTAGCCGGGCGGATTTTTGACGCGTACTTTGAGTAATACAGGTATTTATGGGCTTGATTTTGCCCATCGAACGTGATAGTATAACAATGTTTGGCGCAAGGGGTTAGTGCGCCTATAAGGAAAAAATCGTTTTTAACAAGGTGGTAATGAAGATGAGTGTTATTCGCTTGATTATGACGATCGCAATTATTGCAGTGAGTATTGTGATGACAGTGGTCATTCTTATGCAGGAAGGAAGATCTCAGGGACTGGGCGCGATCAGCGGCGCGGCTGAGACTTACTGGGGCAAGAACAAGGGACGTTCCATGGAAGGATTTCTTGAGAAATTCACCACAGGACTTGTCATTGCGTTCTTTATCCTTGCAATCCTCCTGAATATGCAGCTGTTCTGAGTGTTTTTTCCGCATGCCGGATCAAGATCGGGAACGAAGCTGAATGTGTGATCATCTGCACTCCTGCGATATTTTGCAGGAGTGTTTTTCTATGCGCGAAGCAGTGAGCCGTGAAACGGCATGTGACCTGTCGCTACGGCTCATTGCGATGTTAAAACCATGCGCAGACAAGAGCATTGCCGCCGTGACAATATAGAAGATAGCAGAAGAAAGAAGAGAAGAAGACGTAAAGAAGATGATGAGGAAGAACAAAAGAGAACAGATATTTACAGGCAGGTTCGACAGCAATGCCAGAGGTTTCGGATTCGTAACCGTTGAAGGATTCGAGAGAGACCTGTTCATACCCCAGGGCTGCACGGGCGGTGCTGTCTACGGAGACACTGTCGAGGTGAGGATCACGCGGGGAAGCCTGGACGAGAGCGGCCATGGAGACGACGGACAGGGTAAAAGGGCTGAAGCCGAGGTGACAAGGATCCTTGAGCACGGGGTAAAGATGGTCGTCGGAACATACCATGCTTTCAGAAGGCCTGTACAGAAGACATACATTAAGGATTACATCATGCTCGGAAAGAGGATGGTCGGAAAGACAGTATCCCTGAGCATCGCCGGCTATATCACGCCGGACAACACCAAGATCCCTTTCGAGGTGGATGTACCTGCCGATGGGAAGAACGGTGCGCTTGAAGGACACAAGGTGGTATCACAGATCAGCATCTATCCCGGGAACGGAGAGAATCCCGTCGGAAACGTAACAGAGATCCTGGGTCATGTAACAGATCCCGGAGTAGACATCCTGTCTATTGTAAAGGGATATGAGATCCCTACGGAATTTCCGAAGGAAGTGACCGACGAGGCGGACAGGATTCCGGAGAGCGTCGATGTCCGGTCGGAGACAATCGCAAGACAGAACCGGACTGACTACAGGGATCTTCCCACGGTCACCATTGACGGAGAAGACACCAAGGATATAGATGACGCCATTTCACTGGTGAAAGAAGGCAAAAAATGGAAGCTCGGCGTGCATATCGCCGACGTCGCGGAATATGTAAAAGAGGGGTCAGCACTAGATAAAGAGGCCTTTAACAGAGGCACCAGCGTTTATCTGGCAGACCGGGTCATCCCGATGCTGCCCAGGAAGCTGTCCAACGGGATCTGCTCCCTTAACGCGGGGGAAGACCGACTCGCCATGAGCTGTGTCATGACAATCGATGAAAACGGCGAGGTTTCGGAATACGAGATCTCTGAATCGATCATCCATGTGGACGCCCGCCTGTCCTATAACGGCGTAATGCGGCTTTTTGAGGAGAATGACGACAGTGAGATCGCACAGTCACTGAGCTGGCAGGGTTACAGAGGAATCAAGGGAAGAACGCAGAAACTTGCAAGAATGCTCCGGAATATGAAGAAGCTTGCCGCACAGCTTCGCGAGAACCGGGAGAAGAGAGGCAGTATAGATTTTGACTTCCCGGAAGCTAAGATCGTACTGGATGAGATGGGAAGACCTGTGGAGATCTCCCTGAGAGAGAGAACAGACGCCACAGACCTCATCGAGGACTTCATGCTCCTGGCCAATGAGACTGTAGCCAGACATTGCGTGTATCTGGAGATCCCTTCGGTCTACCGTGTGCATGAAGTTCCCGCTGTGGACAAAATGAAGGAGTTGGCGCAGCTTGTCAGGGGATTCGGATACCGGTTTAAGCCCGGGCAGGGAGATGTGCATCCTTCCCAGATCAGAAACCTTCTGGGGAAGATGAAAGACAGACCTGAAGAGGCTATGCTGAGCAGAGTGGTCCTTCGAAGCATGCAGAAAGCACAGTACGCGACGGGATGCGAGGGGCACTTCGGCCTCGCGCTGAAGTATTACTGCCACTTCACCTCTCCGATCCGCAGATACCCGGACCTTCTGGTTCACAGAAGTCTCAAGTACTGGCTGCGAGGCGAGATGGACGAGAGTGCAGTGGACAGGCTCAATCTTTATCTTCCGGGTGCGGCTGCCAGAAGCTCGGCAATGGAGCAGAGAGCCGCGGAAGTAGAGCGGGAGACCGTGAAACTCAAGAAAGCCCAGTACATGGAAGAAAGGATCGGTGAGAACTATACCGGCACGATCTCCGGCATAACGGGATGGGGCATCTATGTGGAACTGCCCGATACCGTGGAGGGAATGATCCGCATCAGCGATCTGACAGATGATTTCTATGCGTATGACGAAAAACGGTATATACTTGTAGGGGAGCGTACAGGGCACACCTATATGCTCGGTCAGACCATGAATGTTACTGTAGCCGGTGTCGATACCGCAAGAAGGACTATTGATTTCATGCCTGAAGGTTCGGATCGCCGGGACACTGAAGAGCAGGATCACAGACACTTCTCAAAGCGTGGTGAAGGCAGGAAAGGATCTGATCCCGACAGAGAGAAGGGAAGAAGAAACGGCAGGAAGAAGCTGTTTCTGGACCGCACGGGCAGGATCCTGGCCGGCAAATCCGGCAGACACACGGGCCGCAAGAAACACAGGGACAGAAAGGGAAGAAAATGAGCGCCAAGGAAGCGATCAAGCTGGTGGCCAACAACAAGAAGGCCTACCACGACTATTTCATAGAAGAGAAATACGAGGCGGGGATCGAGTTGTTCGGAACAGAGGTGAAATCCATCCGCCAGGGCAAGTGCAGCATCAAGGAGGCCTATGTCACCATTGATCACGGCGAAGCCTTTGTGGAGGGTATGAATATCAGCCCATACGAGAAGGGCAACATTTTTAACCGCGAGCCCCTCAGAAAGAGGCGTCTGCTCCTTCACAAGAGGGAGATCATGAAGCTGGCCGGACAGGTCCAGGCCAAGGGCTACACTCTGATGCCCCTGCAGGTCTACTTTAAGAACGGCCGGGTCAAAATAGAGGTTGGCCTCGCTCGAGGCAAGAAGCTTTACGACAAGCGCGACGACCTCAAGAAGAAGGCCATGAAGAGGGAGACCGAGAGAGATTTCAGAAACAGCCAGATCAAGATGTAAGTCAGACGGATTATACCCGTCTCTGTATTTGGAAAGTGAAACCGCTGGTCTAAATTATTGACTTAGCGGCTTCAGGTAGTATAATCTGATAACAGAGAAGCGGTCTTTGTTTGGACCGGACTTCCTTGTATAACCCGGGTCAGTAAAGGTTTCGACAGGGGTCATGCAGGTGGAGAAGCTATCCGACGCCGATCGTTAAACGGCAAAATTAAAAATAAACGCTAACAACAATAGAGTAGCACTGGCAGCATAACTTCTGCCCGTCGTCTGGAGGACACCCGCATCCTGCAGCTCCGGCGTTATGAAAGCGGGAAACGACACGGGGTAAGCTTTGCCCCCGCGGGCGTATCATGAAGCTACTAAAGCAGGTGGATTGACTGTTTTCCGCCTGTGGAGGGAACGGGAGTGATCCGAAAAAACCGTCTATGATAGTAGAAGGACATTGAATTGGCTTTTGGACAGGGGTTCGATTCCCCTCTGATCCATACCGCTGGAGCGCAGCATCAGGTGAATACTGATGCTGCGCTTTTTATTATTTAAACGATGAGCCGGATAAAGTACTTCACTACCCTTTTGTGTAGGGCTCTTTGAGCTCATTGATGATACAATCAAATGATGAGTTAAAGATAGTATATTGATCAAACACACATTTAGGAGACGTCCATGTCGATACGCATGAAACAAATCAGAATGATCATATCTGCACTGCTGCTTCTGATCATCGTATCTGCATATCGTATTTGGAGCCTGAACTATTATCCGCAGGATCCGCTCAGAACATACATCCTGTATGCATGTTATGTGTTTTTATTCCTTTTATGGGGCGTTTCCATCTATAACCGGGTCACGCAGAAGAGTATGCGGATCTGGCTTTATTTGGAAGCCGGTGTGATGCTGCTCGGTCTCACGCTTCGATTTCTGCAGGACACTTTCTGGTACAGAAATATCTGGCTTATGCGGATCAGTGGGCTTTGCATTGCCGCGACAATTCTGCCCTTCCTTCTATTGGGAATGTATGCGTCGCTTGGTATAGGGCAGAACGACCAGTATTTCATGGATCATAAGTGGTTCGGTTTTATTGTTCCGGTCCTCGCATCGACCTACATGATTGTTATGGACGAGAAGAATCATTTCGTGTTCTTCATTGACCCTGCCGAGCAGCAGCCGAATCTTTCCTTTCATCCGGGCAAAGGATTTTTTGTGCTTTTCACGATAGGTTACGTCATGATGATCCTGCGGGTACTGATCATCTACAGCCGCAACAGAAACATCTACGGAACAGGGATTATGAGAATTGTCATCCCTCTTTTTGAACCGATCGTAATGCTGCTGTTTACTCTGGATTATTTCCTGTTCTCTCTGGGAATTGTTCCCTGGCTGGAAGGCAAAGAGATTCTTGAGCTCTATGCCAAAATATACCTGGTCGAAGTTCTCACATGGGAATTCTATATTTTCATGGGGCTCGTGCCTGTCAACATGGAATGCCGGAGTATTCTTGAGAACGCGACAGTTGGCATGCAGATCCTTAGCGGCAGCGAAAAGATCTTGTCAAAGAGCGCTGTGCCTGTATCTGCACAGACTATAAAAGCGTTGGAGAAAAGTGATTTTGTCACACTCGGTGATGGGAAAGAACTGCATATGCAGGCTTTGGCAGACGGTACCTTTTTGTGGTATACAGATACGTCCCGCCTCAGAAAAACGATCGATGATCTCGAAAACAGTGTAGAACAGCTTTCGCAGCAGAGCACCATCCTGGAAGAGGAGTTCAGAGCCAGGAACAATATGGCCAAAACGCAGACACAGAACAGGATCTATGACGAACTTACAAGTGAAGTTTCTGTTCAGCTTCAGAAAATGAAAGAACTCATACACCATCAGGACAGCGGGTATGATGACGTAGAGACAATGCGCAAACTCTGCTTACTTGGTACATATGTGAAAAGGCGCTGCAACCTGAAGCTGATCCGGCTGGGAATGGGGACGATCGATCCGATGGATATGAGGATCAGCCTGGAGGACATGGTCCGGGCTGCCAATAATATGAATATCCGGGCTTCTATCAATTGGAATCCATCCGATTTACTGCCGTCGGATTTCTATCTCTTTGTGCTGGATACACTGGAAAGAGTGCTGGAATATGAAGATTTTGAGCTTGGGGAGATCCGTATAGAAACAATTCCGAACGGAGCGTCATTGGAAATTCACAGATTCGAAGAGTATTATTCAAAGCCTGTATATCAGGACGCGGATGGACAGTATCCGCAGGTGATGGAGGAACTTCCTGACGGCTATAGGATCATGCTGAAGGCGGGAGGTGACCGCCATGTTTGAGAAGCTTAAAGACAGACTTCATACAGTCGCACTTATCCGGGAGGCGATCAACAGCTATCCTGACGGAATCTGTTTTGCGGCGCCGGGCGGCAGGCCTATCCTCGCCAATAAAAAGATCAATGATATCTGCTATATGATGACAGGGCATACCGTGACAAATGCAGATCGGATGTGGGAGGAGCTCGGAGATCATAGAATACAGGTTACGCTTCCTGACCCGAACGGCGATGCATCGAATGATCTCAATGAAGGGACAGAACAGATCCTGTGCCGTCTTCAAAATGAGCAGGTATGGCAATTTCAGCGCCGGCAGCTGATGTTGGATTCCGGGCCGGTCATGCAGTATGAAGCTGCGGATGTCTCGGAATTATATAGGTATCAGAAGCAGCTGCAGGAAAAGAATGAACAGCTGTCAGGGATGCTCGAAAGGCAGAAAACGCTGTTGCAGAACATTGTGGAGAACAATCTGAAAAAGGAAGTGCTTCATACCAAGATGCGGATCCATTCCGATTTTGGAAGACTCCTGGTCATGACAGAAAACCGGCTCTCAAACAGGGAAGAGAGCTCGGATGATTCGGATATTTTTGAGGCCTGGGATCATGTGATCAGCGATATGGAAAATGCAAGTGAACGAAAAGAACTCGCGGCCGCTTCTCCCCAGACGGAACTCTTAAAGATGGCAGAAATGATCGGATGCAAAGTCGAGTTTACGGGAGAGCAGCCCAAAGAGAGAAGAGCTCTGCTCCTTCTGTATGCCGCGATCCGGGAGGCGCTTACAAACGCTGTCCGTCATGCCGGCGCTGACAGACTTATTGTAGATATCCGGCATGATGATAGATACTATAGAGTCGCCATTTCCAGCAACGGAAGAAACGACGTCATGTCCGTACATGAAGGCGGAGGGCTCAGCGACCTCAGACGCCGTCTGGAGCAGGAAGGCGCGGAACTTTCTATAGATATTAATGGCGGAGTTGTGATGAATGTCACGATTCCGAAGGGAGAGGACGGATGACAAAAGTACTGATCGTAGATGATTCCCGCGTGTCAAGGGAAGCTTTTGAACGGACCCTGTCCGCAGATCCGGGGTACCTGGTGGTGGCGGCGATCGAAAACGCAGCCAACGCGGAGATTGCCTGCATGTCTGATCAGATTGATCTGATCCTTATGGACGTCTGCACGGCGGATGACGAGTCCGGCATACGCGCTGCCGGCAAGATCAAGAAGAATTATCCGAATACTAAGATCATTGTGATGACATCTATGCCGGAGTATTCCTTTATTCAGAAGGCAAAAGACAGCGGCAGTGACAGTTTTTGGTACAAGGAGTATGGCGAAACCTCTTTGCTGGAAATCTGTAACCGTACTGTTCAAGGTGAGCGTGTATGGCCGGACGCGCTGCCGGTCGTTATGATCGGACTCGCCAGAAGCGACGAGTTTACGGAACGGGAACTGGAGGTGATCCGCGAGCTCGCGCAGGGCAGCCGCTATGAGGATATAACGGAGGCACTTCACATATCCATGAATACAGTCAAGTATCACGTCAAGAATATTCTTCTTAAGACCGGATTTAAGACCACGTTGCAGCTGGTGGCGGAAGTGGTGGAGAAGAGGCTGATACTGCCAAAATACTGAAAGAAGGTCGTTTAATTTAGTTACATTCACTCTTTCATAAACGGAGAGTGTTGATTACAGCCTGAAGGGAGGTCATTTATGTACAAGGGCAAGAGAAAGGTGTTAATGAAGGTTTTGTCGCTGGCATTGGCGGCGGGAATGAGTGTTTCCGGCTTACCTGTCAGCGCGCTGGCAGCAGAGACTGCGGATGCTGAGGTGCAGGAAGAGTCAGTGGTCGAGACGGAAACCGCCACAGAGCCGGCAGAGGATTCTGATGAGACCCAAGAGGCGGAAGTTCCTTCAGAAGTGGAGGAGGCGGCATCTTCAGAAGTGGAGGAGGCAGCTTCTTCAGAAGTGGAACAGGAAGTCACCGAAGAGGCGGAAGAGGAAGTGCCTGCAGAGACAGTGGAGAAAGTTCCGTCAGAAGAGGAAGTACCTGAAGAAGAAGTTCCCGCAGAAGAAAATGACGAACTGCCTGAAGAAAGCTTCGTTGTTAATGATGCAAAGAAAGCTGAGGGGGCAGAAGCTCTCGCAAAGAATGGAGATGGTTGGGACGCAAATCATGAAAAGTATTATGTAAATGGTGAACCTGTTTGCGATACGGTCATGGAGATTAACGGAGAGTATTATGGCTTCGACTATGAAGGTTATATGGAGCGAAACACCATGTTCCCTATTTACGATGAAGAAGCGGAGAGAGATATTTACTATTGCGCTACGGAAGATGGTCCTCTTGTAGTTAATGGCTGGGCCGACATGAGTTTTGGACCGCACTATTTTGGAGAGGGAGGAAGATCAGCCTGCGGATTCACTCAGATCAATGGAACGATGTATTTCTTCGCATCTGATGGGAATATGTTGACAGATAGAATTGAATATAATGAAGAGGACGGCATAACCTATGAAATCGGCCACGACGGCGTTGCAAAGCCAGTCAGCACAAGCAACGGATGGTATGACGCAGATAACGGCGATAGGTATTATTTGGTTGACGGCGAGCCTGTGAAGGAAACAGTTATTGAGATTGAAGGCGATTATTATGGCTTTGCTTATGACGGCTGCTTATATCGAAATCAGGAATTCTCAATAGATATAGACATGTACGGATATATCGATTATGAGAAGCATTATCGCGCCACAGAAAGCGGCTCATTAATTGTTAATGACTGGTATGAGGATGAGGAAGGACGCAAGTACTACTATGGAGAAGGAGGAGAAGCCCCTGAAGATGGTCTGAAGTATATCGAAGACACGCAGTATTATTTTGTATATGCAGGGAATATATTGATAGATGAGTACTACGTTGATTACGAAACCGGTCTTATGTTTCATGCCGATGAGAACGGCGCTGCAATAATGGTGGAAGCGGAAGACGGCTGGGTTAATCTGGAGGATGGACAAAGAGCCTATTTCACGGATGGCAAGCCGGAGGCCTATTCAGTGTTGGAGATTGACGGAAAATATTATGGCTTCGACCGAAATGGAATAATGCACAGCGGCGGAGTTTTCATTATGGCATATGATGACGATGGCGGTGTTTATTATCGTGCTCATGAGGATGGACATCTGTACGTTAATGAGTGGGCAAAGGATGGAAATGAATGGTATTACTATTTTGACGAAGGAAGGGCAAGATATGGACTTCAGTACGTGAATGGCAAGCAGTACTTGTTTTCCTGGTCAGGAAAAATGCGGACAAACACCACATATACTCGGAACGGAGTAACATATGTGATCGGAGCTGACGGTATTGCGAGAGGAACACAGCTCAATGATGGCTGGTTTAAGAGCGGTGATTCATACTACTATGTGGTTAACGGTGAATTCATCACAGATCAGGTGAGAAAGATTGGCGGTGTCTATTATGGATTTGACTGGGATGGTGTCATGTATGACGACACGTCTTTCTCGATAGAGCGCCAAGTCGGCGATGATTTTATGTGGGATGAATATCGCGCAAGAAAAGGTGGAGCTTTGTATACTAATGCCTGGTATGTATATAAAGACGAGTATTATGATGAAGAGCCTCATAACTATTGGTATTACTACGGCGATGACGCCAAAATGGTTAAAGGCTGGAAGCAGATTGGCGGCAAGTGGTACTACTTTAATGAGGATGGAGAAATGGTAACCGGTCTTCACGAGATCAACGGCAACTTGTACTCCTTCAGCGCAGGCGGAGCGATGCAGACGGGCTGGCAGAAGACTGGCGGCAGCTGGCATTATTTTGCGGGAAACGGAGCTGAGGTAAAAGAGTGGCAAAAGATCGGCGGCGTCTGGTACTATTTTGACGAAGAAGGAAAAATGCTCACAGGCCTTCAGGAGATCAGAGACGCGAAGTACTTCTTCAGCGCAGGCGGAGCGATGCAGACCGGCTGGCAGAAGGTCGGTAATGATTGGTATTATTTTGAAGCCGGCGGCGCGGCGGCTTGCGGCAAGTGGATCGGTAATTACTACCTGACAGAGAGCGGTGTAATGGCTGTGAATCAGTGGGTTGATGATCATAAGTATTATGTGGGGCCCAACGGAGTTTGGATCCCCGGTTATACGGAAAATGCTGCTGTTAGCTGATCTATAAAAGCCTATAGATTTAAGTGTTTGAGTTAGAAGAGTTGGAGCTGCGTATGTGAACGCGGCTCCTTTTTTCGCATCCATATCTATCTTTTTGCTAAATTCTTATTATAATAGCAGTTATAACACTTTTTTAGAGAATAGAATAGATATGTAGGAATACGGTGAGGAACTTATGGAAGCTGCGAACTGTATTTTGGAAATATTCTATATCAGATTCAGACTTTAACGGGAATGGCCCCGGAAATATTAAAGGAGGTACAAATGATGTCCAGAGGGAAACAGAAAATGATGATGAGGGTCTTGTCAGCGTTTTTGGCAGCCGGAATGAGTATAAGCATTTCGGGCATGCCGGTATGCGCATCGGAAGCCGGCAGTACTTCCGAACAAAACGAATACGTTTTGGAACAGGCAGAGACCGAAGAGAAGAATGCTGATACCGCGGAAGAGGCTGTAGAAGTGGTCGAAACAGATTCGGCGAGGGAAGCAGAATCTGTGGACTCCGAGCCGGTTTCAGATGCGGTTTCTGATGAAACGACAGATAAAACGGAAGAGTTGGCTGAACCTGTCTCAGAAGAATCCGGGGATGGCCGGACAGATGCAGAAGCTGCAGCTGAACTTGAAGCAGTAGCTGAAGAGGATGCAGAGGAAGTAACTGTGCATGAAGAAGCTGCGCAGACTGTCGTTGAAGAAACCCGTCTGGGAAAAGAGTATGGTTTCTCTATTGACGATCCGTATGTTCACAGTCCGATGGTTTGGCTTTCTGGAAGCGGCCAATGGAGGCAAAACAGCAGAGGCTGGTGGTATCAATATGCGGACGGCAGTTACCCGAAGAATCAGTGGGTAAAAATTAACGGATCCACTTATCACTTTGATGCGTCCGGCTACATGCAGACGGGCTGGCAGAAGATTGACGGCAGCTGGTATTACTTTGCAAGCGGCGGAGCGATGCAGACGGGCTGGCAGAAGATCAGTGGTAAGTGGTATTACTTTGCAGACAGCGGAGCAATGCAGACGGGCTGGCAGAAGATCAGCGGCAGCTGGTACTATTTTGCAGGCAATGGGGCGATGCAGACGGGCTGGCAGAAGATCGGCAGCAACTGGTACTATTTTGCGTCCGGCGGAGCAATGAAAACGGGCTGGCAGAAGATCGGCAGCAACTGGTACTATTTTGCGTCCGGCGGAGCGATGCAGACAGGCTGGCAGAAGCTCGGCAGCTACTGGTATTACTTTGCAGCCGGTGGAGCAATGAAGACAGGCTGGCAGAAGATCGGCAGCAACTGGTACTATTTTGCGTCCGGCGGAGCGATGCAGACGGGCTGGCAGAAGATTGGCGGCAAGTGGTATTACTTTGCAGGCGGCGGAGCCATGGCGACAGGTTCACAGAGGATTGGCGGAACGCAGCATTATTTCAAGAGCAACGGCGTCTGGGTCGATCCGAATGTAGTTGTACAGAAAGTATTCGCCGGATTTAAAGAGCGTTATGACTACGTTCATTTAATGGGCGATACATATGAAATGAGCGGCAGTAAGGAAATCGTCTTTATCAGAAGAAGCCAGGGAGACGGTGTTATTACGATCGATGCAGAAGTAACGCTGGAGACAGGATTAGTGTCCTGGGTGGAATATAAGTATTTGAACGGAGACTTTGAAGAAACCCGGTATCATTTTTATATCAGTATACCCTGACGGGAGTGTGATCTCCGGTAAAGGAAAACGAATTAAGAGGTAATAATGGAAATCAGCAGCAAAATTCTGGAAAAATATGACCTCCTTCAGCACCAGTACCTGAAGGACACGGGCTGTGACAGCGTTCTTCTGCGCCACAAAAAGACCGGCGCGAGAGTGGCGCTCCTGCCCTCAGAGGATGACAACAAGGTATTCTATATCGGATTCCGCACGCCTCCGGAGGATTCCACCGGCGTTGCACATATCATCGAGCACTCTGTGCTGTGCGGCTCCAGGGATTTTCCGGTAAAGGATCCTTTCATTGAACTGGTTAAAGGTTCGCTCAACACCTTCCTCAATGCGATGACTTATCCGGACAAGACAGTTTACCCGGTGGCTAGCTGCAACGACACGGATTTCAAGAACCTGATGCACGTATATCTGGACGCAGTGTTCTATCCGAACATCTATAAAGAGCGGAATATCTTCCGCCAGGAAGGATGGCATTACGAAGCAGAGGACGCGCAGAGCCCGATCACGGTGAACGGCGTCGTCTACAACGAGATGAAGGGCGCCCTTTCTTCACCCGACGATGTGCTCGCCCGCAGCATTTACGGCGCGCTGTACCCGCACACGCCTTACGCGGTGGAGTCCGGCGGCGATCCTGTGTGCATCCCGGACCTTACTTATGAGGCATTTTTGGATTTCCACAGCAGATACTATCACCCCTCCAACAGCTATATTTTCCTCTATGGAAATATGGACATGGAGGAGCGCCTGACGTATCTGGACGAAGCTTATCTCTCTTCATTTGACAAGATTGAGATCGATTCTGAGATTCCTGCGGAGCCTGCGTTTGAGAAGCCTGTGGAGGCAACGGAGCACTATTCCGTGCAGTCAGAGGAGGAACTGGAAGGCCGCAGTTATCTGACTTGGAACGTATCGCTTGCTCCTGACGGACAGGACACGGAACTTGGTCTCGCCTTTAAGATCATCGACTACATGCTCTGCGACGCGGAAGGCGCCCCTGTCAAAAAAGCGCTGAGGGATAAGGGAATCGGCGAGGACGTCTATTCCCTGCTGGAACTTGGCATCAGGCAGCCCAGCTATACCGTTACCTCCAAGTATACAGATCCCGACAAGAAAGAAGAGTTTGTCAGGACCATAGAGGACACGCTCAGAGAGATTGCGGACAAGGGTCTTGACCAGCGCGCGCTTTTGGCGAGTATTAACCGTTTCGAATTCAAATACAGAGAGGCCAATGCCGGCTATTATCCCAAGGGACTGATCTACGGTCTCGGGGCGCTCGACACATGGCTCTACAACGAGGAGACACCCTTTATTAACCTCGAACTCGGAGAAGCATTTGCTTCCCTTCGGGAGAAAATGGACAAGGGATATTTTGAAGAACTCATCCGCAAGCATTTTCTGGAGAATCCGCACAAGGCGGTCGTCGTGATGACGCCGGAAGTGGGGCTCACCGAGAAAATGGCGGAAGAGCTCAGGAAGAAGATGGAAGTTTACGCCGAAGGTCTCACGGCAGACGAGAGGCAGCAGATCGTCGATGATCTGGCCGCGCTCAGACAGTGGCAGGAGACGCCCAATTCCCCTGAGGATCTGGCGAAGATCCCCATGCTGACAAGAGGAGACCTCACCAGGGAGATCAAGCCCTTTGTCAACCGCTTCATGACCGCGGACACAATGCGCGATGGAGCGAAGGCACTTGAGACCCAGGTCATCGCGCATCCTCTGGGCACATCGGGAATCGACTACCTGACCTTTATGTTCGATATCTCGAAACTCCCACAGAAGTTCTTCCCCTATCTGGGAGTCTTCAAGACCCTCGTCGGTGTTCTGGATACAGAGCACTTCAGCTACGCGGAGCTGGACCAGGAGATCAATATCTATACGGGCGGCATAGGGACGACCGTCAGCGTCTATACGCAGAACGGAGATCCGGCAAAATACAGAATGATGGCAGAAGTCAACTGCAAGGTACTTCACGGCAATCTGGAACACGCCATGAGGCTGGTCGGTGAGATCCTCACCACTACCAAATGGAACAGCAAAGACCGCATCCTTGAGGTACTGGAGGAAGAGAGAGCTGCTATGAGAGCGGACCTTCCGGCTTCCGGCCATGCCACTGCGGCTGTCAGGGCATCAGCGGGATTCTCCGAGACTGCCCTGATCATGGACTGCGTGAACGGAATAAATGCTTATCACACACTTGATGAGGTGTGCGGACTTCTGGAAAAGGGCGAGGCGGACGAGTTCCTTAAGATGCTGGAAGAGATGGCCTGCTATATTTTCCGGGCAGACCATCTGATGCTGGACTGCACTGCGGATGAGAGCAGCCTTGAAGAGATCTGCTGCGGAACCGGCGCTCTTGCCGGCACATTCCCGCAGGGAAAAACTCCGGAAGAGGATCTTAAGGAGTACGGCGAGGCCTTCCGCGTCAAACCTGTCAAGGTGAAGGAAGGATTCACGACGGCCGGTCAGGTGCAGTATGTCTGCAGAGCCGGCAATTACGGCAGCAAGGGATGTGAGTACACAGGTGCTCTCCGTGTGCTGCGCGTGATCCTGGGTTACGATTATCTCTGGCAGAATGTCAGAGTCAAGGGCGGAGCCTACGGCTGCATGAGCAGCTTCTCCAGAGACGGAAGCGCCTATTTCGTCTCCTACAGGGATCCTCATCTGGCACAGACGATCCGCACCTTTGAAGAGGCGCCGGATTATATCAGAGGGTTCGAGGCGGATGAGCGCACGATGACCAAGTATATCATCGGCGCTGTCAGCGCTCTCGATCACCCGATGTCACCGGCTGTGTACGGAAAGTATTCCCTCGCAGGCTATATGACGGGCTTCGACGAAGAGAAGATGAAGAAGGAACGCGATCAGGTCCTGGACTGCGGACCGGAGGACATCCGGGCACTTGCCGCGCACATCGAGGCTTTCCTCAGTGAGGACGCTCTCTGTGTCGTCGGCAATGCGGAAAAGCTCAAGACCGAGTCGGACAGATTTGAGAGAATGGAAAAACTTCAGTGATCCTGAAAGATGATCACATAGAGAAAAAGGTAAAGGTAATACTGCATGGCAGAAAATAAAGAGATAACAACACAGGAAAAGACCGGAAAGAAGGCCGGATTCGCGACGATCATCGGTAAGCCCAACGTGGGAAAGTCCACGCTGATGAACCGTCTGATCGGACAAAAGATCGCGATCACTTCTTACAAGCCGCAGACGACCAGAACACAGGTCCGGACTATTTTGACAGAAGACCGCGGACAGGTCGTGTTCCTCGATACGCCCGGCATTCACCGCACAAAGACCAGAATGGGCGAGTATATGGTGAAAGCGGCGCAGAGCACGCTGAAAGAAGTGGACGTGGTCCTCTGGCTCGTGGAGCCCAAGACCAAAATGAGTGAGGAGGACAAGAGCATCGCCGGGCAGCTGGCAGCTGTTAAAACCCCTGTGCTGATCCTCATTAATAAGATCGATTCAGTAAAGAAGGCCGAAATCCTGCCGGTCATCGCCGTATATCAGAAGGCCTATGACGAGGCAGTGCAGGCACAGAATGAGGAGAGGGAGGCGGCGGGAAAAGCCCCTCTTACATCCAATCTCAAGGCGATCATCCCGGTCAGCGCAAGGACCGGAAGCGGCACGGATGACCTGTTAAAGAGCCTCTTTGAACTGCTTCCCGAAGGTGAACCTTTCTATGACGAGGATCAGGTCACGACGGAGACAGAGCGGGAGATCGCAGGCGAGATCGTGCGCGAGAAAGCGCTGCGCCTTCTGCAGGAGGAGGTCCCCCACGGGATCGCAGTGACGATCGACAGCATGAAATACCGCAAGAGAAAAGACGGGACCGAGATCTGCGATATCGACGCCTCCATCATCTGTGAGCGCGAGAGCCACAAACTGATCGTGATCGGAAAGCAGGGCTCTATGCTCAAAAAGATCGGTACGGCGGCGAGAACTGACATCGAAAACATGCTGCAGTGCAAGGTAAACCTCAAACTCTGGGTCAAAGTCCGCAGGGATTGGAAGGACAACGAGCAGCAGATGAAGTCCTTCGGCTACGATATGCGAAAATCTAAATAAGATGAGTGCAAGTTAGGAAGTGACCGGAATGGTCCTCACGAGTGTTCCCGCAGGGGAATATGACAAAAGAGTGGAGATCCTCACGAAGGAGAGAGGAAGGATATCGGGATTTGCCAGAGGGGCGAGAAGACCCGGAAGTTCCGTGATGGCTGCTGCCTCTCCGTTTGTGTTCGGCACCTTTAAGATCAGTGAGGGCAGGAGCGCATACCAGATCATCGGCGCGAAAGTGGACAATTATTTTGAAAAACTTCGGGCGGACATCACGGCGGCCTGCTTCGGATCCTATTTTATGGAGATCCTTCAATATGTGACGAGGGAGAACAACGACGAGACAGCTCTTCTCATGCTCGCTTACCAGAGTTTGAGAGCGCTCGAGTCGGACTCTTTTGACAACAGGCTGGTCAGGGCGGTGTTCGAGATCAAAACTGTGATGCTCGAAGGGGAATACCCCGGACCAAGGCGCGGCGTGCAGTATTCGGACTCGGCGCTGTATGCGCTGGATTTCCTGTTCAGGACGCCTCCCGCGAAGATCTACACCTTCGGCGTCAAGCCGGAAGTGCTCGAGGAACTTGAGAGTTATGCGAAATGGCTCTGCGCGGGGACCTGGGATCACAGGTTCAAGAGCCTGGAAATCCTTGAAGTTCTCTTGTGAGCAGGGGATTGAACGTTGCAAAACAGGCGCTATTCCCTTATAATTAAGCGTTGATAATTGAAACTGTATATTAAATTACAGAAAAAACAGATAAAGGAGCACGAGAGTCAATGGAAAAGACAATGGATAAGATCGTGGCACTGTGTAATGCCAGAGGATTCATCTACCCCGGTTCCCAGATTTACGGCGGACTGGCCAACACATGGGACTACGGCAATCTGGGCGTCGAACTCAAGAACAACGTCAAGAAGGCCTGGTGGCAGAAATTTGTACAGGAGAGCCCTGAGAACGTAGGCGTTGACTGCGCGATCCTGATGAACCCCCAGACATGGGTGGCCAGCGGACACCTTGCCAGCTTTTCCGATCCGCTCATGGACTGCAAAGCCTGCGGCGAGAGATTCCGTGCCGACAAGCTGATTGAAGACTACGCGGCAGAGCACGACATGACTCTGGACGGAAGCGTCGACGGATGGACCAGCGACGAGATGATGGGCTTCATCAACAAGTTCGCCGTTCCCTGCCCCAGCTGCGGCAAATTCCACTGGACAGACATCCGTCAGTTCAACCTGATGTTCAAGACCTTCCAGGGCGTTACGGAGAGCAGCGCATCTACCGTCTATCTCAGACCCGAGACCGCGCAGGGCATCTTCGTTAACTTCAAGAACGTCCAGAGGACTTCCAGAAAGAAAGTTCCCTTCGGAATCTGCCAGATCGGTAAGTCTTTCCGCAACGAGATCACTCCCGGCAACTTCACTTTCAGAACCCGTGAGTTCGAGCAGATGGAGATGGAGTTCTTCTGCGAGCCTGATACAGACCTCGAGTGGTTCGCATACTGGAAAGATTTCTGCTGGAACTGGCTCATGAAGCTCGGCCTTAAGCCCGAGGAGACCAGAATGAGAGATCACGACAAGGAAGAACTCTCCTTCTATTCCAAGGCGACGACCGACATCGAGTTCCTCTTCCCCTTCGGCTGGGGAGAACTCTGGGGCATCGCTGACAGGACTGACTACGACCTGACTCAGCACCAGAACGTATCCGGCGAAGATATGAGCTACTTCGACGATGTCAAGAAGACCAAGTATATCCCTTATGTCGTAGAGCCTTCACTGGGCGCGGACCGCGTAACACTGGCTTTCCTCTGCGCAGCTTACGACGAGGAGGAACTCGAGGGCGGCGACAAGAGAACCGTCATGAGATTCCACCCCGCGCTGGCACCTGTCAAGGTCGGCGTTCTGCCTCTTTCCAAGAAGCTCGGCGCTGAGGCTTTCGAAGTCTACAAGAACCTGAGCAGGAAGTTTAACTGCGAGTACGACGACAGAGGCAATATCGGCAAGAGATACAGAAGACAGGACGAGATCGGCACACCTTTCTGCGTGACCTACGATTTCGATTCCGAGACAGATAAGTCCGTGACCATCCGCATGAGAGACAGCATGGAGCAGGTTCGTGTTCCGATCGCTGAGCTGGATGCATGGTTTGCTGACAAGTTTGATTTCTGATCAAATCTGTATTTTGTCAAAAAATAATTTCCGGCCGGTCCTTCATCCGGGCCTGCCGGAATTTTGGAGGAAAGAATAAAAATGCAATATTACGGCGTAAACGAACTTCGAGAAATGTTCCTGAAGTTCTTCGAGAGCAAGGGACATTTGAGAATGAACAGCTTCTCACTG
This sequence comes from uncultured Lachnospiraceae bacterium, assembly GCA_902785055.1. Taxonomy (GTDB): domain Bacteria; phylum Bacillota; class Clostridia; order Lachnospirales; family Lachnospiraceae; genus CAG-791. The sequence continues at coordinate 34,326 of CACZXG010000012.1, forward strand.
GTCCCCCACAATGACAAGAGCCTTCTGATCATCAACTCCGGAATGGCTCCCCTTAAGCCCTATTTCACAGGCGAGGAGATTCCGCCGAGGAGGCGTGTGACCACCTGCCAGAAGTGCATCCGCACAGGCGACCTTGAAAATGTAGGCAAAACAGCGCGCCACGGCACTTTCTTCGAGATGCTCGGAAACTTCTCTTTCGGCGACTATTTCAAGAAAGAGTCGATCCCGTGGGCATGGGAGTTCCTAACAGAGTGGGTAGGCCTTGATCCCGAAAGACTTTATCCTTCCGTTTACGAAGGCGATGACGAAGCCTATAATATCTGGCTCAACGACATGCACATCCCGGCTGAGAGAATTTACAAGTTCGGCAAGGAAGATAACTTCTGGGAGCACGGCTCCGGCCCTTGCGGCCCCTGCACCGAGATCTATTATGACCGCGGCGAGAAGTGGGGAAACGGCCCTGAAGATGTCATGGGCGGCGAAGGCGACCGCTTCATGGAAGTCTGGAACGTCGTATTCTCCCAGTTCAACAACGACGGACACGGCAACTACACCGAGCTCGAACACAAGAACATTGACACAGGCATGGGCCTGGAGCGTCTGGCAGTAGCTGTTCAGGACGTTGCTTCCCTGTTTGACGTGGATACTGTCCGCGCACTCAGAGATGAGGTCTGCTCACTGGCAGGCTGCGAGTACGGCAAAGATCACGAGACAGACGTCTCTGTGCGTATCATTACAGATCACATCCGCAGCGCGACATTCATGATCTCCGACGGTATCATGGCCAGCAACGAGGGCAGAGGATATGTTCTCCGCCGTCTGATCCGCCGCGCGATCCGTCAGGGCAGAAAGCTCGGCATCAAGGATGCTTTCATGACCAAACTTGCGGAAGCCGTCATCGAGGGATCCAAGAGCGGTTACCCTGAGCTCGAGGAGAAGAAAGTATTTATCCTCAAGAACCTGGCGATCGAGGAAGAGCGCTTCGCTAAGACCATTGACCAGGGTCTCGATATTTTGGCAGGAATGATGGAGAAACTGCGCGCAGAGGGCAAAACACAGCTCTCCGGCGATGACGCGTTCCTTCTTTACGACACATACGGATTCCCGATCGACTCCACACAGGACGTCCTCGAGGAGAACGGTTTCTCAGTTGATACCGAAGGCTTTGAGAAGGCAAGAGCAGAGGCCCGCGAGAAATCCAAGGGCAGCTGGATCAAGACTTCCATGAGCGGCAAGGAAGCGACTGTCTATGATCAGATGGATGCATCCTGCAATTCCGAGTTCGACGGCTATGACAAGCTCGTTCAGGACAGCGAGATCATTGCGCTGGCAGAGCTTCATGATGCAGCTGATGAAGAACCCGATTCTGTTGCCGAGGCAGTAACAGACGGCATGCGTGCTGCGATCATTACAAAGGAAACTCCTTTCTACGGCACCATGGGCGGCCAGGTCGGCGATATCGGCGAGATCGTATGCGGAAAGAGCACTTTCAAGGTTGAGAAGACTGAGCATGTGGCAGGCTCAAAGATCGCGCATATCGGCGTGGTGACAAGCGGCATGTTCAAGATGGGCGATGTGGTCACTCTGAAAGTCGATGCGAAGAACCGCCGCGACATCTGCAGAAACCACAGCGCTACGCACCTTATGCAGAAGGCGCTCCGCGTAGTCCTCGGCACTCATGTTGAGCAGAAGGGCTCCTATCAGGATGCGGACCGCACAAGATTCGACTTCAGCCACTTCCAGGCTATGACTGCGGATGAGATCAAGGCTGTTGAAGATCTTGAAGACAAGACTTATATCGGTGAGCCTGATAAGGAAATCCTCGTCAGATACTACTATTATTACCAGACGGCTCAGAAAATTTCCGAAATCATGGATTTGAAGCTTGAAGCGGTCAAGTCAAAAATCAAGCGTGCAAGAGTAAAATTAAAAGCTTTTTTAACTGAAAGGGGTTATTGATATGAAAAAGACAAGAAATATTTTCAATTATATGCTGAACGAACCCGAAAATATAGATGAAAAGACAATTTATGAAAATACGGGCGTGAATGCCGACAACGTGAAGGAGTTAGTTATGAATAAGATACATGAAAGCAAATGGAAAGCAGCTTAAACCCAGGGCGGTTATGTCAGACATTCCGGTATGGTGCGGATTTGATGAAGAGGTTAGTGTAAAAGAACTTCACGAGCATCCTCAAAATCCGAACAAACACCCGGACGAACAGATAGACAGACTTGCAAAAATTATTCAGCTGACA
>CACZXG010000013.1 GCA_902785055.1 uncultured Lachnospiraceae bacterium
ACAAATAGGGAAGGTACATTCGCAGGCAATTCATCCCCTCCCTGTTCACTCGCAGGAACCTTAATTCCGACCGATCAACTGTTGAGCTTGTGAACTGAGGAAGGGGTCTTCTTGCTATTAAATGATAAATCCTTTTAGTCAAAATATAGATGGGGGGATTGTCTGTTTCCTGTTCATTGTAGAATAAAAGCATTTATAATACTATTGGGAGAAAATCAGGGAATTGATTAAAGGTTTCATAATGAACCACAGAATGAAATGAATATTCCGAAATGTGAAATGGGAACACAATATACAATTTGTGTATAAATTGGGAGGAGAAAGCTTGGAGCACAGGATCACAGATATTCACTGCCCGCAGTGCGGGGCGCCGGCAGATTTTGACATAGTGAGGCAGATGTACGTGTGCGGTCATTGCGGCGGCACGGTCGGCATCAGCGAGGCGCAGAAAGAAAAACAGGGATTCCGGAAATTGCAGAGGGAGGAGCTCAAGAACTCTGTAAAGAAATACCGGCTCTTCAGTACGTCCTGCAGCGGATGCGGCGCGGAAGTAGTGTTTGAGGAGAATGAAGCGCTCTCGGGGTGCCCTTTCTGCGGGCGGAGTCTGGTGCGGACCGAATATTTGAGTTCGAAAAATATGCCGGAGAGTGTCATTCCTTTCGGGATCACTCAGAAGGAGGCGTGTGAAAGGCTTGAGGACTGGTGCAGGAAGAATCGTGGCAAGCAGGAAGCCAAACAGCTTCTTCCTCTGATCCCGGAGCTCAAGGGATTTTATCTTCCGTATGAGATGGTCCGCGGTCCGGTTCACATGCGGGCGTCCAGGATGGATGCGGAGAGCGTCTATCGCTGCGAGGGATTTATGGAGAATGCTTTTGTCAATTGCTCCAAGCAGCTGGACAATCTGCTTCTCGACGGGATGGAACCATTTGACATGAATGGACTCACGGAGTTCGAGTTCGGATATGTGGCAGGACACCATGTGAAGACGCCTGACATTAATGGAAAGGACCTTGAGCAGCGCGTCTGTCAGGAAGTGGAGGAGTGTTACACGCCTGCGGTTAGGAAGACTCTGGAAACGAAGGCGGTCAGCATCAAAGCCTCTGCGGAATCCGCCATTACTATGCCGGTCCTGCTTCCGGTCTACTACATTTGCAAGGGAGACCTGATGGCAGCGGTCAACGGCCAGACGGGCAAAGTCAGCGTCCGCGCGCTTAAGGAGTCACACTACTATTTCCTTCCCTGGTGGCTCAAAGCGATCTTTGCGACGCTGGTAATAAGTGGCGCAGCTTTCGGCGGAATGTATCTGCTTGGAATGAACCTTGGCGGGAGCCTTCTGATCACTGCGGTGCTCGCCTTTTATTTCTTCATTGTTTTATTCTGTTATTACAGCGACACGACCAAAAACAGCTTCTCCGTCGAGGCGGGCAGAGAGATCTACACTTCCGGGGAGGTTTCCTTTCACCGGGAGAAAGGCAAGTTGGTCCAAAACGATGAAATTCTGGAAAAGAAAACCGTTCCTCCTGTCTTCTTCAGCCGCATTAACGGCGAAGACCAACCGGTAGAAATGAGATTTACAACTCCTTCCAGAGTTATCAGGATGATCCTGCTCAGCATTGTCGCCCTGTTCCTTCCGGTCATCATTGCGCTGTTCCTGACCGGCTTCGACTTCCAGAAGATCAACCTCGGAGGCTCCGCAGTGTGGTTTTGCATAGCGGTGCCGGTCGTTCCGATCTACCTGCTGAAATTCGGCATTGTGGAACTGCACGACAGGCCCTGGATCTACACTGTGTCAGAGGATGGAAAGAAGAAACGTTATCGCCCGAAGCCGAATCCGGGTGATGTTAAGGATTTTCTGATTGGGTTCCTGCGGGCTTTGATCATCCCGCCGATCAGCCTTGCGGTTTGGTTCGGGATCATCAGCTTTTTCGTGATGGTTTATCTTACGGCGGGGGGAATGTGATTCAGAACACCTTCGTCGTCCACTTAGTGCAGTCCCACTCCTCTGTCACGATATCCTGATAGAAATCGGGCTCATGGCAGACCATGAGAATGCTGCCCTTGTATTCTTTAAAATGCTCATATTGTGAGGATTCCTTTCCCGATTCTCTCTGTTTTGACGCCCATTGCGCATTATCATATCTTGTCAAAAAATAGATGTCAACGAATATATTCCGCTCAGCATATTCCTGAGAAAGTGAAGATAATCCTGCGTGTCCCTGTAACCTTCTTGCGGTTTGTGTCGTCTTATTTTATAACGAATCTATAATACAAACACTTCAGCATGGGGAGGCACAAAGTGGAATTTACAATCACACCTAAAACCAAAGCGAAAGCCCAAAAGAGAAGGATCAGAAACGAGAGCAAATGGGTGACGCTGAGGACAATCTCTATCGTATCTCTGGTCATATCATTAGTATCAGGCATTGCAGGTATCTTTTTTGTTCCATATGAGAGGTATACACTCGCCGGAGTTCTGGGCGTTCTGTTCTCGGTGTGCCTAGTCCTGTTCTTTGTCTGCAGGTCTCTGATATCAAACATGTCATCCCACTGGATCGAAGACAGGCTTAACGAGCGGATCTGGGTAGAAGACGGCCGCCTCTATCAGTTTATACAGATGAATTTCGCGGGCGGGCTGAACTACCGCTCTGCAGATGAACGAGCCAACCTGTATATCATGGATATCGATACAATCCATAATGCAAAATATGACCCGAAGTCGGGCAGGATCGAGTTCAATGCGCTCGGCGAAGGCATCTTCTATAATGATTATCAGGCCGGAGTGATCAGGGAACGATGGGATCTTAAGGAAGATTTTGTTGCCATATTCTATGACTACACTGAGCCAAGCCTGTATGAATATTTGAAATCGGTTGGTGTTAAGTTTTCAGAGGAAACAATTCCTTTCAAGATCAGAGATGCGAGGATATAAGCAGTTTTCCCATTGAAGAGATTGGATAGTAAGCTAGCATACTATATACAAGAATCAAAGCAATAGGAGATAATGCCATGTTTAAATTAACACTGATCTGCCTGGTCGCAGCGGTCGTAGAAGCTATTCAAATGGTTGTGATCAAGAAGGACTACTTCTACGGCAAGCAGGATCCCAACGCTGTCACATGGACAGCCCACAGAGATGATGTTCCGGCTTTTAATTACATTCCCGGAAGGACTACCTATGATGACAAACACGGGCGATATGTGGCTGACTGGCGGTATAAATGGGAGTATAGGGGTAAAGAGCATACGATCAGGGTCTGTGATGATCCCAACAGCCAGTATGAACACTACATGATGACATTCCCAGAAACAATCACGCTGACAATCCACAGGGACACCGGCAAGTATTATGTCCCAAAGAATGAGCGGGCAAGGGGAGGAAAGTATCTGTTTAGTCTGTTTATATCGCTTCTTGCAGGCGCGTTTATCGTCAATATGCTCATGTAGCGCGCAAAACATGATATGCGAGAATATAAGAGGAAGGACAAGATGCAACTATTTGGGAAAAAAGAGATGAAGCATAGCGAAGCATATACTGACTTTAAAGCGCAGCTTAAAGCTGTCGGAAGACAGAGAATGGAAGGGTATGATCCGGACCTGTTTGACAGGATTACGGAACAGGAGAGAAGCGAGGTTGAGAAGGATGTATGGATCCATTTCATGAATAAGAATGATGCCGACCTTGCTGTTCTTATGCCCTTGCTGAAAAACTACGACGGCATTGCTGCCCTGAAAAAGAAGCTGGCGGAATTTAAGATCCCGAGTTACGGAAGCGCTGACATCGCATTTGCGCTCTTCGAGGCGACCGGAGAAGCGAAGTATCTGGATATCATAATGGATAATTACCGGGGGCTTGCCGTTAATACACCGATCGCAGCAGGGCTGGCGAGGCTTGCTAAAAGGCCCGGGGTTTATGCACTGCTGGTTGATATATACCAGCACGACAAAGACGAGGCAAACCGCGGGCAAGCTATACTTGGCATGTTATGGAGAGATGGAAAGCTGAACAACATCAATGACCCTATGGAGATTTGGGAAAAGGCTGACCTGATCAGGACATTCAAGCTGGAAACAGAAGCGCTGCAAAATACAGGTGGATAAGATATGAACACTAAAGAATTAGAGAAGGCACTTAAGAAAGCAAAGATTCCTGCAGAGTACTACAATCTGGACGGCAAGGGCCGCGATGATGAACGCTTATGCTTGGTTAAAGAGGATTCCAAATGGGTGGTCTACTATCTGGAGCGGGGAGTCAGGACGACTGAGCTGTTTTTTGACAGTGAAGAAGAGGCGTGCGATTACATCCTCAAGTCATTTCGTTAAGAAGGATGTCAACCGGAAGAAATACTTAGAAAGCAGGACTTGCAATGAATGATATCAGTAAAGGCGTGGGCGATACTGTTGTATTACGCGATACTGAATGGCTGAACAGAACATAGGTGAAGAGCGATGGAACTGTTGGAAAAAGAAGAAAAACATATAGGATATGTATTTCGGAAAATAGGCGATTGTCTGATGATCGTCTTTTTTATATATACTTGTTCGGGCCTGCTGCTTGTCAGAAAAATTTTTGAAAGAGATTTGATCCTCAGCCCTGTGAACGTCATAGCATGCGTCCTATATCTGATTGTATCTATTGCAATCATCTGCCGGATCATAATCGTCTTGACGGGAAGATATATGTCAGTACCGGTGCTTCATAAGTACTTGTCACGCAGTGAAGTGAGGAAGCTGTTCGAAAATGAGCATTTCGAGAAGCCCGCAGAGTTTAAAGGAACGCTATTTGAAAATTACGTTTATGTAAGTGAGCACTGGCTTTGCCTGTATCATCATTTCGTACGCAGAGATAAAGTCGTTTTTATGTGGGAAACATCTCGTGGCGGTATGCACTCGAACTTTCGACCATTTGTCATAAATGTTCTGTATGGATCCGGGGATACTTTTCATTTCGACGGGGACGATTGGCGGCATTTTCATAAGAGATGGGAAGAGATGGAGATATTTTGGTATTTCCTCGCACGCAGCATTGCGGGCGGGACGGAAAGAAGCTGCAGTCATCGCTTTCATTTGCGCGAAATGACGGAGGCCTGCCGCAAAAACTTCCCGACGAAGGAGGCAAAAAGAAAATACTTTCTGAGTAGGGAAGGACTGAATGCAGATATGGGACAAATAGAGGAACTGTATAAAGAAACGGATTTGGATAATTTTGCGTTTATCAAATTGATCGATCAGGCAGTCTTGATCCTGTCTGAAAGAGAAAAGGATGATAACTATAAAACCTTTCAGGCCCGCTATGGAAAAATGCGGATTTATCTTGAGAATCTACGCAGAGCATACATAAAAAAGACCTTAAAAAACAAAAAACAATGTCTGAGTGTTGTGCGAATGATAGATCATGGAGACGACGAAGAATTGCAAAATGCAATAGTTGCAGTAAATCGCTATTATCAGGAGCATATTTACTCGGAAAAATAGAAAGGGGAACCGGAAATACGGTGGACGGAGTATTATGGAAAATTGGAAATCAGTAATTAATAAAGGCGTAATTTCATTATCGGATGATCTGGTGATCACTTCTGGGTATACATTCGACCAGTTTCGAGCCACCAGGTATTATAAAGGGCAGAAACCGGAAAGAGTATTCTGGCTCGATGAGAAGTTTATGTTTCAAGGTCATTCTTTTATGGTTAGCCTGTTTTTTAGGAGCGGTGTGATCTATATGTTGTCTCTTCTTTGTTGTGATTTGGAATTCGGCATGGAGGAAGAAAAGAAGAGGAAAGAGCTTCATGACGAAATCCTGCAGTCTTGGGGGATTGAGAGGTCTGATCAGGAATGGGGCTATGTTGAATCGGTGTATGATGCCAGATCAAATATAAGCAGTATTAATATAGTCTATAAAATGTGAAGCTTTGCTGAAATAAGAACAGCTGCAGCAGGAGGGGAAAATGACACAACAACCGATCGCATTATTGGAACTGGCGCTCTTAGGAGGACTGGGGGCGATACTGTTCATCACCGGCATACTGATCAAGACATTAACGGACAGGAAAAACAGCCGATGCACATCGAAAACTGTCGGGAAAGTGATCCGGCACTCATTTATGGGTGACGGGCGGATAGCTCCCGTAGTCGAATATGAAGCCGGCGGGACGAAATATACATGCAAAAAAAGATTTGCTGGGATTAAAAAAGTACATAGCACAAGGCTGGATGAACCTGAGGCATGGGAAGACGAAAAGGGATACCTTCATGTTCGGACTGGAATCATAGCAAACATGCGTCAGCTCGCGCAGGCGCTATGGCCTGTTGGGTCTGAGATGGAGGTTTACTACAATCCCGATGATCCGGGGAAAAGTTACGTTAATGCTCCGGTTGACAATGCCGTTCTGGGACGTGTGTTTCTTATTACGGGAGCAGGCATCGCTGTTCTTGGGATCCTGTTGTATTTTCTTTAAGTATAAGGAGAAATAAAATGATGAAAAAAAAAGAGTATTGTAGTATTTCTGGTTGCAGTTATGTTAACGATGGTCGCCTGCGGGAAGAAAACAGAGAAAACACCTGCGCAACCGGAAGTATCATCAGAAGAAACTCCTGCAGCGGAGTCTAAAGAGAACACGGAAGCAAAGACAGAGCCTGCTGTAGAATCTGTAGTAAGCGAAACGACAGAGACGCCGGACGAAAAGGCTGAGTCAGATAGCATTAAGTGGGATTATACAGTGCTTGAAGATGGGACGATTTCACTTTATGGCTATGAAACAGACCAAATACCGGAAGTGATGGAAGTCCCTTCCACAGTGGATGGTAAAACAGTAACAGAGATAGACAGTCTGTTCCTCAATGAAGAGAATGTAAAAAAGGTTATTCTTCCTTCAACATTAAAGAGTATTGGACCGGAAGCATTCAGAGGATCTGTTTCTATTGAGGAAGTAGAGATTAACAGTATTATAGAAAACATTCAAGCGAAAGCTTTCTATGAGTGTTCCGGAATCAGAAGTCTTACGTTTCCGGATGGTCTTAAAAAAATCGGCGAAACAGGACTTTTCAGGAATTTCGGCCTGAAGGAACTGCATGTTCCGGCTTCTGTAGAAATGTCGGCAGATGATCTCAGCTATGCAGTATTTCTCACAGAAGACACAACGATTTACGCACCGGCAGGATCTGTTTGGGAAAAGTATGCGAATGAAATAGGGTATAAATTTGTCGCAGAATAACTGCAAAACGCGATAGCTGTAGTAAATCAAAATAGGTTAGAGGCTGAGGGAGATTGATAAATGAGACTAGAAGAGGTCAAAGAGATCATCAGATCAGAAGGGTTGAAAGACTACAATATCAATCTGGACCATGAAATAGAAGCAGGAGAAATAGTAATAGTTGGCAAGGATGGAAAGTGGAAAGTCGGCATTGCTAACGATAGGGCTGAGATAGTAACAACCTCAATCAGGGAGTTTAACGCTGAAGATGAAGCGGTGGATGATTTCTTATTCAGGCTGCGTAGATTAAATGAGATCAAGGCAATAAGACTTAAGCTATTTGGAACAAACGATGCGATGGTCTGACTGTTGTGAAGAGCAAGTACTACAGAGGAGAATAACAGCTATGAATGTTCAGTGTTTTGGCCCTTTATCAGAAGATGCGATCTGCAAACTTGAGTCAGCTCTTGGTGTAACGCTTCCCGGAAACTATAGAGAGTTTTTAAAAGAAACCGGCGGCGGTATTGTTAAACAGGATGGGAATAATAAAATTATGGTTACGTCGATTGGGCAGACAATCGCTGTGGATGTATTCTTCGGGTATGGCGTAACGCAGAATTCGGATATTCTGTATTGGAATGAGAAGTACAAGGACGAGATGCTGGATGGCGCGGTCCTGATCGGTTTCGATGTCCATCAGGGGTTTTTGTTCCTGATTGCCGGTGGAGATGATGCCGGCGTTTATTATTGGGACGATTCATACGTCTTCGAAGAATCCGACGATGACCAGAACGTGTATCTGCTGGTGAAGGATTTCTCGGAACTTGCTGTCAGAGAGTCTTAAACTACTATTATCCAGGAGATAAATGATGAAACTATTTGGAAGAAAAGAAATTAAGCATAGCGAAGCGTATACTGACTTCAAAGCGCAGCTTAAGGCTGTAGGAAGACAGAGAATGGAAGGTTACGATCCGAACCTGTTTGACAAGATTACGGAACAGGAGAGAAGCGAGGTTGAGAAGGATATATGGAATCATTTCATGAATAAGAATGATGCCGACCTTGCTGTACTTATGCCTGCTCTGAAAAACTACGACGGCATTGCTGCCTTGAAAAAGAAGCTGGCGGAATTTACGATCCCGAGCTACGGGAGCGCTGATATTGCACTTGCGCTCTTCGAGGCGACTGAAGAAGAGAAGTATCTGGATATCATCATGGATAATTACCGGGGGCTTGCTGTCAATACACCGATCGCAGTAGGGCTGGCTGGGCTTGCTAAAAAGCCTGGAGTGTATGATCTGCTGGTTGATATTTACTTGCACGACAAAGACGAGGCAAACCGGATTCAGGCTGTAGTAGGCATGTTGTGGAGAGACAGAAAACTGAATAGTGTCAACGACCCTATGGAGATTGCCGATAAGATTGATCTGATCAGGGCATTCAAGCTGGATTCAGAAGAAGAGGGGAATCAGTAAATGGATACAATAAGAGCGAAGATACTTTTCACAGAACTAAGAGATCACCTGAGAGAATATGGCGGGAAGAATCTAAAATACCAGACAAGGATCACAGAAGATGCGGTCAACGATCTTGCTGATGAATTTCCGGAAGAAGAAAAAGAAAAGGCCGTCAGGGAATATTTCCGCTATCTCTGGCCCGGCGGAAGAGGCGGACTTTCTGACGTCGTACTGTGGGATGAGGACCTTGAAAAAAGGATCGCCCTTAATGAGCCTCTGGTTAGGATCTGCAGGGAGCTTAATAAACTTATCAAAGAAGCGGATAATTAGGGGAAATGAACTTGGTAAATATGGAGATAGGCAAATGAAAAAGAGATATCAAGGGGACGGCTTTGATGTAACGGAAGAAGACGGGATCTATCGGATGTCTTGGGAACAAGGCCCATTTGGCATCATTAAGGAGTATGAAATATCGAAAGAAAACTTCGAAAAAGCGATGAAATCCAGCAAAGACGCATATGAAGTAAGTGTCTATGCACAAACGGGTTCGTGGCCTTCAAGTGAAGAAGAAAAACTTGAAGAAGCGAGAAAATTAATTCGAAGACTTCCTAAATTGCTACTAAAGAACCCGAAAAACCAAAAACTCTTCAGCCCGGAAGAACTGGAGGAGCTGTTAAAGAAAGCAGGCCTCCCGTAACAGCACATAAGGAGATCAGTGATGCAAAAAAGAATAGTTCTCCTCATTACAGTCCTTTCCTTTATGCTCTGCGGTTGTGCAGGAAAGGTGCCGTCCAGCAGCGCTTCCGGTCAGACTGAGAGTGCGGAAATCGGGCAGTCAGAAAAATACACCATCGAGCTGACCGAACGGCAGAAGAAGATCCTTCGCGATGAAGGGCTCCCCGAAGAATACGACCGGCTTACAGATTCCCAGAAAAACGCGATCGTCAAGATAGAAAGAGTATTGTCTTATCTGGAAGAGACATACGAAGACGAATTTGAGTATTTGGGATACGTTTCCGGAGGTCTTGACGGCGAATATGTCACAGCCAAAATATCGGATACTTTGCCGGAGAAGATCGTAACCGTATATATCTCTTATAAAAATGGGGAGTATACATATTCCGACAACTACGAGGCCAAAATAGCGGAAGAGGAGTATAAAAAGGAGATCACAGATTTCCTGTCCGGCTATTTGGACCCGGCAGATTTTCAGGTATATGCTGAGATCAGGGAGCTCAGAGATGCAGGAGAATCCTTAGTGGAACGTGCCGTGGGGGTCCCCTTGATCCTGGTCAACAATGTCTGTTCCGAGGAAGATGTAAGGGCAGCAGCACAGGCCTATGCGGAATGGATTGCGGCAATGGAAAATAAAAACGGCGGAGGCGCAGACTTTAAAGTTTATAAGACTGATGACTATATTTTGATGAATGAATTCAATTACAGAGATTATCTGGCAAATTGGATATATGAACTTGATGTAACTGTCGATGCGGGTGATACTATAAATATCGAGAAATATGAACCGTGATTTAAGGAGATATATGTATGTACATCGCAAGCGACAAAAGATATGAAACCATGAAGTATAACCGGTGCGGCAAGAGCGGCCTGATGATGCCGGCTGTATCACTGGGGCTGTGGCACAATTTTGGCGACACGAGCTCCTTTACTAATATGGAGAAGCTCTGCTTTACAGCATTCGATAACGGTATTACTCACTTTGATCTGGCTAATAATTACGGGCCGGAGCCGGGCAGTGCCGAGAAGAACTTCGGCAGGATCCTCAAAGAGAATTTCCTGCCTTACAGGGATGAGATGATCATTTCTACCAAAGCCGGTTATACCATGTGGGAGGGCCCTTACGGCGACTGGGGAAGCCGCAAGTATCTGCTGGCGAGTCTGGATCAGTCCCTCAAGAGAATGGGACTGGAGTATGTCGATATCTTCTACCATCACAGGATGGATCCGAATACGCCTCTCGAAGAGACTATGGGCGCTCTGGAGCAGGCCGTCCGAAGCGGCAAAGCACTATATGTCGGTCTTTCCAACTATGACGGGCCGACGCTGGAGAAGGCAGCGGCTATTCTGACGGATATGCGTGTGCCGTTTGTAATCAACCAGAACCGCTATAATATCCTTGATCGCACTGTGGAGAAGAACGGACTGAAGGAAACAGCCCCCAGGCTCGGCAAGGGCATCATCTGCTTCACGCCTCTTGCGCAGGGCGTTCTGACGGACCGCTATCTGAATGGTATTCCGGAGGACAGCCGCGTGCGCACGGACAGCAGATTCCTCAAGGAGAGCAGCCTGACTGCGGAGAAGATCGAGCGCGTCAGAGGCCTCAATGAGATCGCGAAGAGAAGAGGCCAGACGCTCGCCGAGATGGCGCTCGCCTGGATCCTCAAGGATGGCGCAGTGACATCTGTGCTGATCGGTGCCTCCAAGCCCGCGCAGATCCTCGACAACATCAAGGCGCTGGAGAATACAACATTTACAGCGGAAGAACTGGCACAGATTGACGCGCTGCCTGAGAGTAAGAGGATGGAAGAGAGGTAAAAAGGAAAGGAGTGTCCGGATAAAACTACCTCTTGACCGTAATAAAGCATTTGTTAATAATGGTTAAAGCAGCATCATAATGCAGGAGTTCGAACATAAAGGTGAAAAAAAGACTATGGATAAAAGGCTTGGAAAAATAGACGAAAAGTGGCTGTTTATAATAAATGCAATAATCATATATATTCTTGTCTATTTTGTCGCTTATCAGGTTCCAATGCATTCAGATGATTATACTTATCTGATAAAAGGTTTATCGCTTCAATCACATATTGATCATTATTTGACCTGGAGCGGAAGGGTCATTACAGACTATACGGCGTCGATCTTGCTCAATGTGTTCAGCAAACCTGTTTACATGGCGATCAACTCGGCGGTGTTTGCGTTTGTTATCATTATGATAACCGTTATACCAAACATCATAAATGGGAAAAAGCTGATCAATAAGCATTCATCAATATTGCTCTGGATCATCTTCATGCTTTACTGGGTTGCCAATCCCAATCTTGGCCAAACCAGTTTCTGGCTCGTGGGATCTGCCAATTACCTGTGGCCGCTGATGTGGGCCAGCCTTTATATTTCGTATTTAATGTACTTGCTGGTCAATGATCATAATCCCGGCATTGTACAAGGCATTCTTTTATTCATCCTCGGTATTTTTGCCGGACTGACAAACGAGGCGCTTGGAATAACCGTTGTGGCCTTTACTCTTTTCCTTATTCCTCTTTTTTGGAAGAAAGGAATTAAAGCGCTTGCCATCAGCCTGATCTCTACAGGTATTGGCTATGCTATTGTTTTCTTTTCGCCCGGCAATGACTCACGTCTTCACAACGATTCTTTTAAGTCCTGGAGGGAAATGCCTTTTGCTGAAAAGATAATGAATCATTTCTTTCAAAGAATCCCAGAGGCATTGGGGGAGTTTTACTTGTTGTATCTGATACTTATTTTGATGCTGATTATCACTTTGTGGACGCAAAGCGGCAAAAAAACAGATATCAATACAGTCTGGTTTCCTCTGGTATTTATTTTGATGTCTCTGTGCGCGGTGGTCGTATTCGTCATATCGCCCGGCATGCCGCCCAGAAGCGTTAATTCTTCTTTCTATTTTGCCTTATTGGCGGTTTCATATATCGGCAACCAGCTTTTGTATTCAGAAACAAAGACTGCAGTTTTCTCACTCTGTGCTGCCGGCCTGATCTGCTTGTCCTATTTTGTGCCAAGTTATGCATTTGTTCACTATGCATATAAGCAGACTGCTGTACAGGCAGATATCCGTATTGACAATATATTGGACGCTAAAGACAAGGGCAGTGACACAGCGGTTGTACCCAATTGGTATTTCACGCGTCTTGCAAGAGATGCAGATAAATTTGACACTTACGCCGCACACCGCATGACACAATACTACGGCATAGACTATATAGATTGGAAGGATACGACTTTTAACTATGCTGTTATCAGGACATCGGAACCCATCAGTGTTAACAAAGAGATCAAGGACGGCCTGACACTTACAAATGTATATGTAAAGATTAACTCTCTATTTGAACAGACGATAGTATTGGAATTTGATAAACCTGTATTAGATTACATTGAGGACGGAGATAGAGTATTCTATATGCATCTATATGTGGACTGGCGTCATGATTATATCATTGCGGATGTTGATCTGGATGATTTCATAGAAATAGACGGAAAGTATTATTACGGAAGAACAGTATTGAATCCGAGCCTTAAAAAGCTTGAGAAGATCAACTTCGGCTTTTACAATCCCGGTGAACAGACCAGTTCGGTTGAATGCTCACTTGTATACGACAGAAGTGGCCGCTTAAAGCTGGAAGATCCTAATTGAGCTCAATTAATACATGGAAAAGAGGACAGCAATGAGAAGGTCTTTTGACCTCGACGAGGTCCTGTTCGTGAATCCGGCGACTTATAAGATCGAGCCGGTTCCGGGCTGGCTGCACAAGAGGCTCTACCGGGAGAGGCACCGCGCTTGGAAATAAGATTTCCTTTGAGACTAAGGACCTGGATGGCAACACGGTCACAAGCGAAGAAGCAAAATCAATCCTGAAAGAGAAGGGCGTCCACTATCTGAACCTGCAGCAGACAGCAGAGATCAAAAGCCTTCTCCCGCCGCTCGCCTATCCCACTACTTACTTTGTGGACAGCGAGGGAAGGCTGCTGACAGAACCGGTCGTCGGCGCATTGTTCTCGGAGTACCACGCGAGGCTTGACGAAGCGCTGGAAATTGTTGAGGACGAGGAGTGAGGGAACTTTCAGATTGGGCGTTGGCGGCAGTGCTTGGCCGCGGGGCGGCAGGATTCAGTTTTCTGCCGCGGGGCAGCGACATGATGCAGGCGGAGGCAGATATGCGGAAGTGTTATTCGGAACGGGAAATCCGGGCCAATTATGAGGAACTCACAAAGCTTCTTATCAGGAAGCATCTGACCATCACGACTATGGAGAGCGCCACATCAGGACAGATTGCTTCATTGATCACTGATACTGAAGGGTCGTCTGCCGTCCTCAAGGGCGCGTTTGTCACCTACTCCAACGAAGCAAAAATACAGCAAGGTGTTCCACGTGAGATTTTAGAGAAGTACACAGTCTACTCAGAAGAAACCGCAGCCGCAATGGCGAGGGCTTGTCTCAAAGCATACCATGCCGACATCGGAATCGGCGTTACAGGCACCATGGGAAATGTTGATCCGGCAAATCCGGATGCTTCGGTGCCGGGACAAGTGTATTTTGCTATAGCGGTTCGGAGGGATGAAATCCGAGTGGTGTCTTATAGCATGGAGCTTGCACCGCAGCCGACAAGACTTATGTACAAACTTGCTGTGGCCGAGGAGGTCTTTGAAGCGCTTAGCTGTATCATACAGGAAGAGTTTAACGAAGAACATGGAACACCCCACAAAAAAAGAGCTGCCCCGGGCTGAAAATCAGCCAGGGGCAGCTCTGATAATGTTCAAGCATTCTGTGGAGTGAGAACAAGCACTTGTTCGGAAGGCAGGTTGTTGAGATCGACAGTGCAGCTTCCTGTGAAGGAAACAGAATCCATTAAATTGGTGAATTCTTTGACGGTTCCGATCACATCGAAGCCGAAGGCATTGCCGTCGCCGCGGTAGTGCATCGGGATCACGTGGGCGGGGCCAATCTTGCGGACAAGGTCGGCAGCCTGGGACGCGTCGATCGTGTAGTGACCGCCTACGGGGATCATGGCAATGTCCAAATCTTTCAGCTGTGCGAGCTGATCTGCGGGAAGCTTGCAGCCGAGGTCGCCAAAGTGGGCAATCCGCTTACCATTGGCACTGAGAATGAAGATTGTATTGCGGCCGCGCAGAACGCCTTTGAGCGGGTCGTGAAAAGTCTCGATCTTCGTAACGGTGAAAGGAGACTTGCTCCCAGAAACCAATGTAACTCTTTTCCGGGCGTTGTGGTCGCCGTGTTCGTGGCTGCACAGAACTTCATCCGCGGTCTCTCTGACCGGGCCGAGTCCGGGGACATAGCCGTCATCATAGGGGTCGAATACGATGCTGTATCCGGCTTCTTCTACTTTGAAACAAGAGTGTCCGATCCAGGTGATCTTCATAGCTTTTCTCCTTTCTGAAGCGAGTCTTGATCCAAATTCAGAATGTTCCGTAGTCACTATTTTGCCTTCTCGAAGAGTTCATTCAGAAGGGCGCCGGTCATGGAGCCGGTCTGGTTGTAGATGATCTCGCCGTTGCGGCCAAGGACTACGGTGTGCGGAAGGATGGACGGGTTGGCGCCGCACAGGGTGTAGAGGCGGTCGTCGTCGGAGTCGATCGCGCAGGGGAGGCCGATTCCTTTTTTCGCAAGGAATTCAGTCACGTCCTCGAGCGGGTCGGAGGCGTGAATGATGAACACAACTGCATCGTCAGCATGGGCTTTTTGGAAGCTTTCGAATTCCGGAAGTTCCTGGACGCAGGGGCCGCAGTAGGTTGCCCACATGTTGAGGATGACGACTTTGCCGCGGTGGTCGGCCAGGTGGAACTGGGTTCCGTCAAGCTGCTCGGCAGTGAAGTCTGCCAGCTGATTGCCGATCGCGGTGCCTATAGGGGCGGTGCTTGCGTAGGTGCTGCCGGGAGCAGCGGTCTCGCCGGTCTGAGTGCCGTCAGCAGCCTGAGTGCCGTCAGCAGTCTGAGTGCCGTCAGCAGTCTGGGCAGCGTCACCGGCCTGAGTGCCGTCGGCAGCCTGAGCGGCGTCACCGGTCTGAGTGCCGTCAGCAGCCTGAGCGGCGTCACCGGTCTGAGTGCCGTCACCGGTCTGTGTGCCGTCAGCAACCTGAGCAGCGTCACCGGTCTGTGAAGCCACGTTTGCCGCCTGCGATTTGGGCAGGGAAGGATCTAACACGTTGAACCACAGGAGGGCAAAACATAGAACAACGAGGGCAGCTCCCCACGCGGTCTTTCCGTTTTTGGCGCGCTTTGCGGCGGAGTCTTCGCGGTCGTCGGCACAGCCGCAGGCAGGCGCGATGAGCGTGTGGGTTCCGCATTTGAGGGACAGGGCGTTCTGATTGCAGGCGCCCATGCACTTAGCGCAGTTGATGCACTCGTGGTCGCCGACATGGCGGACATCCATCTTGCAGCTGCGCACGCAGGCGCCGCAGCCGTTGCAGCGGTTCTCATCTACTTTGACGCTGATGAGGGCCAGCTTGTTGAAGAGGCCGTAGATCGCGCCGAGGGGACAGATGAAGCGGCAGAAGGACCTGTAGCAGAAGATGCAGGCAGTTCCGATGATGATCATGATCACGAATTTGCGAGTGAAGAGGATCTTCAGCATCGCGAAGTAGCTCGTGTTCTTGGGGTTGGAGAGGAGGCCGATGGCGCCCTCAAAAGTACCCGCCGGACAGATGTATTTGCAAAAGCCCGGCACTGCCAGGTCGTGACGGACCCCGTACCACATGGGGACCGCGACGACGAAAACCGCAAGGATCACATATTTGAGATAGGAGAGCGCGCGCGTCACGCGGCTCTTTTTGATCTTGGGAGTCGGGATCTTGTGCAGGAGTTCCTGGATCAGGCCCAGGGGGCACAGCCATCCGCAGATCGTTCTGCCGAGAGACAGCCCGAAGATCATGATAATGCCCAGCACATACCATCCGGCGCGGTGTCCGGAATAGGCGAGCGCGTTTTGGATCGAGCCCAGAGGGCAGGCTCCGGCGGCGCCGGGGCAGGAGTAGCAGTTAAAACCGGGGACGCAGACGGCTTTTGCCTTCCCCTGATAGATCTCTCCGTCGATAAAGCCGCGAAGGTGGGCATTGTAGAGGAGAGCGCTGTATAGCTGAATCAGCTTCCGTTTGGAAGGGCGGTGGGCTTCCCACCATGTCATTGTATTATCCAAGGCCGACACACTCCGTACATATTCTGATTGCTTTGACAAGGACGTCCTTCATGCTTCCGTTCTGAACGCCCAGTACAACGAAAATAACCGCCGCGACTAAAAGCACTCGCCGAATGATGACCCGCCTGCGGGCGGTCTCCGGGGAGGTGTTATACAGCGGGGCGGCAGCTTTTGATGCGCTCGGCGCCTTCGCTGATTCGGCGCCGGCACTCGGCGCTTCCGCAGTCTTCGCTGATTCGGCGGCAGCTTTTGCTGCTTTCGCGGCCTTCGCTGCAGCGGCCTCTTTCATGAGGGCGGTGGCTGCGTCCGCCTCGCGCTGCATGCTTTTGCCCTGAAGGACAGTGGTGACGATCAGGCAGGCGAGCCCCAGAACCGTCCACGGCACGACATAGGCGATCATGGAGACGATGCTGTGATCAAGCCCCTCCGCATCTGTCAGCGCGAAGTGTGCGCCGTTTGTGATGTAAAGGAGGATCGGGATCATACAGACCGCGAATCCGATCCAGCCGCCGAGCCGGAGTTTCTTCTGCAGGGCTCGCTCTTTGGCCATCTCTTCAGAAGGCTGGGCGACGCGCGCGCAAACCAGGTCCCGCGCCCGTTCGACGTCCTGAACAGGCTTGTCCGCCTCCTCGTCCTTGATGTCCTTGACAAGACTGTATACGGTCATGGCAAAAGACAGAAGGAACAGAGGAAGGATCGGCATCAGAGCGGCAGTGACTTTTTCTCTTGTGTAGATCCATTCGGATGGGTGCCCGGCCGCCTGATAGGCGCTGCCGTCGATGAAGATCCGGACTGCGGACGATGCGAGCAAAACAGCGATCAGCACGCACAGCGCGGTCTGGACCCATAGAAATATTTTGTTTTTCACCATGGAATACTCCTTATTTCGTAAAAAATATAATTACATAAGGTTATTATATCACCATATTTTCAGTTGGCGACTGCGAGGATCATATCTGTGTTTTGACAGATTTCTATAGCAGATTATGTTGTATAATAGATGGGCTGAAAAGTGTACGGGAGGTATTTGCTGATGAAAAACTTTTTTGGTGGGACGAAGGACTGGTTTTTTACAGTCATGAAGCCCTTCGGGCTGATGAAGAAGAACTTTGGAAACATAATAGCGTTTGAAGTGAACTTCAGGCTCTTCACTTTTTTTGTGCTGTTTCCCACAATGACATGTCTGGAGAGGCTTTGGCTTGTCGGCAATAAAACGACGGTCATTACGTGGGCCAACCTGTTTGACATTATCAAAAATCCGTTTACATGGGTCGTGCTCATCCTTCTGGGACTTCTTCTGGTCGCGGGGACAATGTTCGAGCAGTTTGCGCTCTATGATACACTGCACGCTTGCAAATGCGGACAGAAAAGAACGCTGAAACAGATCTTCTCGGCAGGCTTTGATCTGTGGGCGGAAAGGCTGAGTGTTGAAAATCTGCTGCTCCTGCCCTACACGATCCTTGTGCTGCGCTTCGGAACTCTGACCGGAGATGTGTCCAGTGTCGTCACGGTACTCAAGATCCCCGGTTTCATTCTTGAGGATTTCCACAAGCACAATTGGGAGAAAGTTGCTTTTCTGTGCTTCCAGGTGATCGCAATTTATTGCTTCCTTCGCTGGATCTACTCGATCCCTGTCATGATGGAAGAGGACGAGAAGAGTTTTGTGACCGCCTGTAAGAAGAGCGCCGCGATGACTAAAGGCAAGCATGTGATCAAGGTCGGCTTCATCGCGCTCGGATGGTTGCTTTTGGTATGCTTCCTTTATTACGCCGGTACTGCCGCGATCGTAGGCATATGGTTCCTTCTGACCATCTGGCTGATGCCCGGGCAGACGCCGAACTTCAACACATTTTTCGCGCAGCGGTTCACGCCGACCGGCACTTTATTCTATATTTTCTTTTTGTGGGTCATAACTCCCATGCTGGCGTCGTCTTTCCAGTGCGCCTATTACAAAAGAAAAGAGGAACTGGGAGAGCCTATCAAGGATTATACAGAGCCGCCTCACTTCATTCGGAAATATCCGGTCCTGAAATGGGCAATCGTGGGACTGTGCGCGATCGCTTTATTTTTCTCGGGTCCCAGAAGATTCGCTCAGATCAAGTGGATGCTGGATACGGACTGCGGGGTTCCCATGATCATGGCGCACCGCGGCTACTCGGCCAAAGCGCCTGAAAACACGATGCCCGCCTTCAAGATGTGCATGGACGAGGGCTTTACGGCTGCCGAGCTGGACGTGCAAATGCTCGCGGACGGGACGATCATTGTCATGCATGACGACAATCTCAAAAGAACCACGGGCCTCGACAAGAATGTATGGGAAGTAACCTACGACGAGATCAAAGACCTCGACAACGGCTCTTTCTTCAGTTCGGACTTCGCGGGGACGAAGATCCCCACACTGGATGAAGTCCTCAAACTTGCCGGAAGCGGAGACAGGAAGCTCTATCTCAACATCGAGATCAAGCGGAACGGACACGACGACGGGATCACACAGAAAGTAGTAGATATCATCCTGGACAACAACTACCTGGACAACTGCGACATAACTTCCCAGGACTATTCGACGCTCGAAGAAGTCCGCGAGTACAACCCGCATGTGCTCACCGCCTACACCTCCGTGATCGGAATCGGCGAAATGGAATCCCTTGACGCGGCGGACATCATCAGTATTCAGGAAACTTTCGCCACCTTTGAAAACGTGGAGCGGCTCCACCGAGCCGGCAAGCGCGTCTTCGTCTGGACAGTCAACGAGAAGGAGACGATGAAGAAGCTTGTCAGCCTCAATGTCGACGCGATCCTCACGAACGACCCGGCTCTGTGCAAAACAGTGACGGACCAGTACAGTTCGGACATGATGAACATGGTGCAGAGGGTGAGATCGGCGTTTGCGTTCTTGTGATGTGAGGGCTGTTGGGGTTGCTGGAGGCTTCTGGTGGTGCTTCTGGGGTGCCTTTTTAGCGGAGTTGTGCTTCTGGTGGCGCGAATTTTTGCCGGATTTGTGTTTCCGGTGGCGCAAATTTTCCCGGGTGTCCATCGGATTTGCCTTTTTTTCTGTGAGGATGGAGCCTATTTGGGCGCTTTTTGCCGGTGGCTACATCGGATTTCGTGCATAGCTTGATGTGGATGGGGCTTATTTTGGCACTTTTTGCCGGTGGCTACATCGGATTTCGTGTAGGGCTTGATGTGGATGGAGCTCATTTTAGTGCTTTTTGCCGGTGGCTACATCGGATTAGTGGCATAGCCGTAGGTGGATGGAGAGTTTGTTCACAAGGAAGCTTTTCCATACCATCGGAATTGTCGTAAGCCGTAAGTGGATGTAGGATTTGTGCCTGAGCACTTTTTTGCAATACATCCGATTTTTCTCTAAACAATAGTGGATGGAGAGTTGTTTGCTGTCCATCCGATGGAGATGGGTCACATACTATTAAAAAACTTCCCGGAAGATGGAATACCATCAACCGGGAAGTTTTCTTACTCTAAAGCTGCAATCAGAATCATTCCATATAAGAATTGATCTTCACATAATCAAGTTCGTTGTATAGTGTCTGATACTGCTCCAGGATTCTCTCATTATTGGCGTAGGCCTGGAAATCAGTGGGGAACATAAGGAAGAAGTAGCCTTCCGATGTCTTGCCAAGGTCCATGAAAGAAGGATAGACTTTGTAATCCTGTGTGGGATCAAGGCACAGTCTGAAGAGATAGCCGGCGTTGTCCATACCGTCTACGGCCCAGGCTTCTCTGCTGGCTGTGTGGTAGAAAGTGACGCGATCGCCTTCATCTATAACTGTTACCTGAGAGCCCCAGGATGCGGGCATCACGATGCGCGGGCCGCGGTCGAAAGCATAGGTGGTGCTTTCTTCACTGCGGGTGATGGTGTAGTCCCAAGTGGCTGCAGTCGTGTCAGCAGCGGGCTCATCTGTTGTATTCGTGGTGGTGTCAGCGCCATTCTGGGCGGTGGTGTCAGCGACTTGAGTGGACGCGTCATTCTGAGTGCCAGCCTGAGCATCAGTTTGAGAGGCAGCATTCGCATCGTTTTGCGCATCAGAACCTGCGTTATTCTGCGCGGCAGCATTGGCGTCATCCTGAGTTCCTGAGCCGGTATCATCTTGAACAGTCGTTGCTGTTACTGCATTCTCAGGCTCTGCATTTTTCTTCTTTCCGGGGTTTACGAGGAAGAAGATTACCAGGACAGCGACGCAGGCGCCTGCGATGAGAGCAATCTTATTAGGAGCAAGTTTGGCGCCAGCAGCAGAAGTCCGCGAAGTTCCAACAGAAGAAGTCACAGAAGGCCCTGAACCAGAAGTACTGCCGGCAGCAGAAGAAGTTCCGGAAGCTCCCATGCGCCCGGAAGCGGCTCCACGCGCCGCAGATGCATCTGCAGCTTTCGCTGAAACCGAACCCCCGGTATGAGCGGCAGCTGCGCCGCTTTCAACTACGCCGCTTCCAGCCGCGCCGCTTTCGCCCGCGGCCCGCTTGCAGGGGCGCAGGTGCTGGCAGGTCTCGATTTTGTCGAGGAAGCGCTCCTCGGAGTCGTAGGTGTAGTAGAGGACGCTCTGCTGGGAGGAGAGCTGCAGCTCGAGGCCGACAGGGAGTTCTATGTCCTCCATGTAGATGGTAAGGACGGGCTTGTTCTTGGAAAGGGCGAAGTTGATCTCTCTGCGGCAGTTTACGCTGTTAACTGCGCTGGGGGTGAGAACTGAGAGCACCATTTCCGCGCCCAGCAGGTGGTTGGCGATGTATTCGGGCCACTCGGAGCCGGGCTCGATGCCCTCGTCGTACCAGATTCGGTAGCCTCTTTCATTGAGCTGTTCGACGAGGCGGAATACAACGGCGCTGTCTTTGTGGGCGTAGCTGACGAAAATATAAGGTTCTTTTCCTTCGTAAGCCGGAATCATGTAATGCCTCCCTATAATGAACTAAGATAATCAACCTCCCAACTCATAGTGAGATGGGAGGTTGAAGACGCATTAACCGGATAGCGCGGCAGCTCTGCGCTGCGGCGGGCGGAGTGTCTCCACTCAGATTATATACTGAATTGAGACTACGTTCAATTATCCGTGAATATGCGGTTGTATTTAGTTCTTCTTCTTCGCCTGCGCGGAAAGGGTGCGGAAGGCGATGATGGCGAGGACGACTGCCAGCACAACGAGCAGGATCGCGATCATTGCCTGGATGTAGTTCCAGATGTCTCCGCCGGCGGAAAGCTTAGCGGTGATGGTCTGGAGCAGGGAAGCGATCGTGACGACCAGCATGAAGCACATGGGGATGAAGAACATCTTGTTGTTTCTGCCGATATCGCCGAGCCACGCGCAGACAGCGATCAGGCCGAGAGCGGCGAGGAGCTGGTTGGCTGCACCGAAGAGGGGCCATATTTTGGCATATCCGGTCATGCCGAGCGCGATGCCCAGGACAACGGTGACTGCTGTCGCGAAGTAAGGATTTACGAGGATCTTCCTGCCGTCTTTGACATCTTCAGGGGTCTCGCCGTCGACAAGCCAGAATTCCTGGAACATGTAGCGGGCCAGGCGGGTCGCGGTGTCGAGGGAGGTCAGGCAAAATACTGAGACCGCCAGGACGAGCATCTGGTACATGATGTTCTGGACGCCTTCATTTGTGAAGGAACCGATCATCCTGGAGATACCGGTCGCGAAGACTGCTGTGGGGGACGCGAAAGCGGAGGCCAGTTTGCCGGTCTCAGCGGACATCTCGCCGACGGCGTCTGTCCAGACATATCCGACTGCGCACAGGGACAGGACTGCGACTACGCACTCGATGAGCATTGCGCCGTAGCCGATGGGCTGCGCGTCGCGCTCGTTGTCGATCTGCTTGGCGGTTGTTCCGGAGGAAACCAGTGAGTGGAAACCGGAGATAGCGCCGCATGCGATCGTGATGAACAGGGCAGGGAATACGCTGCCGGTGGTGAAGAGGCCGTTGCCTTTTGCTTCAGCGAGGCCGAAAGCGGGGATCGCGAGGGATCCTGTTCCGGTGAAGGTCGCGCCCAGAACGCCGATCACGGAGACGACGATCATGAAGTAGAGAAGGTAAGAACTCAGATAGTCACGGGGCTGCAGGAGGATCCATACAGGAGTGACGGACGCGATCAGGATGTAGAGGCCAAGGAGCCACATCCATGTGTTGTAGGAAAGCGCTACCGGATGGAAATTGAGGCCGATGAACACGATCGCTACGATTCCGACGATACCGATCAGGGTCGCGGGGCCGACAGATACGTTGCGGCGATATACGAGGAAGCCGAAGATCATAGCCAGCACGATGAACAGAAGAGAGATCATCGCTGTGGAGAGGTTCGCCTCAAGAGCCGCGCCTTCACGCATAGCGCCCGCGGATGTAGTTGTTCCGAATGTATTTGCAACAATGGAAGCGAAAGCGGCAACTACCAGAAGCAGTGTAAGGTAACTGAAGATGATGAACAGCCGCTTAGCGGTGCGGCCCATGGAACCGGAAATAACTTCGCCGATGGACTGGCCTTTGTGGCGTATTGAGGCGAAGAGCGCGCCAAAATCGTGCACGCCGCCGAAGAAGATGCCTCCGATCACTACCCAGAGAAGGACGGGGACCCAGCCGAAGACTGCCGCCTGAATAGGGCCGTTGATCGGGCCCGCGCCGGCGATCGAGGAGAAGTGGTGTCCCATCAGAACGGGTGCTTTAGCGGGGACGTAGTCCATTCCGTCTTCGAGTTCATGAGCGGGGGTCTTGCGCTTGGGATCAATGCCCCACTCTTTCGCAAGCCATCCGCCGTAGAAGACGTATCCCGCCAAAAGCAGGAGAATGGAAATGACCAGAATCACAGCTGCATTCATAATAAACTCCTTTCGCTCATGCATTTACTGCGTGTTACTATATACACAGTGAGGCCTCAGAGGGCTTGCCGGAAGAAAGCGGCGACGTCCTTTGCGGCGGGACTTGTATAGACTTTTTTGCTCGGCAGGTCAACGACGATGATCCGCCCCTGGGAGAATCCCCTCAGAGAGAAGAGATAGCTCTTGTCAAAACGGTACCTGCGTACTTTCCTTATGAGTTCCGGACCGGGGGAGCGCTCCAGCACCAATACGGCGGTGAGAAATGTGCGCATGTGATCTTTGGGCGGGTACTTCTCATTGCCGCGGGAGAGCACGGGTTCCATATAATCGGAGATCAGACACCCGGCCTCATCGAAGAGTGCTTCGGGATCAGCGCTGGGATCTGCGCCGGGATCCGCGTTTTCAGGCAGGGTCATGAACAGGACATGCTCTGACTCGCTGACCTTCCAGAGATTCGCCTTACGCGACAAGACATACTTCTCACTGGAGGCCTCGTACAACGCATATGCCGCGAAAGTCCTGCCATCTGCCGTGAAATTCCGTGTTATATTGTGAGTGAAAGTCATCCTGTCCAGGATTTTATCGAGATAGTCGCCCGAAGTCATGTAAACTCCTCCGGCGGTTGCCGTGTTATTTAACAGGTAGTGGTGTATAATTATTAAAATTCTATAAACCGCTATAAAATGTAGCACTTTGCAGTGATGAAGTCAATGGATTTTACTTAAACGTATTCGAATTCATTTCAGAAAGGTTATAGAAGAAAAATGTTCAATAAACTGAACCCCCTGATCGCAGACGGCGGCGCAGAAAATGATGTCTCCCTGAAGGAAGACTTCAAAAAGAGTGTCCGCGTTGAGAAGTTCCGGATTGGAGAGAAGGCGGTCTATGTTCCGGCCGGTTTTTCCTGGAAATATCTGCTCAAAAAGGACATAGTCAAGGTCATTAAGGGAAAATGGCTGATCCAGTCGGAAAACGGCGTCGCGCCCTGGGCGCAGGAGGCCCCGGCCATCAGGCTCCGGCACAGAAGCGGAGAGGAGATCCTGGAACTGGAAAAGGAAAAGAGCGCGCAGAAAGCGCTGGAACTTCTGGGTCACGGGGAATAGAGAAGGGGAGCAGTGGTCAGACCCCTGTTTTGGAGGGGTCTGACCCCTAAAGCTGTGATATACTATATTTGTAGCTGCAAACGCGGCCCCGGCGCCGCTTCGCATCGACAAGGGAGGATACAATGTCAAATACGATACCCCGGGCGTTTAAGAATACCAGGACGGTCCGCAAGATCAGGAATTACATGGATACCGAATTCAACGAAGTCCTGCACACAACGCTGAATCCGAACGGTCCCGGTGCCATCCGCATCCATCTGATCCCGCCCAAGAAGGAAGAGGACGCCTTCAATCCCAGCATCGCAATCATCAATGGAACCGACATTCTGCCGGTGAACTTTGTCTGGGCAATGATGCTGGCGGAACTGATCAAGGAGACGAACCGCTTCGACGGAAAAGAGATCTCAGAAGTAGATATCTGGAAGATCCTGGCCCGCGCGACGGGCAATGTGCGAAAGATCCTGCCTTTCTTTTCCCGGAGCAGGATCAAGGGCGATATGGAGACGATCTACACGACGATCAAGCAGATCGCTTTCCGGGAGGAAGTGACTACGGACGTCCATTTCATGAGCATCGGCGATTACGCGCCTTTTATGAAGGCGCCGCACCGCATGGACCTGATGGTCAGCGCGATGACAAAGAACGGCAAGTGGCACTGCAACCAGAAATGTGTGCACTGTTACGCGGCCGGGCAGACTCTTTCCGACGAGCCTGAGCTCCCGACTGAGTCGTGGAAAGAGATCCTGGATCGGTGCCGCAGCGCCGGGATTCCCCAGGTGACCTTTACGGGCGGCGAGCCCACCATGCGTGAGGATCTATTCGAGCTGGTCAAATACGCGCGTTGGTTCATCTCCAGGCTCAACACTAACGGAATTAAGCTCACTCCGGAGTACTGCAAAAAGCTTCGCGAGGCGGAACTCGACAGCGTCCAGGTCACCTTCTACAGCTGCGATCCGGAGATCCACAACCGGCTGGTCGGGGCTCATCACTACGAAGAAACTCTGGCAGGGATCAAAAACGCGCTGGCGCAGGGCCTTTCCGTGAGTATCAACACGCCGCTGTGCACACTCAACCGAGATTATGAAAAGACGCTGGAATTCCTGCACGGACTGGGTGTCATTTACGTGACCTGTTCCGGTCTCATTACCACAGGAAGTGCCTTAGGAGCCGCTTCGGAAGCACTGCAGCTTAGCAGCGAGGAACTGGAGGCGATCCTGCGCAGGTCAACTCAGTATTGTCACGAAAACGGTATGGAGATCGCCTTTACTTCTCCGGGCTGGCTTAACGAGGAGGTTTTCGAGGAACTCAATATCCCTTCGCCTTCCTGCGGTGCCTGCCTGTCCAACATGGCCATTACACCCGGAGGAAATGTGGTGCCCTGCCAGAGCTGGCTCGACGATAAGCCGCTCGGAAATATGCTCGCCGATAAATGGGAAGATATCTGGAACAGCGGAGTCTGTGAGGCCCGCAGGGATTTCTCCGCCCAGCTGACCGGCGAATGCCCCCTTAGGAGGTACTGCTGATGAGACAGAATGCCAAAACATTGAATAGAGGGACTGCGCGGGGCACCGCTGCTGCGCGGAACATCGGCGTCACTGAACAGAAGACTGCGTCCTGGAGGAAATGCCTGGCGTTTCTTATGGCGGGCATGCTGGCTGTGTTTTGCCTGATCATGTCCGCGCCTCTGGCGATGACCGCTAAGGCTGCAGATGCTACCGACGAAATCGAGCATTTCCTGATCACGGTGGACGTGCAGGAGGACGCGAGCCTTCTGATGACCTACCACATAGACTGGAAGGTACTGGACGATGTGCAGTACGGGCCGCTGACCTGGGCGGACATCGGCGTTCCCAACAGGAACCACACCGACGTCAAGGCGCTCAGCGACAACATCGATCATATCGAGGACAAAGGAAATACGCTGGCTATATATTTTGACCAGAGTTATTACGCGGACGATGTGGCGAGCTTCGAGTTCTCCTTTGTCCAGGATCACATGTACCAGATCGACCGGTTTGCTGAGGGCGAGACGGCCTTTATCTACACGCCGGCCTGGTTTGACGGGATCGAGGTCAAGGACCTGACCATCCGCTGGAACGCGGACAAAGCCGGTGCATGGCAGCCGGAGTGCGTGCAGGACGGGGGATATCTGGTCTTCTCCGCGAGCCTGTCAGCAGGAGAGCGCTATTCCGTTACAGTGGCTTATCCCAACGACGCGTTTGCTTTCTCGGTCGACCGTCAGGCCGATGGAGGCGGCTCCTCGGGCGGGGGAAGCTCGGGCTCGGATTTCACGATGGAAGACTTGCCTTACGCAATATTGGGACTGGTCTTCTTCCTCATGATCTTTGTAATGCCGATCATATTCTTCGTAAAATTCGTCCGCTGGATCGCCGGTGGACTGGGATTCGGGAGCGACAGTGATTCTCCCGAAATGGAGAAAAAGATCACCCGCACCAAGATCGTGTACTATGAGAACTGCCCCGGCTGCGGCGCGGGCCGCGTGGAGGGCAAAGACGAGTGCCCTTACTGCGGACACACCATGATCAAGAGCAAAGAGATCGTGGAAGAGAAGGATCTGGAGAAGCCTGAGAAATACACAAAGACCGGCACTTACCGCTACGGGAATTCCCCGGACACCTTTATCCTCGTTAACGTGATCAATACGCCTGTGAGCAGACCTTCGTACAGGTCTTCGGGCGGACGCGGCTCGGGAACGAGAAGCGGATCCAGGCCCCGTTCCTCCTGCGCTTCTTCCTGCGCATCCTCCTGTGCTTCCAGCTGTGCCTGCGCTTCTTCCTGCGCATGCGCGTGCGCTTGCGCGTCTTCCGGAAGAGCAGGATGCTCGGTTAAGGAATTCTTCTCGGAGCAGATCCACAGGGGAAGAGTGAAAGTAGAGAGTAAAGAATGAGGAGGCAATCATGAAGATCACAGTTATTGGACCCGGAGCAATGGGGCTTCTGTTCGGAGGGAAACTGGCCGCGTGCGCGGACGTATCGCTGGTCGGCAGCAACGCCGCGAATCTTGAGAAGATCAACAAAGAAGGCGTCACTATCAAGAGAGGTGACGACAGCGTGACAAGAATGGTTCCCGCTTATATGGCCGGCACCTGCACGGAGCCGGTGGACGTGGTGATGATCTTCACCAAAGCATACCAGATCCGCGATGTTCTCACGCAAAATCGCGCTCTGATCGGGCCGGATACACTGCTCCTGACACTTCAGAACGGCGCGGGTCACGACCGGGTGATGCGCGAATTTGCTGATTCGGCGCATGTGCTGGTCGGAACGACCAAACAGGGAAGCTCCAGGGAGAGCGGCTGCGTCATCATCAACAGCGGACTCGGAGAAACAGTATTCGGAGGAACCGCCGCGGAGGGCGAGCCTTCGCCTGATCCGGAGAGGCTTGAGGAACTGCGCAGCATTTTTGAAAAATCCGGGTTCCCCTGCGCTGTCAGCGACAACGTTCGCTTTGAAGTCTGGAACAAGCTTATGATCAACGCTTCGGCGAGTGTGCTTTCCGGCGTTCTTCAGGTGCCCCAGGGCTATGTGGAGTCCAATGCGCATGCCTGGTCGATCTGCCAGGACCTGATCCGGGAAATCTGCGCGGCAGCAGCCGGCGAGGGAGCTATCTTTGATCCGGAGGAACAGATCCTCCGCGTTCAGGATCACCTTAGAAAGGCTCCGGGCGGCTTCACAAGCATTTATTCAGATATTAAGAACGGAAGGAAGACCGAGGCAGACTTCATCTGCGGCGCTGTTGTGCGGGCGGCTCAGGATCAGGGGCTGCGCGTGCCTGTGCAGGAGACGATCCTGCGGCTGGTGCATGCGATGGAGGAGAGGTAAGAGAGAGGGTTGCTGCGGGAAGCTGTAACTTTTCGGGGGTCCATCGGATTTTGATTTGTGCTTGGGTGGATGGAGTGAGTTTTTGGGTGGTCCATCGGATTTGATGGATGATGAATGTGGATGTAGCCAATATTGGCGTTTTTGGCCTGTTGGTTCATCGGATTTGGCGATATCCTAAAGTCGATGTAGCATTTGTGCAAGACAAGCTTTTTCGAGACAATCGGATTCAGTCGAAGCTGAAAAAGGATGTATGATTTGAGCAAGACAAGCTTTTCGAGACAATCGGATTCAGTCGAAGCTGAAAAAGGATGTATGATTTGTGCAAGACAAGCTTTTTCGAGACAATCGGATTCAGTCGAAGCCGAAAAAGGATGTATGATTTGTGCAAGACAAGCCTTTTTCATACCATCGGATAATGTTGAAACCGAAATCGGATGTAGAGCTTGTGCCCAACAAGCTTTACACACACCATCGGATAAAGTCGAGACCGAAAATGGATGTAGGACAAGTGCCAAACAAGCTGACCAAACAGCCCGACAATTATAATCATGAAATACAGTTGACAAATAAACAGTATAGTGATTATATTATATAAAAATGATATCGCTTTAAACCGATGAAGTGGAGATAAAGCAAAAAGAAGCCCTTACAGAGAGCCCGGATAGGTGAGAGCCGGACAGAACGCTGTTTTGCAAATGGACCACGGAGGGCGCATTCAAAGGCCGCTGAGGCTGAGTATTATGCGACGTGAAGGCATACGTCAGTTGCCGGGAATTTGATGGAATTCCGACGAGAGTGTGCAGCGTATGCTGTACGAACCAGGGTGGCACCGCGGATCAAAGTATGTATTGTTAGATTCGTCCCTGGCAGGATGTGATTGTCCTGCCAGGGATTTTTTGTGCGACAGGCACGAGGCGCGCGGCGCCGAAGCGAGCTTTCGGCCATGCTCGTTGCAGCAGAAATCCTTGTGAGGGCAGAGCGACGCGATCAAAAAGGAGGAAAAGCAATGATCAAAGAAGCCATTATCAAGATCGTGAACAAGGGTGACCTTACATTCGATGAAGCCAATACCGTGATGAATGAGATCATGAGCGGGCAGACCACGCCGACGCAGAATGCGGCGTTTCTGGCGGCACTGTCGACGAAGAGCACCAAAGCCGAGACAATTGATGAGATCACGGGCTGCGCGCTCGCTATGAGAAATCACGCGACTCCGGTGGCGCACGAGGGAATGGAAGTCCTCGAGATCGTTGGAACGGGCGGAGATAATGCGCGCACTTTCAATATTTCGACTACTTCGGCAATGATCGCCGCGGCGGCAGGCATCAAGGTGGCAAAACATGGAAACCGTGCAGCCTCCTCCGACAGCGGCGCGGCTGACTGCCTTGAGGCGCTCGGCGTCAATATCCAGCAGTCCCCGGAGATGTGCAGGAAGCTTCTCGAAGAAGTCGGCGTCTGCTTTATGTTCGCCCAGAAATATCACACTTCCATGAAGTATGTCGGAGCGATCAGAAGGGAACTGGGATTCAGGACGGTGTTCAATATTTTGGGCCCGCTGACGAATCCCGCTAGGCCCGAGTTCTTCATGTTGGGCGTCTATGACGAATATCTGTGCGAGCCGGTCGCAAAGGTTCTGGCTTCCATGGGCGTGAAGCACGCGCTCGTAGTATACGGAAGAGACAAGATGGACGAGGTTTCGCCCAGCTGCGAGACGACGGTGTGCGAGCTGAGGGACGGCTTCTACAGAACGATCGTGATAAAGCCGGAAGATTTTGGCCTGGTCAGAGGGACGAAAGATGAGATCGTCGGCGGAACGCCGGCTGAGAACGCGGCGCTGACAAGGGCGATCCTGAGCGGAGAGGTCACCGGCACAAAGAAGAACGCGGTGCTCCTCAACGCGGGCTGCGCGATCTACGCGGCCGGCAAAGCATCAGACATTGCGGAAGGCGTCCGGATCGCGGAAGAGAAGATCGCCAGCGGGGAAGCGCTCGCTGTGCTCGACAAGTTCATCCGCGTGTCGAACGAGGAGGCATAAATGACGATCCTGGACACGCTGGCCGAACACGCGAGGGCCAGAACGGAACGGAATAAGGGGCGGGTATCTTTTGACAAGATGAAGAAGCAGGCGCTTTCCATGAATGCGGACACGGGCTATCCTTTTGAGAAGGCGCTGGGCGCGCTGGGCATTTCTTTTATCTGCGAGGTGAAGAAGGCCTCCCCGTCCAAGGGGCTGATCGCAGCGGAATTCCCGTACCTGTCGATTGCGCGGGAGTACGAGGCGGCGGGCGCCGCGGCCATTTCCTGCCTGACGGAGCCGGATTTCTTCCTGGGGAGCGACGAGTATCTGCGCGAGATCGCCGCTGCGGTGAAGATCCCCGTCCTGCGCAAAGACTTCACGGTGGATCCCTATATGATCTACGAGGCGAAAGTATTGGGCGCTTCGGCTGTTCTGCTCATCTGCGCGATCCTTTCGGACGAAGAGCTCCTCGAATATGGCAAAATAGCGCGCGCCCTCGGCCTCTCCGCCTTAGTGGAGGCGCACGACGAGAGGGAAGTGGAGCGGGCGCTGCGCGTAGAGCATGGCATAGTCGGCGTCAACAACAGAGATCTGAAGTCTTTCACCGTGGACTGCAATAATTCGGTGCGGCTCAGGAAACTGGTCCCTGACGACAGACTCTTTGTCTCGGAGAGCGGGATCCGGACGGCGGAGGACATCGCGGTCCTGCGGCAGAACGGAACTGACGCGGTCCTCATCGGCGAGACGCTGATGAGGAACCCGGACAAGGCAGCGGCGCTGAGGGCGCTCAGAGGGTAAAGGTACCCCAGAGGTCGGATGCGGCGCGCGCCGCAGCGGACGCAAAGGTACCCCAGAGATCAGATGAAGTAAAGGTACCCCAGAGGTCGGATGCGGTGTGCGGCGCAGCGGACGCAAAGGTACCCCAGAGGTGGAAATGATGTGTGAGACCGGGATCAAGATCTGCGGGATGCGCAGGGTAGAAGATATCGAGGCGGCGAACGCCTGCAGGCCCGATTACATAGGGTTTATCCTGTCTCCGGGATTCAGGAGATCGGTGACGCCGGAAGCCGCAGAGCAGCTGGCCCGGAGGCTGGCGCCGGGGATCTTGAAAGTCGGCGTTTTCGTCAATGAAAGTGTTGAGAATGTTGCGGCTGCGGCCGGTTTTCTGGATATGATCCAGCTGCATGGCAAAGAAGACAACGCCTATATCAGAGACCTCAGAGGTCGATTGACGACAACAAACGACCTCAGAGGTCGATTGACGACAACAAACGACCCCAGAGGTCGGTTGATGACAAACGACCCCAAAGGTCGGTTGTTAATACAGGCGTTCCGCATAAGATGTGCTAATGACCTGAAGAGGGCGATGGAGAGTGAAGCGGACTATCTTTTGCTCGATAATGGAACGGGAACCGGGGAGGCTTTTGACTGGTCGCTGATCAGGGATGCAGAGGCACTAAAGCGCGGAGAAGCCGCAAGACCGTGGATTCTGGCAGGCGGGCTTGGGCCCGATAATGTGGCGGAAGCCGTGCGGAGGTTCAGGCCGTATGCGGTGGATCTGAGCAGCGGAGCGGAGACGGACGGATGGAAGGATCCGGAAAAGATGGCAAGGTGTGTGCAGGCAGTGAGAGAAGCCGGCAGAGAAACCGGCCGGTGAAGCCGGCAAAGAAGGCAGCTTGTGAAATCGGCAATCAAGGCGGCAGTCAGATGAGACGGCAGAGAAATGATTCGGCAGGGAGGTTAAGATGTCCAGAGGCAGATTTGGAAAATTCGGCGGTCAGTATGTTCCGGAGACACTGATGAACGAGCTGATCCGGCTGGAGGAGCAGTACAACTTTTATAAGAAAGATCCCGCATTTAACGCAGAGCTGACAAAGCTTCTGAATGAGTACGCGGGCAGGCCTTCCCGCCTTTATTATGCGGAGAAGATGACAAAGGACCTGGGCGGAGCAAAGATCTATCTCAAGAGGGAAGATCTCAATCATACCGGCGCCCACAAGATCAACAATTGCATCGGGCAGGTGCTTTTGGCCAAAAAAATGGGTAAAACGCGGGTGATCGCGGAGACCGGCGCGGGACAGCACGGCGTTGCGACTGCGACGGTGGCGGCACTTCTTGGTATGGAGTGCGAAGTTTTTATGGGGAAGCTGGACTGCGAGAGGCAGAGGCTCAATGTTTACCGCATGGAGCTGCTGGGCGCGAAGGTGCATCCGGTGGAGAGCGGAACGCAGGTGCTCAAAGACGCAGTCAATGAGACTATGCGCGAATGGGCCGGCAGAGTGGATGACACGCATTATGTGCTTGGCTCAGTGATGGGACCGCATCCTTTCCCTACGATCGTGAGGGATTTCCAGGCGGTCATCTCCAGAGAAGCCCGGCAGCAGATCCTCGAGGCTCAGGGGAAACTCCCGGATGCGGTGGTCGCCTGTGTGGGCGGCGGCAGCAACGCCATGGGAATGTTCTATCACTTTATTGGCGATGAGGGCGTGAAACTGATCGGCTGCGAAGCGGCCGGGCGCGGGATCGAGACCGGGGAGCACGCGGCGACGATCGCGGACGGAAGTCTCGGGGTATTTCATGGGATGAAGTCACTGTTTTGCCAGAATGAGTATGGGCAGATCAAAGAAGTCTACTCGATCTCGGCCGGCCTCGACTACCCCGGAATCGGCCCTGAGCATGCTTGGCTGCATGATATCGGCCGCGCAGAGTATGTGCCGGTCACGGACGACGAGGCAGTGGAGGCCTTCGAATATCTTGCGCGGACGGAAGGCATCATTTGCGCGATCGAGAGCGCGCACGCGGTGGCGCAGGCCAGGAAGATCGCTCCTTTGATGAGCAGCGACCAGAGCATGATCATCTGCCTGTCGGGCCGGGGCGACAAGGACGTCGCGGCGATCGCCCGCTACAGGGGCATTCAGATTTCGGACTAATTCAGATTGCCCGATGCAGGGCATTCAGATTTCGGACTAATTTAGATTGCCCGTTGCTGGGTTTTCAGATTTCGGACTAATTCAAGGAGGGGCTTTCGATGGCACGAAGAATCAAAGACGCCTTTGCGGGCGGAAAAGCATTTATCGCGTTTATCACAGCGGGCGACCCGAACCTCGCTGCGACAGAAGAATACATTTTGGAGATGGAGCGCGCGGGAGCGGACCTCATCGAAATCGGGATTCCGTTCTCCGATCCGATCGCAGAAGGCGTCGTGATCCAGGAGGCGGACCTGCGGGCGCTGAAGTCGGGAACGACTACGGACAAGATTTTTGACATGGTAGGGCGTTTACGTCAAAAAACAGACATGCCCCTCGTATTCATGGGCTATCTCAATCCGGTGTTCCATTACGGTTATGAGAGGTTCTTTGCAAGATGTGAGGAGTGCGGCATCAGCGGAATCATCATCCCGGACCTGCCTTATGAAGAAAAAGGCGAGTGCGAGGCGATCGCGGCTGCGCACGGCGTGGACGTGATCTCGATGATCGCGCCGACCTCGGAGTCCCGGATCCGGGCGATCGCATCAGAAGCGCGGGGATTTCTGTATGTTGTCTCATCCATGGGCGTCACAGGCGTGCGCTCCGAGATCAAAACAGACCTGGCCTCTATTCTGTCAGCGATCCGGAAGGCGACGGATATTCCTGCAGCAGTCGGATTCGGAATCAACACGCCGGAACAGGCGGCAAAAATTGCTGCGATCTGCGACGGAGTGATCGTAGGCAGCGCGATCGTGCGGATCGTGGCTCAGTATGGGACCGAGGCAGGACCGCACATTTATGAGTATGTGAAGAGGATGAAGGAGGCGCTTAGGCCGTAACATCAATTTGGCACCCTTATTGGCTGCCTCTTTGACTCTTTACATAAGCTGCAAGATCATACATGTTAAATGACTTGTCTGGTGGAATATCGGGAAATGCGAGTCTATAACGGCTTTCAATCCAGCTAATTACATGATCGACTTGCTCTTCGGTCAGTGGATTCTGTTTGGTCTCATAAGTCGTGAGCATATTAATTCCAGGAAACCATTGATGATCCAAATAGTCCATTATCCTGCCTCTTGTGCGATTAAAATAGAGAGGCTTGTCCATTGCACCGAAGTGTTCCCATGCGTATTTCCTATATAAAGTGATTGGGATGTTGAAGTCCGGATAGGAACTGTGGTCAGAGAGAATCAGTTGCTCCTCATAGTGGTACAGGATGCCTTCTTCATACAGACGGTCAGCGATAAGCACCTCTGACTTGGAGCGAACTTTAAAACCAAGTTTCACCGGAAATATCAATTGCTCGGGGTGATCAGGATTTTTCTTATAAGGATTGAGATACCATTCAATGACCCACGAATATTCGCTTTGTAGGTGGGAAAGGATGAATTGTCTGTAAGGCGAATTGAGATCAAAGAAATCAGCCGGCGATTGTGGGCGGCGGCGGAAATTGTTAAGAAGATCTTTAAATGGATGATTTGGCAAAATATTGTCGAGAGGAAATTTGCTCTGTTTTCCTGATTCAAGGCAACGAATTGTGCTGTTTATAGTATCAATTTGAATCTGGAGGTGTTGGATGCATATAATTCTGTATAGATTAACGGCAAGCTTTTCTGCCAGCTGCTTATCTGTCTTGCGGAGTGGAGATGTTACAAGACGCCCATCATGAAGATCTTTAATCAGCCAGCGATAATCATTATCTTTTTTTTGGCACACAAGAATTCCGGAAGGATTATCCGGAGTATACATTTTTTCCAAATGAGTTTTTTGGATCTTTTGCAACAGTGTTTTTTCTTGATACAAGTTGTTAATGAACAAAGATTCCTCCTTCTGTCAAAAGAAATGGGCAACACTTAATGAAGCGTCGCAGCTAAACGCTTTACTGTGTTTATATGATGGATGCTCAACCGTTTTGGGACTTTGCGGATATCGCACAGAATTTAAGAAATATTAGATCTGCTCTTCGTTATACCAAAGAAGAGTGAGATTAAGGTAGCATATTTTGTGCAGAAAAACAAGGGGAGCACAGACCTTGAAATGATTTACCTTGAATGAAAAACTAAATTCTACCCTGTGCCGGAATTTAGTCTTTCACAAATGTGCCGATTCCTGTAGCATGTCGTATTGTCTCCTACTCCGCAGTA
>CACZXG010000014.1 GCA_902785055.1 uncultured Lachnospiraceae bacterium
GTAGTAAAGATCCGGATAATTTGCAAGATCAGCTTTCAAGTCATCGACGATTTTACGGCCTTCGTTCAGATGTTCGTGGGCGAGTTCCGATTCACTGCGGTGAATGGCGCGGATAGCGTTGGCACTGTGACGAATCAACGCGCGGGAACGTGTCAATGCCGCGTCCCGTGCAAGGGTGCGGGCTTCAAAGTCCCGATGAGCTGCTTCAGCAATTTCCGTAATTCGTGACATGACGTACCTTAGAACGGGATGTCTTCGCCGTCAGGGTCAATATCGTAATTACCGCCGGGTCCCATATCGGTGCTGCCGGCATAGGCAGTGCCCATGGAGCCGTTAGACTGGCTGTAGCCATTATTATTGTATCCGCCTTCACTTTCAGCACGGCTGCTCAGCAGCTGCAGGTTGGAAGCGTTATGTTCCACCGGCGCGCAGAGAAAGATCACATCGCAAACCGAAAACCCTTCTCCGACTAAGGGGACGTATTCGTCGACGACACCGTCGCTTACCGCTTCCTGCACAGTCTCCGGATGAGGGGTGTACGCGAGGATCCTGGCGCCCGGTATATATTTGCGGATGGCCCTTGCGATAGATCCGCCGATGAGACCAAGTCCCACAAAACCAAATGTGTTTCTGCTGTTATTGACTGTATTTTCGTTCATATTCTTCAACAATCCTGTTCTGAGATATTTTGACGGAACCGTTTCTTTTCCGGTATCGGCACTGACTATGACCAGTCAGCGCTTATACTATATTACTTTAAAGCGAGAAAGTCAATTGGGTTCAATGATCATTTGACCGCAGAGGAAGTGAAAACTTGCATATATACTCCTTGTAAACAGCATGAAGAATTGCTAAAATATACAGGACTATTTGTTGCCTCCTGTGAACGGAGGCCGCAGATGATCTAAATATTGGTATAGTGGAGGTCTGGAAATGAAAGTTTATACAACCGATAAGATCAGAAATATCGTTCTTCTGGGTCACGGCGGTGCAGGAAAGACAACTCTGGCAGAGGCTATGTGCTATCTGGCAGGCTTGACTTCAAGAGTGGGCAGAGTCGAAGACGGAAATACCGTCAGCGATTTTACCAAGGAAGAGCAGAAGAGAGGTTTCTCCATCAAGACTTCTCTCATCCCCGTCGAGTGGCAGGACTGCAAGATCAATATTCTGGACACTCCCGGATACTTTGACTTCGTAGGTGAAGTAGAAGAGGCGATCAGTGTTGCCGATGCGGCAATCATTGTTATTTCCGGTAAGGCCGGCGTCGAAGTCGGCACAGAGAGAGCATGGGATATGTGCGAGAAGTACAACATCCCCAGAATGTTCTTTGTTACTGATATGGATATCGACAATGTCTCCTATCGTTCAGTGGTAGAGCAGCTTTCCGAGATGTACGGCAAGAAGATCGCTCCCTTCAATTTCCCTTTCCGTGTGGATGAGAAGTTTGCGGGATATGTCAATGTCATCGCTGAAAAGGCGTATGAGTGGAAGGGCAAGGAAGCTGTAGAGTGCGCAGTGCCGGATTACAGCCAGGAATACCTTGAGAACTATCGCGATACTCTGATGGAGACAGTCGCGGAGACAAGTGAAGAGTTCATGGAGCGCTATTTTGAAGGCGATGTCTTCTCAGAGGCAGAGATCAGGTCCGCAGTCAGATCCCAGGTCCTCGACGGCTCCATCGTTCCCGTAGAGATGGGCGCAAGCACCATCTGCCGCGGCGTTTATACACTGATGGATGATATCGTCAAGTATATGCCGAGCCCCGAGCACCGCAAGGTGAGCGGCATCAACCTCAAGACCAATGAGATCTTCGAGGCGAACTTCGACTTCTCCAAGTCCAAGAGCGCGTATATCTTCAAGACCATCGTGGATCCTTTCATCGGAAGATATTCCCTGATCAAGATCCGCTCCGGCGTCTTCAAGACAGATGATACGGTCTATGACACAAACCTTGAGACTGAGATGAGGATCGGCAAGCTCTACATCATGCAGGGCAACAAGACCTCCGAGGTTCCTGAACTTCACGCTGGCGATATCGGCGCAGTTGCCAAGCTCGGCGAAGCGAGAACCGGCGATTCCCTTTCCACAAAGGCTGTTCCGATTCAGTACGGCAAGACTGAGCTCTCAACTCCTTATACCTACATCAGATATAAGGCCAAGAACAAGAACGACGTCGACAAGATCGCACAGGCAATGGCTAAGATCTCCTCTGAGGATCCTACTTTCAGAATGGAGAATGACGCGGCCAACAAGCAGACTCTTATGTACGGTATCGGCGACATGCAGCTTGAAGTTGTCAAGAGCATGCTCAAGAACGAGTACAAGGTAGACATCGATACGATGGCTCCGAAGGTAGCTTACAGAGAGACCATCCGCAAGACTTCCGACGTTGAGTACAAGTACAAGAAGCAGTCCGGCGGACACGGCCAGTATGGTCACGTCAAGATGAGATACAGCCCTCTCGGCGATCAGACTGTAGCGTATGAGTTCAGCGACGAAGTCGTCGGCGGCAGCGTTCCGAAGAACTACTTCCCTGCAGTTGAGAAGGGTATCATTGATTCCGTACAGAGAGGACCTCTTGCAGGTTATCCTGTCGTAGGCGTCAACTGCGTTCTGTACGATGGATCCTACCACCCTGTAGACTCCTCGGAAATGGCATTCAAGACCGCTTCTGTCCAGGCGTTCAAGAAGGGCTTCATGGAAGCCAGCCCTGTTCTGCTTGAGCCCATCGTAAGTCTTAAGGTCACGATCCCGGATGCATACACCGGAGACGTTATGGGCGATCTGAACAAGAGACGCGGCAGAGTGCTCGGCATGAATCCTATCGGCGGCGGCAAGCAGGTCGTTGAGGCGGAAGTTCCTCAGTCCGAACTGTTCGACTACTGCACAGTCCTTCGTTCCATGACCGGCGGACGCGGCGACTACGCGTATGAGTTCTGCAGATATGAGCAGGCTCCCGCAGATATCCAGGCCAAGGAAGTCGAGGCAAGAGCTAAGCAGCTTGAAGAGGGTACAGAAGACTGATCCTGATCAGCTGATCCTTCTGATAAGCGGCGAAGCCCGGATAAAGAAATCAAGAACGGGGTATATCCTGAGGATATATCCCGTTCTTTTTGTGCAATCGAGCGGCAAGGTTTGACAAAGTTATAGCAGGGGGATTAGAATGAACAAGATGTTATCCTGCCGGTAAAGGATTTACATCCTGAAATGATTTTATTTAAAGGAGCTGCGTTTCATGAAATACGATTTTAAGAAGATTGAACCCAAGTGGCAGAAAAAGTGGGAAGATGCCAAGCTCTTTGAGGCGAAGGATTTCAGCGACAAGCCGAAGTTCTATGGTCTTGTGGAGTTCCCTTATCCCAGCGGAGCCGGCATGCACGTCGGTCATATCAAGGCTTACAGCAGTATGGAAGTGCTTTCGAGAAAGCGCAGGATGCAGGGATATAATGTCCTGTTCCCCATCGGCTATGACGCTTTCGGCCTGCCCACTGAGAACTATGCCATTAAGACCAATACGCACCCCAGGGTGATCACGGATGCCAATATTGAGAAGTTCTCGAATCAGCTCAGAAGCGTCGGCTTTTCTTTTGACTGGTCCAGAACAGTGGACACCTCCAAGGATGACTATTACAGATGGACGCAGTGGATCTTCCTTAAACTGTTCGATCACGGCCTGGTATTCAGGGACAAGACTCTGGTCAATTACTGCCCCCACTGCAAGGTCGTGCTTTCCAATGAGGACAGCCAGGGCGGCAAGTGCGATATCTGCCACACTGACGTCATCCAGCTGCCCAAGGATGTCTGGTATCTTAAGATCACCGAATACGCCGACAAGCTCCTGAAGGGTCTTGATACAGTGGAATATCCCGAAGCTATCAAGCAGCAGCAGGTGAACTGGATCGGCAAATCCACCGGCGCTTTTGTAGACTTCACGATTGACGGCGTCGATGAGAAACTTGAGATCTATACGACACGTCCCGATACGCTTTTCGGTGTGACATTCATGGTCATGGCACCCGAGCATCCCATGATCGACAAGTATCAGGACCGCATTTCCAATATGGACGCTATTAACGCGTACAGAGACGAGTGCGCCAAGAAGACCGAGTTTGAGAGAACACAGCTGGTCAAGGACAAGACCGGTCTCATGATCGAGGGGCTCGAGGCTGTCAACCCCGTCAACGGCAAGAAGATCCCGATCTTCATCGCGGACTATGTAATGATGGGATACGGCACAGGCGCGATCATGGCAGTTCCCGCGCATGACCAGAGAGACTGGGATTTCGCGCACGCATTTAACATTCCGATCATTGAGGTCATTAAGGGCGGCGATATCTCCAGGGAAGCTTATACAGGCGACGGAGAGATGATCAACTCTGATTACCTCAACGGCCTTACCAACAAGAAAGATTCCATCGCTAAGATGATCGGAATCCTTGAGGAGAAGGGCATCGGACACGCGGGCGTGCAGTTCAAGATGAAGGACTGGGCTTTCAACCGCCAGAGATACTGGGGAGAGCCTATTCCGCTGATCCACTGCCCTAAGTGCGGCGTCGTAGGCGTGCCTTACGAAGAGCTGCCTTTAAGACTCCCTGAGGTCAAGGACTTTGAGCCCGGAGAGGACGGAAAGTCCCCTCTTGCCAAGATCCCGGAATTTGTCAACTGCACGTGCCCGAAGTGCGGAGGCCCTGCGCAGAGAGAGACAGATACAATGCCCCAGTGGGCAGGAAGTTCCTGGTACTTCCTTCGCTATTGCGATCCCCACAACGATAAGGCATTTGCCGATATGGACAAGCTCAAATACTGGATGCCCGTGGATTGGTACAACGGCGGCATGGAACATGTCACAAGGCACCTGATCTACTCAAGATTCTGGCATCGTTTCCTCTATGATATC
Source organism: uncultured Lachnospiraceae bacterium (assembly GCA_902785055.1). Lineage (GTDB taxonomy): Bacteria > Bacillota > Clostridia > Lachnospirales > Lachnospiraceae > CAG-791. Next base: position 4,898 of record CACZXG010000014.1, read on the forward strand.
GGCGAGGTAAATTCTCCCGAGCCTTATTCCAAGCGCTCTGCACAGGGAATGATCCTCGGAGCGGACGGAGAGAAGATGAGCAAGTCCAGAGGAAATGTTGTAGATCCTTTGGATATTGTCAATCAGTACGGCGCTGACACGCTCAGAGTATACGTCCTGTTCATGGGCGACTACGGCAGCGCGGCTCCCTGGAATGACAGTTCCGTAAAGGGCTGCCGCAGATTCCTGGAACGTGTGGCAGGTCTGACAGATCTGATCACAGATGACAAGAAGACTGCTTCTTACGAGACGCTGCTCCATAAGACCATCAAGACGGTCACCGACGCTATTGAGGCGCAGAAATTTAACACGGCGATCGCGGCTCTGATGACGCTGATCAACGAGATCTACAAAGAGGGCAGCATCACGAAGGAAAACCTTGTGATCTTCTTAAAGCTCCTTTCTCCTTTTGCCCCTCATATCACGGAGGAGATCTACGAGCTGATCGGCGGCGAGGGCTTCCTCACGGTTTCCGAGTGGCCTGAATTTGATGAAGCCAAGACTGTGGATGACACCATCGAAGTCGGCGTCCAGGTAAACGGCAAGGTCCGCGCTGCGGTTTCTATCCCCGCGGGATGCGACAAGGATACAGCAATGGCAGCGGCGAAAGCGAATGCGAGAGTTGCTTCCTTCCTTGAAGGCAAGAAGATCGTCAAGGAGATCTATGTTCCCGGCAAGATCATTAACATTGTCGTGAAATAATCAGAATATAAGCGGTCTGAGAACCCGGACGGGCACTATCTGTGCCTGTCACGGGTTCTTTTTTGCTGTATAAGATTGACATCATTGCATTAAATGTATACAATTATGCAAGATGCGGAATCATCAGGTATAGCAAAACAGCAAATGGGGTAATTGGCGGGTGGGGATCCGCAGAATGGAGATTAAATGAACAGCGAGTATGACTTTAACAGAGAAGTCTCCGATAAGTATTCTCTCAGGGGAAGAGTGTTTCACAAGATACGCAACGATATTTTGAACGGCAGATACAAGGAACACGAGGAACTCAAGGAGATTCGGATTGGCAAGGAGCTTGGGGTTTCCAGAACGCCTGTAAGGGAGGCGCTCAGACAGCTCGAACTGGAGGGACTGGTACAGATCATTCCCAACAGGGGAGCATTTGTAACCGGTATTCAGGAGAACGATGTTCGCGATATTTACGCGATCCGGGCGCTGCTCGAAGGACTCTGCGCGCGCTGGGCGACAGAGAGGATCACGGCGGAACAGCTCGAGGCCATGGAAGAAAACGTCTATCTGGCCGAGTTTCACGCGGGCAAAGGACACATGGAGCAGATGGCGGAACTGGACAACCAGTTTCACCACATCCTTTATGACGCATGCGGTTCCAAGATGCTGGAGCATCAGCTGATCGATTATCACTCTTATGTGATGAGGATCCGCAGGAAGACGCTGTCCACGATAGAGAGAAGTACAGCGTCCAACAAGGAACACAGAGCGATCATGGAGGCGATCCGTGCCGGTAAAGCAGATCTTGCAGAGCGACTGGCCAGTGAGCATATGAAGAATGCTTATGAAAATATGGTCAAGAACTGCCTGTATGATATCTATAAAAAAGATATGGAGGATTGACCCCTCGGGAAGGAGCAGATTATGCAGAAGATACAGATGACAACACCTCTGGTGGAGATGGACGGAGATGAGATGACGAGGATCATCTGGAAGATGATCAAGGATAACCTTCTTTCTCCCTACATCGATCTCAAGACGGAGTACTACGACCTTGGGCTTAAGATGAGAGATGAGACGAATGACCAGATCACGATCGACTCCGCGGAGGCCACCAAGAAATACGGTGTAGCTGTAAAATGCGCGACTATTACTCCCAATGCTTCCAGAGTCGAGGAGTATCATCTTAAGAAAATGTATAAGAGCCCGAACGCGACGATCCGCGCCGCACTCGACGGAACAGTCTTCAGGTCGCCGATCCTTATTAAAGGGATCGAGCCGTATGTGCGCAGCTGGAAAAAGCCTATTACAATGGCCCGTCACGCATACGGAGATGTATACAAGAACGTGGAGATCAAAGTCCCCGGGGCAGGCACGGCGGAGATCATCTTTACCGCTGAGGACGGAACTGTTACGCGCAAGACGATCAACAAGTTCACAGGCCCCGGCATCATTCAGGGTATCCACAACACAGATAAGTCCATTGAGGGATTTGCCCGCAGCTGCTTCGAGTACGCGCTCAGCGTAAAGCAGGATCTCTGGTTCTCGGTCAAGGATACTATTTCCAAGACTTACGACGGTAATTTCAAGGAGATCTTCCAGAAACTGTACGACGAGGAGTATAAAGAGAAGTTTGAGGCGGTCGGAACAACCTATTTCTACACTCTGATCGATGACGCGGTAGCCCGTGTTATGCGCTCTGAGGGCGGATTTGTGTGGGCGCTCAAGAACTATGACGGTGACGTTATGAGCGACATGATGGCGTCAAGTTTCGGCTCTCTCGCGCTGATGACATCCATCCTTGTCTCCCCTGCGGGATACTTTGAGTATGAGGCTGCTCACGGCACTGTCCAGAGACACTATTACAAGCATCTCAAGGGAGAGAAGACCTCTACCAACTCCGTGGCGACGATCTTTGCATGGACCGGCGCTCTGAGAAAGAGGGGCGAGCTGGACGGAAACCAGGCTCTGCAGGATTTTGCCGATAAGCTTGACGAGGCAACTCTTGAGACGATCGAGTCCGGAAAGATGACCGGCGACCTCGCTCTGATCACGACGATCCCCGAAGTGCAGAAACTCGGAACAGAAGAGTTTATCTTTGCGGTAAAGGAAACGCTTGACAGGAAAATGAACGCGTGATCTGTTTAGCAGGATAATAAAACGGGAACTGAGACATTATAGTCACAGTTCCCGTTCTTTTGTGCGATAAGCCGTCAAGCGCATGACGTGCTTGCACGAAGATGCACCCCATGGCCAACGGTCAATCGAGCAGGAGAAGCCTGCTCGATTTATTCGACGTTTTCGCTGAGTTCTTCCCACTGTTCATAGAGCAGGGCGAGCTCTTCTTCGAGCTGTTCCTTCTGCCGGGCAAGCTCCCCGAACTTTTCGGGATCCGAGTAATTCTCCGGCATTGCCATTTTCTCATCCAGGGAGGAGATCTGTTCCTCGGTGGAAGCTATTTTTTCCTCGCACTTGCGCAGGTCATTGGCGGCTTTGCGATGTCTTGCCTGTTCTTCCTTCTGCTGCGCCCAGCTGAGCTTCTCGGAGGATTCAGAACTTCCCGGTGCGCTGCCTTCTCCCGAGGCAAAAGATTGAGGTTTCCCCGCTGAAACGGCGTCCTGTACTCCCTGTCCGTCCCTGTAGGCATCCTGAAGGAGTGCTTCTTCCACCTGCGCTGATTTCTCAAGGTAGAAATCATAATTACCGATAAAGCGCTCAGGAGCCTTCTCTGCATTGTTGCCGGGGTAGTTGAGCAGTACTGTCTTTGTGAGGGACAGGATCCGGCTTGCGGTGTGGTTGATGAAATAGCGATCATGGGAGACGTACAGAACGGTCCCCTCATAGGAGTTGAGCGCGTTTTCGAGCACTTCCTTGGATACGAGGTCGAGATGGTTCGTGGGCTCGTCCAGGATCAGGAAATTGGCCTTGGAGAGCATGAGTTTGGCGAGGGATACACGGCCCTTTTCGCCGCCGCTAAGGTCGCCGATCCTCTTAAATACCTCTTCGCCTGTGAAGAGAAAAGAGGCGAGCAGGCTCCTGATCTGGGTATTGGTCATGGAAGGGTATTCGTCGGAGATCTCCTCGAATACGGTCTTATCGTCATGGAGCACGTGGTGTTCCTGATCGTAATAGCCGATATGGACGTTGGTCCCCAGACGGATCACACCTTTGTCGGGAGCGACCACTTCATTTAAAATGCTGAGGATCGTGGACTTTCCCGTGCCGTTGTCGCCGATCAGTGCCACATGTTCGCCCCTGCGGATCTTGAAGGAGATCCCTGAGAAGAGCTTTTTCTCTCCGTAGGACTTGGCAAGATCGTCTACACTCAGGACCTCCCGCCCGCTCTTGATGCAGGGCGTAAAAATGAGGTGCATGTCGTCGCGCAGCTCCACAGGCTTTTCGAGGACTTCTGTTTTCTGGAGCATTTTCTCGCGGCTCTCCGCGCGCCGGATGGACTTCTCGCGGTTGAAGCGCCTTAGTTTCTCGATGACTTCCTCCTGATGGCGGATCTGGGCCTGATTATTCATATAGGCGTGGTACTGCTGCTCGCGCAGCGCTTTTTTGCGCTCGGCGTAAGCGGAATAATTGCCCCCGAACATCATGCTGCGGCCGTTCTCAAGTTCGATGATCTTGCTGACGGTCCTGTCAAGAAAGTAGCGGTCATGGGAGACAACCAGTACAGTGCCTTTGTAATTCATAAGGTATGTCTCGAGCCAGCGGATACTGTTCATGTCCAGATGGTTCGTGGGCTCATCCAGCATAAGCAGGTCAGGTTTCTGCAGAAGAAGCTTGCCGAGCGCAACACGGGTCTTCTGCCCGCCGGACAGGGTGGATACCTTCTGATCAAGGTCCCGTGAAGTAAAACCGAGACCTTTGAGGACTCCCAGCACTTCGCCCTTATAGGCATAACCGTTCTCGCGTTCAAAGCGGTGGAGGAGATCCGTGTATTCCGCAATGGTACCGGTCAGGGCCTCTCCCTTGAGGACCTCCATCTGCTTCTCGTATTCCGACAGTTTCTTCTCCATGTCAATCAGGTACTGTTTGACCGACAGCACTTCTTCATAGACAGTGCGCTCTGAGGAGAGTCCCTGGTTCTGGGCGAGGTAGCCGTAGCTGCAGTCTCTCTCAAAGGAGACAGACCCCTCGTCGGCAGTTTCCTGACCGACGATGATCCTGAGAAGGGTGGTCTTGCCGGCTCCGTTTATACCGATCACAGCGGCCTTATCACCCCTTTCCAGGTGGAAGGTGACGTCTCTTAAGACTACGTTTTCCGGGTATTCTTTACTTATATGATGACACGCTAGGATCATAAGTATTTTCTCTTTTCGTCTTATCATTCATCCGGACATGCCGGTATTCCCAATGATATAGAAAACAGAGCAATAAGTCAAACCTCGAAGGAGGTCAGGGACGGTTAAGGTTTTTAGAATTGACGTGTTTTTGACAAGTCGATATAATAAAAAAGACAAGGGAACGACGTTAGTCCGGCACGTGGTAAAAAGCGCGAAAAAGGACAAAGCCGTAGAAAAGAAAGGACAACATAGGCATAGTGGAAGAACGGGGGATTTCACAGGCAGTCATCGGACGATTGCCTCGCTATTACAGGTATCTCGGCGATCTTAAGAATGAGGGCGTCGAGAGAATTTCATCACAGGAACTCAGCAGGATCATGAATGTCACTGCCTCGCAGATCAGGCAGGACTTCAACAATTTCGGCGGCTTCGGCCAGCAGGGGTATGGATATAACACCAGTTATCTTTATGAAGAGATCGGTAAGATCCTTGGTTTGGATCAGCAGCATGATATGATCCTGATCGGCGCGGGTAATCTCGGACAGGCGCTGGTCAATTATATGAATCTTAAGAACCGGGGATTTTCTTTTAAGGGGGCGTTTGACATAAGTCCTTCGCTCTATGGGAAAAAGATTGCAAATGTTCCGATCTATCCGATGGATCAGATGACGGGTTTCATTGTGGAGAATCATATTGATATTGCGGTGCTCACCGTTCCCAAAGCGGCGGCCATTGAGATCACGCAGATACTGATGGAGACTCCGATCAAGGCAATATGGAATTTTGCCCATGTAGATCTGAAGGTTCCGGACAGGATTCAGGTGGAGAGCGTGCATCTTCAGGACAGTCTGATGAAACTGTCCTACAACATAAGACGCCACGAGAATGATAGCTGATACAGCCTGGGCTGTATCGGGATCAGCATGCGAACGCCTTTCCCGGAGTGATTCGGGAAAGGCTTTTTTGGTGGGACGGGATCTGACGGATCCGGGGAGCCCCGAGTATAAAAGGGAGAGGAAGGGACAATGAAATATCTGCTTACTGGACATGAGATGGCCGAAGCGGACGCGAATACATCGCAAGTGCTGGGAATCCCGTCCATTGTCCTTATGGAGAGGGCAGCGCTTGCGGTCACTGAGGAGATCTCGAAGCGTTTTCCGGTTTCTGCCGGAGTGACGATCCTGGCGGGCCCCGGCAACAACGGAGCAGACGGGCTGGCTGTGGGAAGACTCCTGATCGACAGGGGATACAGAGTGCAGTTTCTGCTTCTTGATCCGAAGGAGCCTCCCGAAGGCACTTCGGCCAGGACACAGAGAAAGATCCTCGAGGCTTATGGAGCAAGGCCGGAGGCATTTGACGAGAAAGGGATGAAGGCGTTCGAACCGAACGTCATTGTTGACGCACTATTCGGAACAGGACTCGGAAGACCTCTGACCGGCAGAGCCGCCATGATCGCGGAGGCAGTACGTGTATATCGCGCGCAGACCGGCTGTACTGTGGTGGGACTTGATCTGCCGTCAGGTATTTCGTCGGAGGACGGATCCGTGATGGGCTGCGCAGTACAGTGTGACTTCACCGTGACCTTCGCCTATTATAAGAGAGGACATTTTTTGTATCCGGGCTGCACCTATTGCGGAGAAACGATCCTGAGGCAGATCGGGATCCATGACAGGAGTTTTACCTGTGCCGGCGGCGATGTGCCGGAGATGGTCATGCCGGAGCGCGGAGATATAGCGGAACTGATCAGTGGCAGAGAACCGGGAGGAAACAAGGGAACATTTGGCAAAATACTGATCATAGCCGGCAGTTATTCCATGTGCGGCGCCGCTCTTTTGTGCGCGGAGGCCTGCATGAGAGCCGGTGCGGGTATGGTAAAGATATTTACCAGGGAGGAAAACCGCGTTATCATTCAGGAAAAGCTGCCTGAGGCAATGCTGACGGTGTATGCTGCGCTGCCTGAAGAATCGGAGCAAAGGGCAGAAGCAGTTCTTAAGCTCTCAGAGCGCCTCAGAAATGATCTTGAGTGGGCGGATGCCGTGGCGATCGGACCGGCCATCGGAAGAGGGGAAGAGGCACGTATTCTTCTTAAAACGCTCCTGGAAGCAGTCTCAGACACTAAAGAGCGGGGAAAAGCTATTCGGGGAATTGTGATCGATGCGGATGCGCTAAGACTCATAGCGTCTGATCCGCAGCTTGATGAACTGATGCGCCGCAGAAAGAAAGAGACAGCCTGCATTCTGACACCGCATCTTGCGGAGTTCGCTGACCTTGCGCATGTGAGCGTGAAGGAGGCGGCGGCGGACAGGACGGCGCTTCTGCGGGAAATATGCGGCAGATACAGCTGCACTGTCATCGGGAAAGACGCAAGAACTATGATCGCATCCGCGGGAATAAGGCAGATCAGCATGATAACCAAGGGCAACAGCGGAATGGCAACGGCGGGCAGCGGAGATGTGCTGACAGGCATCACTGCGGCAATGCTGTTTTCGGCCTGTCCAGGAGAGGGACTGGGCTATCGGGCTGCGCAGGCGGCAGCTTTCATTCACGCCGAAGCGGGAGATGCCGTGAGAGACAGTCTGGGTGAGCATGCGATGATCGCAGGAGACCTGATCCGGGCGGAGCGCGGTGTTTTCAGACTCCTGACTAAGTAACGTACAACAAAGATCTCGGACAGAGAGTTCCGGAGGGAAGGAAGCAAAATGGAAAACCTGGGATTATCATCCTGCAGGACCGGTGATTCAGCGGGATATGACAGAGTGTGGGCTCAGATCGACATGGACGCTGTGCTCTTCAATATGGAGAGCATGCGCGCTAACATCAGGGAGGACGTGAAGATCGTCGCGGTCCTCAAGACGAACGGTTACGGTCACGGAGCGGTCGCCATCATGAAAGAGATGGAGAAGCTCCCTTATGTGTGGGGATATGCCGCGGCGACCTTTGAGGAAGCAAAAGAACTGAGAGAAAACGGCGCAAAGAAGCCGATCCTTCTTCTCGGCTATGTTTTCCCCTATTGCTACAGGGAACTGGCCCGTCTCGGGATCCGGCCGTCCTGTTTCAGGGAGGATATGCTTGAGGAGCTGTCTTCTGCGGCGGAGAAAGAAGGAAAACCGATCCTCATACACATTGCCCTTGATACGGGAATGGGCCGGATCGGGATAAGGCCTGACGACGAGGGACTGTCTTTTGTCCGAAAGGCAATGAATACTCCGGGACTGATCGTGGAGGGGATGTTTACTCATTTCGCCAAGGCTGACGAGGAGGATCACGGACCGACACACACGCAGATCGCGCTGTACACGGGCTTCCGGGACCGGATCCGCGAAGAACTGGGACTAAAGATCCCTCTCTGCCACTGTTCCAACAGCGCCGGGATCATCGAGTTTCCGGAGGCGAACATGAATCTTGTCAGAGCCGGGATCACATTGTACGGACTGTGGCCTTCCTCAGAGGTCAGTAAAACAATCGTTCCGCTCCGCCCTGTCATGACGCTCTACTCCCGCATCGTATACATAAAAGAGGCGGGACCGGGTGTGAGTGTCAGCTACGGGGGCACCTACACGACCAGCGCGGAGAAGACAAGGATCGCTACGATCCCTGTGGGTTACGGAGACGGATACCCGAGAAGCCTGTCCGGAAAGGGATATGTACTGATCTGCGGCAAAAAAGCGCCGATCCTCGGCAGAGTATGCATGGACCAGACGATGGTGGATATCACGCATATTCCTGAAGCCCGGGAAGGCAGTCTTGTTACTCTGATCGGGAGAGATCAGGGAGAATCCATAACCATGGAGCAGCTCGGGGACCTGTCGGGAAGGTTCAACTATGAACTGGCCTGCGACATCAATCCGAGAGTACCGAGAGTGATCTGCGGCGGAACCCTCGGTTGACGGCTTCGCGGGATAATGGTATATTCTAATTTGTATCTTTGCGTACAGAATAGAACGCGGCTCTGTTCCGGCAAAGCTGCGGAATTATCATACGACTGTGAGGAGCGAAATTATGTCAGGACATTCCAAATTTGCAAACATTAAGCACAAGAAAGAAAAGAACGACGCAGCCAAGGGCAAGATCTTTACGATCATCGGCCGCGAGATCGCGGTGGCGGTCAAGGAAGGCGGCTCTGACCCCAACAACAACTTCAAACTTGCCAAGGTAATCGCCAAGGCGAAGGCAAACAACATGCCCAACGAGACCATTGAGCGCGGCATCAAGAAGGCGGCGGGAGATCTCGGCAACGTCAACTACCAGTATAATACCTACGAGGGTTACGGCCCCGGCGGCATCGCGATCATTGTAGACACTCTGACCGACAATCTCAACAGGACAGCGGCCAATGTCAGATCCGCTTTCACTAAGGGAAACGGAAGTATCGGAACACCAGGATGCGTATCCTTCATGTTTGACAAGAAGGGCCAGATCATTATTGATAAAGAGGACTGTGACCTCACTGCTGATGACCTGATGATGATCGCCCTGGACGCGGGCGCGGAAGATATCAGGGAAGAAGAGGACAGTTTTGAGATCCTCACCGCTGAGGAAGATTTTGACGCGGTGGAGAAGGCCCTCAAGGACGAAGGCATCCCCATGGTCTCCGCTGAAGTGACCATGATCCCCCAGAACTATGTCAAGGTCACTGATGAGACCACAATGAAGCAGATCAACAGGATCCTGGACATCCTCGACGATGACGATGACGTACAGAACGTCTATCACAACTGGGACGAGGACTGACGGGATAAGGCATTTTATAACAGTAATCAATCAGGGCAGCTTTATGTTGAGACATAAAGCTGCTTCATTGACATAAACAGCAGTTCTTATATGCGCTGTATAAGTGATACAGAGGACTAAATATGCAGATCAAGGATCAGGAAAATGTAATCGGCGGAGAGGAGAACGGATTCAGGCTTTTGAAGAATCCGCTTCCCGCGCCTCCGAGAAGATCTCATATCCGCATGGAATTCGATCTGACGGATTCAGATGAGGATGATTTTGATCTGGAGATCAGTGACGGGGACGATTTTGACATCTGACCACGGCGGTCAACAGATCTGTGACGGCGGACAACGGCAGCAAACAAGGAAGGTTTACAAAAGCGTATGGCTTCATCCAAAGCGAAGAGGAGTACAAACAGCAGGAAAAGGCAGACGGGTTCAGGCAGGAAAGCAGGAAGCACAGCGCCGAAGAGAATGACGAAGGCTGATTCCGAGAGACTTGCGCTGGAAGAGATGAGAGCACAGGAAGTGAAGCGGGATATCCGGCTTCTGGTTCTCTTCGGCGCGATGGTCTTTCTGATGATCGCGGAACTGGGATACGGGGGAGTCGTGGGAAAAGCTCTCTCCTCAGTGATGTTCGGACTGTTCGGCATGGCGGCTTATGCCATCCCGCCTTTTGTATTTATAACGGTTCTTTTTGTGATCTCAAATATGGGAAGAAGGACGCTGCCCGCAAGGACAGCGGCTCTTGTCATGCTCATGATATGCGCATGCGCGGCATTTGAACTCTGGAGCGGAGAACCCGGAAAGGCACAGGCCTATAACGCGGCAGAGATCTATCAGCGATGCGCTGCTTCGAAAGAGGGAGGCGGACTGATCGGCGGCACTGCCGCATACTGGCTGTTCCGGCTTTTGAAAAATGTCGGGTCGGTATTTGTGCTGATCCTTCTCATTCTCATATTCCTGATGATATTCACACAGTTCTCACCTGTGGAGCGATACAGAAAGGCACAGCAGGACCGGATCCGCAGAGGAGACCCGTCCTTTATGGAGAAGCGCAGAGCCAGGGCGCAGGAGGCAAGAGAAGCCTCCGCCAGACGTCGCGAGGCTATCGCCACAGCGAAGGAAAAGGAGAAGAAAGAGCGCGAGGAACTCCTCGAACAGGAGCGGGCCAACCGGGAAGAGAGACGAAAGCGCCGCGATCAGATGCGGCAGGAGGCCGCAAAGAGAGAACAGCTTGACATGAGTTCCACGGTGATCAGTCCTGCCTTAGACGAAGAGGAGGAAGACTTCGGACTTGATGAGGGCTCTTCGCTCTTTAGCAGAACAGAAAAGAAGAAAACACAGCCCGCAGCGGCGGAGGAAACAGACCGCGGACCCGAGAAGATCAGGACTGCCACATCTCACGGAATTCGCTTTCTTGACAGAGACACAGGCCGTACAAACAGGGCGGAGGAGATACGCGTAAGCGCATCGCCCGTAAACGACAGTCAGGATAATCCTGACGGACGCATCCTGCGGCCGGACGCGAACACGGTGAGAGTGGAATCGGAGAATCTGATCAGGATCGATCCTGAAGACGGCAGCCTCTACGACGGCAGATCCGGGCTTGCGACGATGACGGTCTTTACAAGGACAAAAGATACAGACAAGAACGACGACCAGCTCCATTTTCCTTTTGGCAAGGAGGAAAATGAGAGAGGGATGATGAAGATCTACGCCAAGGAGAACTCTGCGGAACAATTTACCGCCCTGAATACTCCTGACATCGCGGATGCGGGGGGAATGTCAACCTTTAACGCCCAGGCGCAGAGAAACGCAGACAGAACTGCTCCGGCAGCCGAAGATGAACTTCCATGGGGCGCCGACGCGCTCTCTGAGGAAGAGATGGCAGCCATAGAAGCGGAGGAAGCAGGATTCACGCAGGCCCAAAACCGGGAAGCACCGCTTCCGGTTCAAGAGGACAGAGCCGCTTCGTCTTCTCCAGTCAGAACTACAGTTACAGCCAGGCAGAAAACGGATAAGCCGGAGGCGCGGGAATCTGTCGCCGACGAGGACCTGGAGGGCATCGAAGTTCACAGAGACCGCGGCGATGACAAAAACAGCGGCGCGGGAAGAACAGTGGCCAGCGGTCAGACCAGAAGCAAGGAGAACCGCAAGTACAGTTTCCCTCCTTTCAAGCTTCTCAAGGAAGGAGAGGCCGGACACAACGCTGAGACGGACAGGGAACTCAAGGAGACCGCTTTCAGACTTCAGGAGACCCTGAGGACTTTCGGCGTCAATGTGACGATCACCGATATCAGTCAGGGACCCTCCATCACAAGGTATGAGCTTCAGCCCGAACAGGGCGTCAAGGTCAGCAAGATCGTGAATCTTGCCAACGACATCAAACTCAGTCTCGCGGCGGTGGATATCCGTATCGAGGCACCGATACCCGGAAAGCCGGCCATCGGTATCGAAGTGCCCAATAAGCATCCTTCAGTGGTTTCGCTGCGGGATATCCTTGAGACCCAGGAGTTCCGGGGTGCCAAGAGCCGGCTGGCTTTTGCCGTAGGCAAGGACCTTGGCGGAAAGACTGTCGTCACGGATATCGCCAAGATGCCCCACCTTCTGATCGCAGGCGCAACGGGGTCCGGTAAGTCAGTATGTATCAACACGATCATCATGAGTATTCTTTACAAGGCTTCGCCCGATGAGGTGCAGCTGATCATGATCGATCCCAAGGTGGTTGAACTCAGCGTCTATAATGGCATCCCCCATCTGATGATCCCGGTCGTTACCGACGTCAAAAAAGCGTCGGCAGCCCTGAACTGGGCAGTCGCGGAGATGGAACGCAGATACAAACTCTTTGCGGCGGCAGGCACCAGAGACCTGAATGGATATAACGCGATGATCCGCGCCAAGGGGAGCGAAGCCGGAGAGAATGAAAAGGTCCTCTCAAGGCTCGTGGTCATTGTAGACGAATTGGCAGATCTTATGATGGTCGCCAAGAATGAAGTGGAGGCGTCGATCTGCCGTCTTGCCCAGCTCGCGAGAGCGGCAGGCATTCATCTGATCATCGCGACACAGAGACCTTCCGTGGACGTTATCACCGGTCTTATCAAGGCCAATATGCCCAGCCGTATCGCATTTTCAGTCACGAGCCAGGTGGATTCCAGAACGATCCTCGACATGGCGGGTGCAGAGAAACTGATCGGCAAGGGAGACATGCTGTTCTATCCTCAGAACTACCAGAAGCCTGCCCGTATTCAGGGCGCCTTTATTTCGGATGAGGAAGTGCAGAGCGTTGTCGATTACATAAAGACGAACAATGTAACGGATGACAGTGCGATGGCAAGTATATCCAGTGAGATCGATGGTATCGCGGCATCCGGAGAACAGGGTTCGGGCGCGGAAATCAGGGATAATTCGGGATATGACGAGCATTTCGCTGAGGCGGGAAGGTTCATTATTGAGAAGAATAAAGCTTCCATAGGCATGCTGCAGCGTGTGTTCAAGATCGGATTTAACAGAGCCGCCAGGATCATGGACCAGCTTGCTGACGCAGGCGTCGTCAGTGAAGACAACGGTACCAGAGCCAGACAGGTCCTGATGGATATGCCGACATTTGAACAGCTCCTGGAGGACATGTAATATGACAAGGAAACTGAGGGCGGCGATCCTTCTTCTTCTCTTTGCTCTTGCTTTGGCCGCCGCATTTTTCGCTTACCGGCGCAAACTCTCAAATTCAAGAGCAGTACTTGCGGAAAAATCTGCCCTTAAAGCGGAAGAGGGAGCTTATGCAGAAGCCTCGCGTCTGATCGACAGAGCACTGCAGTCCCCGGAGGACGGCTCTTTTACCGATGAACAGCTCTACCTGAAAAAGGCCGAGTACATACAGCAGGCGGGCGACAGCGACCAGGCGCTGAGTATTGCTATGCGCGTCATAAAGAATACAAATGAGGGGCAGCAGGAATTCGACGAAGCCTGGGAAAGGATCGTATCGATCTGCACCGAGGAGGAGGAATTCGGCAAGCTCGCGACCCTTCTTGAGGGGAGCGGAGTGGAGTCGGTTAAGAGCAGATATTACAATTATCTGGTATATGATCCGGTTTTCCGTGATCCGCCCGGGACCTATGAGGACAGCCTTGTGCTCTACATAGAAAGCCAGGGCGCAGGTGCGGTATTCTACACGCTCGACGGAACGAATCCGACGGAGAAGAGCAATCTCTACAGCGGTCCTATAACCCTAAGACCCGGGATCTATACGATAAAAGCATTCTTTATCAACCGCTATGGCTTAAGGAGCAATACGGTGACCGGCGCTTATAAGATCACGGAAGACTGAATTGTATCTGATTTAACTACATTAATTATAAACGCACTATTGTGCTTTAACGGAAAGAAGTGCTATTATAAATCGGATTTAGTTTATTAAATGCTATTAAGCAGAACACATGGAGGTTTTTATGTTCAAGATCACCAAGAAGGAGAATCTGGCCCCCAACATTTACCTTATGGATGTTGAGGCTCCCAGAATAGCCAAGTATGCGCTTCCCGGACAATTCCTGATCGTCCGCGTGGACGAGGAAGGCGAAAGGATTCCTCTGACTATCTGTGATTATGACAGTGAGAAGGGACTTGTGCAGATCGTATTTCAAGTCATCGGCGGGGATACATACAGAATGTCGTCCCTGGAAGTGGGAGACAGCTTCGCGGATATGGTCGGACCCTTAGGCAAACCCTCCGATCTGACAGAAATGCCCCTGGAAGAGCTCAAAAAGATGAAAATCTGCTTCATCGCGGGCGGAGTCGGAACAGCTCCCGTATACTGCCAGCTCAAATGGCTTAAGAATCAGGGCGTCGAAGTGGACTGCATCCAGGGAGCAAGGACAAAGGACATCATTATCCTGGAGAAGGAGATGAGTGAAGTTTCCAATCTTCACATTTGCACAGATGACGGCTCCTACGGCATCCACGGCAATGTCTGCGTGGCACTTCAGAAACTCTGGGATGAAGGAAAGAGATTTGACAGAGTCATCGCCATCGGCCCCATGATCATGATGAAGTTCGTATGTCAGCTGACCAAACAGCTCGGTGTCGAGACAATAGTATCCATGAACCCCATCATGGTAGACGGAACCGGAATGTGCGGTGCCTGCCGTCTGATGGTAGGCGGAAAAGTGAAATTCGCATGCGTCGACGGACCTGAGTTCGACGGCCATGAGGTTGACTTCGCACAGGCAATGCAGAGAATGAAACTCTACGCCACAGAAGAAGGACGTCTGTACCTCAGGGCCAAAGAGGGCGACACGCACCACGGCGGCTGCGGCAATTGCGGAAACTGACGGATTCGTGCATATAGATCGTTCTAGAAAGGATACTGTTATGGATATGATGAAGAAAGTTCCTGTAAGGGAACAGGATCCCAAGGTGAGAGCCACGAATTTCGACGAGGTCTGCCTTGGCTATAATAAAGAAGAGGCTGAAGCTGAGGCACAGCGCTGCCTTAATTGCAAGAATCCCAGATGTGTTCAGGGATGTCCCGTGAATATCGACATTCCCGGATTTATCACAAAGCTCAAGGAGAGCGATGTTAAGGGCGCCTACGATGTGATCGGAAGATCCTCCTCCCTTCCCGCGATCTGCGGACGCGTATGTCCCCAGGAGACTCAGTGCGAAGGCAAGTGCGTAAGAGGTATCAAGGGCGAGCCGGTTTCGATCGGCAAGCTGGAAAGATATGTGGCTGACACAGCGCGCGCTATGGGAGTAAAACCCCAGGGAGCGGAGAAGACAAACGGACACAAAGTCGCCGTCATCGGTTCAGGCCCTGCAGGCCTTACCTGCGCGGGTGACCTGGCCAAGATGGGCTACGAAGTCACTATCTTCGAGGCGCTGCACAAAGCGGGCGGCGTTCTGGTGTACGGTATTCCCGAGTTCCGTCTTCCCAAGGACGCGGTAGTAGAGAAAGAGATCGAGAACGTCAAGTCCCTCGGTGTCAAAATAGAGACGGACTGTGTGGTCGGCAAATCCGCCACCATCGACGGCCTTATGAAGAATGAGGGATACGAAGCTGTCTTTATCGGTTCCGGCGCAGGCCTTCCCAAATTCATGGGAATCCCCGGCGAGCAGGCTATGGGCGTGTTCTCAGCCAATGAATATCTGACAAGAAGCAACCTCATGAAGGCGTTCAGCGATCAGTCCAGAACCCCTATCATGAGAGCGAAAAAAGCGGTCATCGTGGGCGGCGGCAACGTTGCTATGGATGCGGCCAGGACGGCTCTTCGTCTGGGCGCAGAGACCCATATCGTCTACAGAAGAAGTGAAGAGGAACTCCCTGCAAGACGCGAGGAAGTCCATCACGCCAAGGAAGAGGGAATCATCTTTAATCTTCTGACTAACCCCGTCGAGATCCACGCCGACGAGAACGGCTGGGTAAAAGGCATCACCTGCATCCGCATGGAACTGGGCGAGCCCGACGCATCCGGAAGACGCAGACCTGTGGAAGTTCCCGGTTCCGAGTTCTATATCGAGTGTGACGCAGTCATCATGTCCCTCGGCACATCTCCGAACCCGCTGATCTCTTCCACGACCGACGGCCTCGAAGCGAACCGCAGGGGCTGCATCGTCGCTGACGAGGAGAAGGGACAGACATCCAAGGAAGGCGTATTCGCAGGCGGCGACGCTGTTACCGGCGCTGCTACCGTTATCCTTGCTATGGGTGCCGGAAAGGCTGCCGCTAAGGGTATTGACGAATATCTGTCAGCGAAGTAATTTGTAAGTGGCATTGCAACGGGAGCGTGCACCGCGCGAGCAGCGGTATGCGCTCCCTTTTTGGAAAAAAGAGGAAAAATGACGGAAATTCTGGACTTAACCGCGCAGGAGCAGCGGGATATTTTTGGAAGCAAAGATCACTATGTAAGAAAGATAGAGAAAGATCTGGATGTGGCTGTGATCGCGCGGGACGGCGTGATCAAGGTGACCGGTGATGAGCCCAATGTGCGTAAAGCAGTCGGGATCCTTGAGAACCTGGCGGGACTGTCGAGAGCCGGGGGCGAGATCGAGGACCAGAGCGTAGATTACGCCATCGAGATGAAGGACGAGCCGGATTCCGGCCGGCTGGCGGATTTTGACAAAGATATCATCTGCCACACAGTCAGCGGAAAACCGATCAAGCCCAAGACGCTTGGACAGAAGAAGTACATAGATTCCATCAGAAACAACCTCATCGTATTCGCAAACGGGCCTGCGGGAACAGGAAAGACTTTTCTTGCCATGGCGATGGCGATCACCGCGTTTCAGAACAAGGAAGTCGAGAGGATCATCATGACAAGACCTGCCATAGAAGCGGGTGAAAAGCTCGGCTTTCTTCCCGGCGATCTGCAGAGTAAGGTCGATCCCTATCTGCGGCCGCTGTACGATGCGCTCTACCAGATCATGGGGGCGGAGAATTTCAGGAAGAATATGGAGAACGGCCTGATCGAGGTGGCGCCCCTCGCCTACATGAGGGGACGGACGCTGGACAACGCCTATATCATTCTTGACGAAGCCCAGAATACGACGCCGGAACAGATGAAGATGTTCCTGACGAGATTCGGCTTCGGGTCCCACGCCATTATAACCGGCGACGCCACACAGAAGGACCTTGCACCAAATACAAGATCGGGACTCGACGTAGCCATGAAGGTCCTTAAAAATGTGGACGGCATCAGTTTCATCAATCTTACCGCGAAGGATGTAGTCCGCCATCCCCTGGTACAGAAGATCGTCAAGGCATATGAGGATTACGAAAACCATGGTCGTTTTGAACACAGATATCCAAACAGAAGAAAAATTTGATTTTGATCCGGAAGAGACCGCGCTCAAGGTATGTGAGGAAGTGCTGAAGCAGGAAGAGTTCCCTGAGGACGCCGAGATCTCGCTCGTTCTCACAGACGCGGAGGAAGTGCACCGCCTGAACCTGGAATTTCGGGGGATCGACCGGACGACGGATGTCCTCTCTTTTCCCGGACTGGATTTCGAAGAACCTGCCGCCTTTGAAGAGAGCATCGATGAGAGCTGCATCAACCCGGATAACGATTGTGTGATGCTGGGTGACATTGTCATCAACGCGCAGAAAGTGAAAGAGCAGGCGGCGGAATACGGTCACAGTAAGAAGCGGGAATTCGCTTTTCTTATAGCCCACAGCATGCTCCATCTGTGCGGATATGATCATATGACGCCGGAGGAAGCGGAAGTGATGGAAGAGAGACAGGAGAAGGCTCTTTCGTCTCTGGGAATCACGAGGGAGTAACGACAGAAGGAGAGTGCACCGCATGGCAAAGAAAAAGAGCGCGGTCGGAAATGAGCTGATGACCAGTGACCGGGTCTATGACGTGGCAGTGATCGGAGGAGGAGCTTCCGGCTGCATGGCAGCTTGCGCGGCATCTGAAAACGGCGCCCGTACGCTGATCCTGGAAGCGAATGACAGAGTCGGCAGGAAGATCTGTGCCACCGGCAACGGACGCTGCAATCTTACAAATCTCCATGTGGATGAAAATTGTTATCATACAGGCGGAGGAGAGGACCTCTCCGCCTTTTTTGCGCGTTTTTCCGTACAGGATAATCTTCGTTTCTGGGAATCAAAGGGGGTTTATCTCCACGACAGGAACGGATATGTCTATCCCAGGACAGATCAGGCGTCCACGATCGCTGAAGCCTTTGACAAATTACTGCGCGCGGCGGGGACAGAGATCATCACCGGAATAAGGGTAAAAGACATTGAGCAGACAGAGGGCAGAGAAGGAAAGGTGTTCCGGATCGTGACGAATGAAGGAAGTCACTGTTTTGCTAAAAAAGTGATACTCGCGGGCGGCGGAGCAGCAGGACCGCAGTATGGAAGTGACGGAAGCCTCTATGAGATCGCCCGCAGCCTCGGACATACGGTAAACAAGCCGCTGCCTGCACTGGTGCCTCTTGTGTCAGACGACAAAGATTTAAAAGCCGCGGCGGGTGTCCGCTGCGACGCGAAGATCACACTTGTGTGCGGAGAGAAATCATTCCGCGCCGAGCGGGGAGAACTGCAGATCACTCAGACGGGGATCTCCGGAATTCCCGTATTTCAGATCAGTTCCCAGGCGTCGAGAGCCCTGGATGAAGGAAAAAAGGTCTGTGCGCAGATCGATTTTCTTCCCGACTTCACGGACCAAATGTGGGAGGCGGAAAAAGAAAGGAGATTGTCCGAGGACAGAAACTGTATGCTCGGCGTATTCTTCCTTGGACTTGTGAACAGAAAGGTGCTGGCCCTGCTCTTGAGAAAACGGGAATTGCAGGCGGAAAAGAAAGCGTCTAAAGTTGACGAGGATACGTTGATAAGCATTATGCAGGATATGCGAAGCTTCAAAGTGCGTGTTACCGGAACAGGCGGATTTGAACAGGCCCAGGTGACAACAGGCGGGATCCCGCTCTCCCAGACGGATGAAAATCTGATGTCTGTCCGCTGCAGCGGACTTTATCTGGCAGGGGAACTGCTGGACGTGGACGGAATCTGCGGCGGTTACAATCTGCAGTGGGCTTTTACCAGCGGCTGGATCGCCGGAAAGAGCGCGGCAGGGGAAAGGAGCGGCGGTAAATGATAAGGATCTCACAGTTAAAGCTTCCGTGTGGACACAGCAGAGGGGATTTGGAGGGCCGGGTAAGAAAAATACTCCGGCTGGGAGGTGGAGAGCCTCTGAGAATTGAGATTCGCAAGCATTCCATCGACGCAAGGAAAAAACCTCAGCTTTTCGATATCTATACTGTGGACGCGGATCTCGGAATAGGACTGAGCGCGGAAAAAAAGCGCATTGCGAAACTTCGCAGTAAAGACATTTCTGTAGTACAGCCGTCCGAATATAGTTTTCCTGAGGCTGGATGTGAAAAGATGGAAAAGCGGCCTGTTGTGATCGGAGCCGGTCCCGCCGGGCTCTTCTGCGCGCTGATGCTGGCGGAGCACGGCTACAGGCCGATTATCCTTGAGCGCGGCAGGAGCATTGAACACAGGAGCAGCGACATAGAGAAGTACTGGGAGACAGGTGTCCTGGATCCCTCTTCCAATATCCAGTTCGGCGAGGGCGGCGCAGGCACTTTTTCCGACGGTAAACTAAACACGCAGATCAACGATAAGACCGGAAGGAGCGCGGAGGTTCTGCGGATCTTCGTTTCCGCCGGAGCGCCTGAGGACATCCTTTATGAGGGAAAGCCCCATATTGGAACAGATAAACTCAGAACTGTGATCCCGGCCATCAGGGAACGGATCATCGCAGCGGGAGGAGAAGTCCGCTTCGAGGCGCAGGTGACGGATCTTAAGATCCGCGAAGGCGCAGTCCGGGCGGTCATTTTACAAGACGGCGGTCTGCTTGAGACGGATACAGTCGTTCTGGCTCCCGGGCACAGCGCAAGGGATACAATACGCGCGCTGTACGAGAGGGGAATTCCCATGCAGCAGAAAGATTTTGCGGTTGGGCTTCGCGTATCCCATCCCCAGCGGCTGATCGACCGCTCCCAGTATGGTGTTTGTGAAAAAGAGGAGATGGAGAGACTTGGCCTTTCAGCTGCCAGTTACAAATTGACAGCCAGGGCTTCCTCCGGAAGAGGTGTTTATTCTTTCTGCATGTGTCCGGG
Organism: uncultured Lachnospiraceae bacterium; assembly: GCA_902785055.1. Classification (GTDB taxonomy): domain Bacteria; phylum Bacillota; class Clostridia; order Lachnospirales; family Lachnospiraceae; genus CAG-791. The sequence goes on from CACZXG010000014.1 coordinate 25,251, forward strand.
CGGCTATATCGTGGACGCGTCCTCGGAAGCCGGGCGGATCGCGGTAAACGGCATGAGCGAACACGCGAGAAACAGCGGCAGAGCCAACAGCGCGATCGTGTGCACTGTTGGAGCGGAGGAATTCGGGGGCAGTCACCCTCTGCAGGGAATGCTGTTCCAGCAGAAGCTGGAGGAGAAGGCTTTCCGGCTTGGAAAAGGATCCGTTCCCGTGCAGAGATACCAGGCTCTGAGGGACAGGTTTCTGCAGACTGAGAAATCCGGAGAGGGCACAGACCGCGCTCCGTCAGATGGTGCTGCTGATGAGTATCTGAAGACTCAGGACCTGTGCATACGCGGAAGGTGGAGAGAGGCAGATCTGAGCGATCTTCTGCCTCGTGACCTGACAAGGGACTTCATAGAGGGAATGGAATATTTTGACAGGAAGATCGAAGGATTTGCCGGGCCCGAAGCGTTCTGCGCGGGACTCGAGACCCGCACTTCTTCTCCTGTCAGGATCCCGAGAGGCGAGGACCTGCAGGCAGAGATCAGGGGACTTTATCCCTGCGGGGAAGGCGCCGGATATGCCGGGGGCATTATGTCAGCGGCCATGGACGGGATCCGTGTGGCGGAAGCAATAAGAAAGCGCTTTTGCGTGCCGGAATAGACAAAAGGAAACTTGTGCATAAGGCGCGGATACGGCTATAATGGTGAATACCAATCAGGCAAAATATCGGTAACTGTTGATGAATATAACGACCGGGACGAGGTGAACTATCGTGAGTATTGTAGAAGAGCTTTGCAGAGCGGCGGCCGCAGTCAAATATGATGTTCAGAAACTGAGCACGGAAATCAAGAACAAAGCGCTGTATACAGCTGCTGACAAACTGGTGGAACGGCAGGAAAGCATTCTTGCTGCCAACAGAGAAGATATTGCGGCGGGAAGAGCCGCAGGAATGAACGAGGGACTGATCGACAGACTGACCCTGACTGAAAACCGGATCAGCCAGATCGCGGAGGGACTTCGCCAGGTAGCACAGCTCCCTGATCCCGTCGGAGAGCTTATGGACGAGTTCACAAGGCCCAACGGCATGAAGATCCGCAAAGTCCGCGTTCCCATGGGCGTTATCGGCGTGATCTACGAATCAAGACCCAATGTTACCGCGGACGCGTTCGCGCTCTGCTTCAAAGCGGGCAGCGCAGTGATCCTGAAGGGCGGAAGCGATGCCATCCATTCCAATATCGCGATCACGAATGTACTTCGCGACTCTCTTGAGGAATGCGGGATCTGCCCCGACGCGGTCCAGCTGATCGCCACGACAGACAGGGCGGCCACAAGGGAACTGATGACGATGAGGCAGTACGTGGATCTTCTGATCCCCAGAGGCGGGGCGGGACTGATCAGAGCCGTCGTCGAGAACAGCAGGATCCCGGTCATTGAGACCGGCACAGGCAACTGCCATATTTATGTGGATAAGGACGCGGACCTGGAGATGGCGATGAAGATCCTGATCAATGCAAAGACCCAGAGGATCGGTGTATGCAACGCGGCTGAGTCGCTCGTGGTGCACAGAGATGTCCTTGACAGTTTTCTTCCCATGCTCGCGAAGACCATGGAAGAGTACAACGTGCTCCTGAGAGCGGACGAAGACTCCAGAGCGCTGCTTCCTCTGGCAGAGGCGGCGACTGAAGAGGACTTCGGCAAGGAGTACCTGGCTCTGATGCTGTCGGTGAAGACTGTTGACTCGGTAGAGGAGGCCATTGCCCATATCAACCGCTATCACACGGGACATTCCGACTGTATTGTGACCCGGAATCAGGAGGCCGCGGAGAAATTCCTGAGCGAAATTGATTCCGCCTGCGTATATGTCAATGTATCCACAAGGTTTACGGACGGATTTGAATTCGGATTCGGAGCGGAGATCGGCATCAGCACGCAGAAGCTTCAGGCGAGAGGCCCTATGGGACTCAGGGAGATCACTTCTTACAAGTATCTGATCAACGGCAGCGGACAGGTCAGAGGTTAATTAAACTAAAAAACAGGGCTCCGGATGTACTGCAGCGGCAGTAAGCGGAGCCCTGTCTGTTTTTTTGAGCATCAGAACAGAGATCATTATTTCCTCAGTCTTTATTCGTCCCAGCCCTCGTACAGGCGGACTATGACGCCGATGGTCCGAATGTGCTCATTCTCCCTAAGCGGGATGTCATCATAATCGGACACGGGAGGCATATCCAGCGTCTCCAGAAGTTCCGTCTGGATCCAGTCCCTGCACTCGGCGATCGCGTCGTTAATGCAGTCGTCCAGAGTATCTCCCTTAGCTGTGCACATAGCCAGATCGGGGAAGTAGGCGGTATACTTGCCGTCATCGTTCTTTTGAAAAACTGCGGGATATTTAAATGTCATGTCTGCACCTCTCTTTTTGTTTAAAGATTCTACATCACTTACTCTACTCCATTACGGAGCAATTTACAAATGCAGAATTGACCGTCCGCTTCGAAATGGGTATTCTAAATATGGTTCGAAGACATTTAATACAGGAGATCGATATGTCAGATAAGTTGAAAGTAAAGGCAGTATTCAGCGATGTCGACGGGACGCTTCTGAATTCTGTGCACAGGGTTACGCCAAGGACCGGAGAATGGATCCACAGAATTCTCGATAAGGATATACCGTTTGTCATTGTATCGGCCAGAAGTCCTTCGGGAATCTATCCGATCATGAAGAGGAACGGATTTGAGTGCGCGCTGATCTCTTACAGCGGAGCGCTGATCATGGAACGGGACAGGGCTGTCCTTTACAGCAAGGAGATCGAGCGCGGACTGGCAGAGCGGATCGAGCAGTTTTTTGTCAAAAAAGCGTATGACATGAGCTGGTGCATCTACTCAGGGGACGATTGGCTCAGCCCCGACAGGAGTGATCCCAGGATCCTGCGGGAAGAAAGTATCGTGGAAGCGCAGTCCAGAGAAGGTTCGGTGAAGGATCTTGCTCCCGGCAGGGGCGTCAACAAATTTCTGTGCATCTGCGCGCCCGGAACGATCCTGGGGATCGAAGAGGACGTAAAGAACGCTTTTCCGGAGGTGGCTGTGGTAAAATCCAGCGATATTCTCCTTGAGATCATGGCGAAAGGTATCTCAAAAGCGGAGGCGGTGAAACGCTTCTGCGCGCATCTCGGGATCTCACCGGAGGAGACTATAGCTTTCGGGGACAATTTCAACGACATCGAGATGCTTGAAGCCGTGGGACGCAGTTATGTGATGGGAAACGCTCCCGAAGAGATCCTGGCCCGCTTTCCTCATCACACGGCAGACAATGACCACGATGGGATCGCGGATGTTCTGGAACAGATTTTCTAAAAACGAAAGCAGTAAGGAGATCAGAGGTTGAAAATACAGTATCGTACAATGTACAGGCTGATCATGGCCTTGCTTGCCGTGTCCGCGGCTCTTTTGATCGCGGGATATTCTGTCCTGCGTCCGGACATCTCCGCCAATCAAAAGGAGGGATCCAGACTGATCGGCGCCAGCTATATGACAATGAACAATGAATTTTATGAGATCCTCAACGAACAGATCAGTCACAGAGTGGAGGCGGAAGGGGACCGGCTCATATTAAGAAACCCGGCTCTGAGCATGTCCAGACAGGTGGAGCAGATCGGGAAGATGCTGGACGAGGGGATCAGTGTCCTGATCCTGACGCCGGTCGACTCGGACGGACTGACGGATATTCTCAAAAGAGCCCGGCAGCAGGGAGTTAAAGTAATTGTTGTGGATTCAAATGTAAGCGATGAACAGCTTGTGGACTGTACGATCGTTTCGGACAATTATAAAGCAGGATGCCTTTTGGGTGAGTATCTTCTGCAGAACAAAGAGAATTCCAAAGTTGTTATTCTGACTCATGAAGCTGCCACGTCCGGACGGGAGAGAGTGCAGGGATTTCTTGATACGATCGGAGGACATGAGGGGATCGAAGTAGTGGAAAAGGTTCCCTGCGAGGGACAGCTGGAGATCGCGATGCCTCAGATGGAGAAACTGATCGACCAGGGGACGGAATTTGACAGCGTGTTCTGTCTCAACGATCCTTCCAGTCTGGGTGCGGCGGCTGCGCTTGAGACCAGAGGCCTTCTCGATAAAGTGGACATTTACGGCATCGACGCTTCGCCGGATGCCAAGCAGCTGATCTATGAGGGCAAAATGGGCGCCAGTGTAGCGCAGTTCCCCTCCAGGATCGGAGAAGAAGCCGCTAATGCGATCTACGATCTGCTTGAGGGCAAAGAAGTGAAGTCTTATATCTCCGTGTCGGTGGAACTGGTCACAAAGGAGAATGTGGAATACTATAATGTTGATCGCTGGCAGTAAAGGGTCAAGAGCAATGATAGAAAAAACAGCAGCCGTAAAAAGAGATCTTGAAAAAGTAGGTGAGATCCCGGAATTTATGTTCCGGATCCTCATCCTGCTCAATCTGCTGATCGTATTGTTTGTAACTCTCATCTCGAGCCATGCGCTTTGGGGATATGTAAATGAGGGAACTGCGCTTGACTTTTTGCTCAGCGCGGGCCGCATACCGCCTCAGAACTGGGTGTTTCCTGTCACGGGCATGATGCTGTTCGGGTGCCTGATTCTCATGCTCACGGTGGAATGCAACAACCACCCGGAACTTGTGAGCAAACTTATCGTAGAATTTGTCATAACGATCGGAATCAGTTATGTTACGGGCTTTGGCTATACGGGTATGGTCATTCTTCTTCTGGCGGATATCATGCGATACACCATCGACTGGAAAAAGAGGGCGCTGTATATCATTGCCGTGTCGATATTCTATCTTCTCATGAACGGAAATGTACTGCAGGATTGGCTTGGAGTAATTCCTCTGTCGGTCTCCTGGGAGTATTACAGAGCGGACCACTATGTGCGTTTCCTGAGTATCCTGGGCATGCTGACTCTTGTCAATATGTTTGTGTTCATTTTCTATATGGTGATCCTGGTACTGGCACAGACCAGCGAGAAAGAGAGCATTCTTAAGCTCAATCTGGAACTCAAGGAAGCAAATACCAAACTTGAAGAGTATGCAAGCGACTCTGCCAGGATGGCGGAAACAAGGGAGAGAAACCGCCTGGCAAGAGAGATCCATGATACGCTGGGACACTCCCTTACGGGAATCATAACAGGGATCGAGGCCTGTATCATGCTGATGGATATCGCGCCGGAAGCCACTAAGGAACAGCTTCGTGCTATAGCAGAAGTCGCAAGGAACGGGATCGTCGATGTGCGGCGCTCCGTAAAAGCGCTTCATCCCGATGCTCTTGAGAGCATGGACCTTGAGAACGCGCTGCTCAAGATGATCGATACCACAAAGAGGTCCACAGGTGTAGAGATCACATACTATTTTGACGCGGATCTCAACCATTTCAATCAGGATGAAGAGGATGTGGTCTACCGTGTCGTTCAGGAGAGTATAACCAACGCGATCCGTCACGGACAGGCGACAAAGATCCGCATAGAGATCACCCGTGTCGACGGGGATCTTCACATTCTGATCTTTGACAATGGAAAGGGATGCGATAATATCGAGCCCGGATTCGGTCTCCACCATATGCAGGAGAGGGTTGAAATGCTCGGAGGAGATCTGCAGTACAGGGGAGACAAGGGATTCATGATCCACGCCAGAATCCCGATCCGCTGGGGAACTGAGACTGATAATCGCTGAACAGTCATGCGCAAAAGCGCGGGAACGGAGAAATAAATGATCAAGATTTTGATTGCTGACGATCAGGAACTTATCAGGCAGAGCCTTCTGATCATACTGGATAATATGCCGGATTTTCATGTCACGGATACAGCCGCTGACGGACAGGAAGTGATCCAGTGTGTCAAAAGAGAGAAACCGGACGTGATCCTTATGGATATCCGCATGCCCAAGATGGACGGCGTGATCTGTACACAGATCATCAAGGAGAATTATCCGGACATCAAGATCATCATCCTGACGACCTTTGACGACGACGAGTATGTCTTTAACGCGCTCAAATACGGAGCCAGCGGGTATCTGCTCAAAGGCATTTCCATGAAGGAACTCTCTGATGCGATCAGGAAGGTATATCAGGGCACAGCGATGATCAACGAAGACATCGCCTCCAAGGTCGTGAGGCTTTTCTCGAGGATGGCACAGACCAATCTGGCCATCTCTGTTGATGAGCAGCAGTCCAAAAGCCTCAAGAATAATGAGTGGCAGATCATTGTGCTTGTGGGGAGCGGTCTCTCCAATAAAGAGATCGCGGCCAAGCTCAATCTGTCAGAGGGGACTGTGAGAAACAGCCTGAGTAATATCCTTAGCAAACTCGGACTCCGTGACAGGACCCAGCTGGCAATATGGGCCGTTCAGACGGGTGCTGTGATCCGCAGCTTTGATGAAGAAGAGTGAGGAGCCAGATGAATTCGGAGTTTATTAAGAGCAGAAGGCTTCGTGTCGGGATAAGCATACTGATCGCAGCAGCAGCGCTTTTTATCATAACCGGCCAGGTGAGAAGGATCCGCGATTCAAAAGAGACAGTCCTTACTCTGGGCGTGTTCTCGGACAGTTACTGGGGCGTGCAGAGCGGTTATGCCAACAAGATCATCGACGATGCGATCAGCCGCTTCGAGGCGGAGCACCCGGACGTGAAGGTGCAGTATGAGAGCGGTATCATGAAGACGGACTACTCGGAGTGGCTGTCCGAACAGATGATGAAGGGCACTGAACCTGACGTTTTCTTTGTGCCTGAAGCCGATTTCAGTACTTTTGCGCAGATCAACGCTTTGAAAAATCTCAATGAACTGATAAAAGAAGACGATTCCTTTAATCCGGATACTTTCTACAGGACGGCCTATGAGTACGGAAAATTCGGAGGTAAACAGTATGCGCTGCCCATCGAGTGTGCGCCGAATATGATGTTTGTCAACAAATCGATCCTGGACCGGGAGAAGATCGATCTTCCCGCAGAAGACTGGACCTGGGAGGATTTTTATCGAATCTGCAGAATAGTTACGAGAGATACCGACGGAACAGGGATCATTGATCAGTTCGGAACCGTAAATTACAGCTGGATCGACGCCTTTGACGCCAACGGAGTGGAACTCTTTGACAGGACGGGAAAGAGCTGTGACTTCACAGTTCGTGAGATTGGAGACGCAATCGCTTTTCTTGAAAAACTGAGTGCGCTTGGCAGCGGCAATTCTCTGTCCGAGAGGAATTTTTCCCAGGGAAATGTCGTCTTTCAGCCTATGCTCTTTTCGGAGTACCGGGCCTATAAGTCTCAGGAAATGAGTTTCAAGAAATACTCAGGTTTTGAATGGGACTGTGTGACGATGCCGGCCGGACCCTCCGGAGACAATTATTCGAGACTTGACACCCTGTCCATAGCCATGAGTGAGAACACCACTCAGAAAGAGATGGCCTGGGAATTTATGAAACTTCTGACAACGGATCCGCAGATCCAGTCGGAGATCTTTGAGTATTCCGCGGGCATATCGGTCCTGCCGGAAGTGACGCAGTCGGAGGAGACACGCAGGAGGATCACGCAGAGTACAGGCACAGAGTTCAATCTGGACATTTTGGAGAGCGCGATGGAAAAGTCCGTAACAAGGACCAGATTCAGAGGATTTGACAACGCGCAGGAGGAAGTCGGTCTTGCGGTGCGCTCTATTTTGGAGAGCAATTCCAATATTCAGATGGAACAGATCATATGGAACAGAACGATCAATAATTACCTGAAGAATATGCAGCAGAGACAATAGTAATAGATTAATATGACAAATGTCATTGCAAAAAGTGACATTTATCTGAATAAAACGGTGACACATGACAGATGCGCATGTGCCGCCGTTTTTATATACTTTTAATCAGAATTTATTAAAATTTAATATTCTGCGCGCAGTGGGTGCAGAAAGAAAGGAGGATACGCAGTTTGAAATACGTAGTACTGGTCAGTCACGGTGAGTTTGCTCCCGGTCTCCACACGGCGATCACTATGCTCGGCGGCGAAGACAGAGAGGATGTTCTTTCCACCAGCCTCAAGAACGGCATGGGCGCTGACGAGTTCGCAGACAATGTAAGAGAGCTTCTCTCTGTTGTCGGTGAAGATGATGAGATCATCATGTTCGCTGATATTGTCGGCGGATCTCCCCTCGCAACCGCAGCGAATGTCATTGCAGAGAAAGGTCTTCTCGCAAGGACAACAATGATCGGCGGAATGAACCTTCCCCTGGTCCTTACGGCAGTTCTCGGAAAAGACGACGTCGATACCGAGGAACTCAAGGAAGAGATCATTGAAGGTGCCAAAGATCAGATCAAGGAGTTCGTTGTCGCAGTTGATGACGAAGAAGAAGAAGATCTGTAATCAGATCTAATGCAACAGTTATTATTACAGGAGGTAAAATATGATTTCTTTCGTACGTGTTGATGACAGAATGATCCACGGCCAGACCGTTACAAGATGGTCTCTGGAATATCCCTGCACAGGCCTGATCGCTGTTAACGATGCAGCAGCAAAGAACCCCGTTCTGAAGGGAGCTTACAAGAGCGCTTCCGACAAGAAGACATTCGTATGGCAGCTTGACGAGTTCATCGCCAAGGCTCCCAAGGTTTTGGAGTCCAAGGACAAGTATTTCCTGATCACAAAGAACCCCATCGACATGAAGAAGATCCTTGTCGATGCAGGCATTGTTCCCAGTAATGTCAAGACCGTCATCATCGGCCCTTGCAACGATCGTCCCGGCGCAACCAAGCTCGGCAACAACCAGTCCATCACACAGGAAGAGGCAGACGCTCTTGAGGCGATCACAAAGGCCGGCTATGAAGTAGAGTTCGCTCTTCTTAAAGAGACCGCTATCGGCAACTGGAAGAAGTTCAGAGGCCAGTTCGGTTACACTGACTGATCGGATCCGCCAAAAATAGATACATAAGAAGGAGAAAGAAATGTCAATTAATTTATTTCAGGCAATTATTCTCGGATTATTTGCATCCCTCTCCAGTATGCCTGGTCTGGGCGGCACATCCATCGGTAACTACACGCTGGGCAGACCGCTGATCGGCGGACTTGTCTGCGGTATCGTGCTGGGCGACATCCCCACAGGTATCATGGTCGGTGCAGCGATGCAGGTCGTTTACATCGCACTGGTAACTCCCGGCGGAACTGTTTCCGCTGACGTCCGTGCCGTATCCTACATCGGTATCCCGCTGGCAATGATCGCTCTTAAGAGCTACGGTCTGGATCCCGCTTCCACAGAAGGAACAGCACTTGCTACTTCTTTCGGCACCATGGTCGGTACGATCGGTACCGTTCTGTTCTACGGAACAGCGACCATGAACCTCGTTTGGCAGCACATGGGCTGGGCATGGGTAGACAAGAGAGAATACGACAAGCTTCCTCTCGTTGATTATGTACTTCCCTGGATCTCTCACATCTGCTTCTCCCTGATCCCTACAGTGATCATGTGTATGGCAGGAGAGCCCGTTGTCAACCTGATCAAGGAAAAACTTCCCATGGACGGAATCCCGATGAAGACTCTGTTCACCGTCGGCGCACTTCTTCCTTGCGTAGGTATTGCGATCCTGCTCAAGCAGATCGTCCGCAACGTTCTTGACTTTATACCTTATC
>CACZXG010000015.1 GCA_902785055.1 uncultured Lachnospiraceae bacterium
GGGAGATGCTGCGCATCATCAATTATGTGATCGATACCTATGAGGGGATTGAAGAGATGATCGGAGAGATCGACCGCAAGCATGTGGAGTATACAAGAGCTTCCGTTGAACATATCCGATATCTGATGAATGCGGACCGAGGGACTAAGGGAAAGCTGATCGAGCTCTTAAAGCATTCCGGGGATCAGGAAGTGATGGAGATGATGGCGGATTCGGTCGGCATCTACCGGCACAGGTTTTATGATGACAAGTCCCTTTATGCGGAAGTGAAGCGAACCCGGAGGGAGATGGGAGAGCCGCTGCCTCTTGCGGAGCCTGTCGAGGATGCGGCGGCGGTCCGCGCCTTTTTGGAGGGGATTCGGAGCCAGTATACGAATGCCAGGATCGACAGCTATGTGCGGGACTGTTTTGGCGGAAGGGACACCTATTCTACGGAGGAAGTGCCGGCAGATACGGCGGAGGACTTTGTGCTGTTCCTCATGAGCACAATACGGGGACAGGAAAGGAGTGCGTTCTTTACGGCAGAATTTCTCGAGGGGGATTTGCAAAAGAACGGCAGCAGTCTGCCCAGAGTATTATTCAGAAAGAAACGGAGACGAGATGCTGAAAGATAATTATGAAAAACTCAGCCTGGCAGAGAGGGAGACTTTCGCCAGGGTCACGAATCAGCTGCTGGCCCACAGTTTTCTTTTGTCCGACGAGTTTGATTACAAGGAAGGGATCAGCAAGGTCAACCGGGATTATATATTTCTGGAACGGAACTATGAGCTGTTTACCGAGTATCTGGAACTGGCGGGATTCGGACTTGTGAGGGACAGCGGCTACGGGGTGATCAGCCTGACCAGCGGTTACGATGGGAGTCGGGTGCATTTTGACAAGTTGACAACGATCATGCTCTATGCGCTGCGGCTGATCTATGAGGAAGAGAGGGAGAAGCTGACGCTGTCAAAGGAGGTCGCGCTGACTGTAGGAGAGCTGGTACATAAGCTGATCAATCTCGGGGCAATCGGCAAAAAGCCCGCGAATCTTGCCCTCGGAAGGTCGCTCAGAATGCTGAGCCAGTTCAGGATCCTTCGCAAATTGGAAGGGGCGTGGGACAGCGCAGATACGCGCATCGTGATCCTGCCTACGGTCCTGTTTGCGGTTTCCGGCGAGCAGATCGCGAACATGGCAAGGCTCGTGGAGGAGAAGGACGATGATGCAGCGGCGTTTGCAGAGGAAGACGACGCTGTAGATCTTGCAGAAGAGGACGATGCGGCGGCGTTTGCAGAAGAGGAATGATGCGGCGGTCTGCACGGAGGAGGAATGACGATTTGAAAAAACTGACCAGACTGCTCCTCATACATTGGTATACCTATGACCGGGAGCTGATCGAATTTGAAAATATCAATTTTCTGACCGGGAAAACAGCGGCGGGAAAGTCTACGATCATTGACGCGCTCCAGCTGGTCCTCCTCGGAGACACGAATGGGAATTTCTTCAACAAGGCGGCGAACGAGCGGTCGGTGCGAACGCTCAAGAGTTATCTGTACGGAGAAAACGGCGACGACGGAGAGACGGGTTTCCGGTATCTGAGGGCCGCGACCTTTACCAGCTATGTGGTGGTGGAATTTGAGGACACGGAGAAGCAGACGCGGTTTTTGCTCGGGCTGGCGGCGGACTGCTATGAGGATCTCCACTTCGACTACAAGTGGTTCACAGTGGACAAGATGGGCATCCCCGAAAACTGCTTTACTAATCCCCGGACGAACACGCCCTACACGATCCCACAGCTCAAGCGCTATCTGCGGGACAGCAGAAAGCGCTTTGAGATCATCGATACGAACCGCCGCTATCAGGAAATCATCATGGGCAAATACGGGGCGGTCAAGCGCAAGTATCTGGTCCTGCTCAAGAAAGCAGTCCCCTTCACACCGATCACGGACATCGAAAAGTTTATTACGGAGTCGATCTGTGACGTCAGGAACAATATCCAGATCGAGCAGATGCAGAGCGACATCCGCCAGTACAAGAACCTGGAGGCCGATGCCGCGCGCACGCATGAGAAGGTGATCGCTCTGCGGGAGATCGAAACTCTGACAGAGGAGTACGAGGCGGATCGGGAGAGGTACCGCCTGCAGAGCTATATTATTCTGCGTGCACTTAGGGAGGAGGCCGAGCAGGAGGCCGCCCGCATACTCGACGGGATCCGGGAGCAGAGGGATATCCTCGAGGAGGCCGAGGCGCAGTATCAGAACGCGGAGAAGGAGATTTCCCGCCTGCGCAGAGAGATCGAGGAAATGGAGAGCGAGTATCACGGGTCGGACATCGCGCAGAAGCAGAAGCGGCTGGAGGAGGAGATCCGCTCTGTCAAAACACAGATCGGCGAGTTGGAAGACGGCCTGCGCCGCACGGCGGAGCGCATTGGAAGTTTCGGAGCGCACTGGCTCGCGAGTATGGACAGCATAGAACAGACGCAGTTCCCGGCAGACACGGAGAAAAGGGAGCTGGCGGGCAGGATGGCTGCGCTTGGGGCACAAAGGACCGCGCTTGCGTCTGCGGCGGAAGAGCTGCCGGCGTTTGACATCAAAGGTGCGGCCAGGGAAATGGCTGCCTTAAGAGAGGAACTGGCAGGACATGCGTTCGAGCTCAAGCTTCGGGCGAGACAGATCGCGGGCAGGATCGAGGAACTGTCTGGAAGGATACAGAACCTGAAGAAGGGCATTAAGCCGTATCCGTCCCGGGTGACGGCCCTCAAGAGCCGGCTGGAAGCGGAACTTTTCAAAAGACACGGGAAAGCGGTGGAGATCCCGATCTTTGCGGAGCTTCTCGAGATCCGCGATCCCGCCTGGCAGGATGCAATAGAGGGATATCTGGACAAGCAGAAATTCTATCTTCTTGTGCCGGATCAGCACTTTACCGAGGCAAACAAGATTTATAACCGGATCAAAAAGGAAGAGAAGATCTTCGACGCGGGACTGGTGGATCTTGGCCGGCTCAGACGGGAATATCGCGGCAAACCCGCTGTCAATTCCCTGGCCGAAGAAATTGAGACGGACAACAGAGACGCCCGCTTATATGCAGATTACCTTCTGGGCAATGTGATGAAATGTGAGGATCCCGGAGATTTTGCGGCATGCAGGACCGGGATCACCAAAGAAGTCATGCTTTATAAGAACTATGTCAGCCGACGGCTCAATCCGGCGCGATACGCCGACCCCTTTATCGGGAGACGGTCGCTGGAGATTCAGCTGCAGAATCTGACAAGGCAACTGGAGGAGGAAAAGCGTGAGCTGCAGAGCACTCAGAATGAGCATCGGCTGATCGACCGGGCTGCCAAAGAGAACGAAATGAGCGAATTCGAGGCGGAGCAGCTGGGCAAGGCTGTGGAGAAGGCCCACCGGATCCCTGCGCTTGCAGAGCGGCTTGACGAGGTACAGTCGGAGTATGAGGGGCTGGATCTGACCTGGCTCTTCAGGCTCGGCGAGAAAATTGACGAAAAGAAAGAGGAGCGGGAGGCCAGAGAGAAGGAGAGAAGCAGCGCGCTGGAGACCCGCGCAGGGGCCAAAGTCCGCTTGGAACAGCTGGAAAAAACGGATCTGGCGGCAGCGGAAGAGAAAATCAGGCAGGTGAAGGGGGAGATCGCCGGACAGTTCGCACAGAACTGGATTGAGGAGACCGCCGAGCCCCGTTTTCTTAAAGAACTCCATGCGGACGGGCGCTCGCGCATGACGCTGCGGGAGAGCTTCACCCGTGCGAGGAATCAGACGGCTACCATCATGGAGGAACATTTACGGGAGCGCCGCAAAAAGCGCAGCGATTACAATCAGGAATACAGGATGCCTTATGATACGGAACGTGAGGATAATGATGAATACTCCGGAGAACTCCGCGTTCTCAGTGACATCCGCCTTCCGGAATACCTCAGCCGGATCGTGGATGCCAAAGAAAAGGCCTATAACCAGTTCCGGGACGATTTTATTGCGAAGCTGAAGTCCAACATAGAGTCTGTCCGGGCTCAGATCGAGGAACTTAATTACTCGCTGAGGAACAGCGTTTTTGGAACGGACCGTTACCGGTTTACGATCGGCCCGAGGGCGGAATACCGCAATTACTACGACATGATCATGGATCCGCTCCTGATGGACACGGGCGGATGGAACATCGCCTCGCAGAGCTTCAATGAAAAGTATCAGAAGGAGATAGATTCTCTCTTTAAGACGCTGATTTTCAATGAGACCAATGTCACGGCCGAGCGCCGCGCCGAATACGAAAAGATCGTGAAGAAATTCACCGATTACAAGACGTATCTGGTTTTTGACCTGATCGTCACGAATGAACAGGGGGAAGAACAGCGCCTTTCCAAAACACTGCTCAAGAAGTCCGGCGGCGAGACGCAGATCCCCTTCTACATCGCTCTTTTGGCGTCCTTCTCCCAAGTGTGCAGGATCCGCAGCAAGGGTAAGAACAATACGATCCGCCTGATCATTCTCGATGAGGCGTTCAGCAAGATGGATGGCGAGCGGATTCGGGAGAGCATCGGCCTGCTCAAGCGATTTGGGCTGCAGGCAATCTTTTCGGCGCCGCCCGAGAAAATACCGGATATTGCGCCGATCGTGGATCGGAATATCGCGGTTTATAAGTCGGGGCACCATTCGTTTACGCGGAGCTTTGACCCGGCGCAGATTGAAGAGGAGTTTCAATGAGCCGATTCATGGAAAAGAAAATACTGACTGTCCTCCTGGACAGCTATGAGCGGAGCAGGCTTTTCAGAGAAGGCGGTTCTGCGCGGCGGATCCAGTTCCGCCCGATGGAGAGGGAAGACTTTGCGGAGCTGGCAGAGAAGTCCGATGCGAGAAGGGAATTCCTGGATACGGCAGAGGAATTGGCGGCGGAAGGCCTGATCGAATATGATTGGGTCCGCTATGAGGAAGGGAACCTGATCGACAGAATCTTTCTGCGTACGGAAGAGGCGGCCGTCAGGCAGAGTTATCTGCGAATCGGCCGCGTTCGAAAGCAGGCGCAGCTGGACGTGCTGGAGAGTCAGGTGCAGGCCGCTCTTTTCAGGATCGAGGCTGCGTTTCAGAAGATTGAGAGAAAGGGAGATGAGAAGATCACCGCGTGGCTTAGGGCTGCGCTGGAAGAGATTCGGTGCAAAAGGAGGATCCCGCGCCTGTTTTTCAAAGGAGAAAAGGATCCGGAATCGGAGAAGACGGCTGAGAAGAAGAATGAACGGCTGCTGCAGTTTCTCGAGCTTCTTGCGGGGAATGAAGACGAACTTCTGGAGCGGGTGGTCAGCACCCGACTGTATGGGGACAGCAAGTACTTTGAGCGCGAGCTTCGGAGCAAGGTCCTGTCCGTTCTGCGCAGGATCGAGGAGGATGGCTATGCGGAGGAACTGAACGGGGAGGAGCTTCTTGGCCGGTACGGAATCGTCCGTTGGCCGGAGATCCTGGAATTTACCGGGCCGGTCGTGGCTATGCTGGACGGCGGGGACGGGAGTCTTAGAAAGATTGATTATCGGGATGAAGTTTACGGCGCCTATATCAATTCCGATACCGTGAGGCATCTTACAGGCGTGCGGCTGAATGGGGTGAGCAGGATTTTGACCATAGAGAACAAGGCCAATTATATCTCCTATATTAATGGGATGACGGCCGAGGACGAGCTGGTCATCTATCACGGGGGCTGCTACAGCCCGATCAAGGGCCGGTGGCTGCGCCTGATCGCGGAGGAAGCGGAGAAGAGCAAGATCCAGGTATTCCACTGGAGCGATATTGATCTGGGGGGATTCCGGATTTTTGTGCGGCTTAGAGACGAGATATTCAGCAGCCTCAGGCCCTATAAAATGGATCTGGAGACCCTTGAAAAATACGGAGACAGGTGCATGCCGATCGATGATCAAAACTATTTGGACACTTTAGCCGGGTTGGAGGCAAAGCCGGAGTATGAGGTTTTTTATGAAGTGATCCGAAAGATGTGCAGCGAAAAGATAAGACTGGAGCAGGAGGCGGAGATTGTATAGCGGGCCCACTTAACGGGTGACGCGTTTTTTGGCATCAGGAGCGTTCAGAACGCCGATTTAAAACGATTAAGCCAATAGCTGTTATTAATCTCCGAATTGTTCCTAGATTCGGAGCCGGAGGTCATAACCAGCCGCCGCAGGGACCCCATGCGGGGTTCTCAGGCGGATGCTACAATACGTGTCCCGACGGCTCAGCGGCCTAAAGCCTGTTCCTGAGTTCCTCGCCGTCGGTCGGCGGCCGAGCAGCATCCGGCTGAGGTTCGCGCAAGGGCGGCGTACGGGTGAGAAAGACTATAGTATTAAATACAGGATTAACAGCAGGTTAGAAACATTCGGGCAAGAAATTCGCAAACCGAATAAACAGCTTGCGAGAATGCATAGCAGCAAGTGAGGCACATATCAGAGAGGAGGATGAAAAAATGAGAAAATTATTTGCGGTTCTGATCAGTGTCAGCATAGCGGTATCGCTCCTTTGCGGATGCGGCGGATCAAATGGGTCAGGCGGCTCCGCAGGGGAGCAGCAGGCGGCCGGTGAAGCTGCTCAGGGAGCGGAGCAGAAGGCAGGTGAAGCCGCCGACGCGGCTGATGCGCCCCCGACGGTGAGCGATGCGGAAAACACTTATATTATCCTGGTCCAGGATGCCGACGACGCTTCGCCGCTCTCCGGCGCCATGGTTCAGTTCTGCTCGGATACGCAGTGCATGGTGGGGCGCACAGACGCGACCGGCTCGGCATCTTTTGAAGTCGATCCCGGGAACTATACGGCCCATGTGCTGAGAGTTCCTGAGGGGTATGAGGCGACCGAGGAAGAAATCGCGCTGTCGGCGGATAACCGGACGGCGGTATTTGCGATTCATAAGGCGGGCGCGGCCGAAAAGAGCAATGCGGAAGCAGACGCAGCCCCTTCCAACGGCAAGCATGCGAAAGCCTGGGATCTCCCGCTCGCGGGCTTCTCCTTTACTGTTCCCGAAAGCTTCAGCAGCTGTAAGGGTCAGCTGTACTACGCCGATCGCGGTGAGACGGATTACGGCTCGGAGATTTTCTCAGCCGACATTATCTATCTGGCGAGGTCGGATGAAGAGAAGGCTGCCTATGAAGAAAAGATTGCCGGCGCCACGGAATTAACACCGGAGCTTCAGGCTGTGACTGACGAGTATTACGACAACCGCAATCCGGGCCTGGTCTCTTTTGTCTGTGCCGGGAAAGCGATTGATTCCCAAAAGATCATAGACACTGTTTTGTATGGCTTTCCGACCAAGGAGTTCACACAGGTCGGTGAGACTGACAAATATAATTTCTACTTCATCGTTCCCGACTATACAGGGTATGAGGACTTTCTGCGTGAGAATCTCGGCAATGAGCTGTATGAGGAGTTCGATGCGCAGCTGAAAAATGCGGGTTCGCTCAAGGCGCAGGTCTCCGTAAAGGAGCCTGTAAGGCCGGTCACCGCGGCGGGAACCGGGGAACAGTTTGTTTTTGAGACTACGGATCTGGACGGGAACGCCGTGACGAGCGCAGCGCTTTTCGCCGGCCATAAGGTAACGATGATCAACATCTGGGCTACCTGGTGCGATCCCTGCAAGAATGAGCTCCCGGAGCTGGAGGAGTTTGCCAAGGAACTGGCCGGAAAAGACTGCCAGATCATCGGAATCTGCGAAGATACATCCTATGACGACACTGCCGCCTCCGAGGCAAAAGAGATCCTCGCGAAGGCAGGCGTCACCTACACAAACATTAAGGCGACGGATGAGATGCTTGAGATGATGACGTGTCTCGCTATGCCGACATCCTACTTTGTGGACAGTGAAGGCCATGTCCTTACTATGCCGGTAAGGGGCGCGGACTTCGAAAAATACAGAGAGAGGATCGAGGAGGCGTTAAAGATTGTCGGAGAGTGATCCGGCATAGTGCCATTAAAAATCAGGTGCCTGAAAAATCAGGTGCCTGACACCATTAAATTTGTTAAAAAATGCTTGTAAAATTATAATAATGGATTATGGAGGAGAGGATGAGCTTGTGCTTATCCTCTCCGAATTAATATATTATACATTGACTAGCGGCAGAGGATTTACACCCGCAAGGAGAACTATGATACCAATAATTGACATGCACTGTGACACAATTTTCAAAATTTACGAGCTGCGGCGCCAGGGGCAAGACGTCAGACTTCGCAGCAACAACCTGCATCTGGATCTTCTGCGGATGAAAGAGGCGGGGTATATGGCGCAATGTTTTGCCCTATTTACGTATATGCCCTATACGCAGGATAGGGGCGTGGATCCGTTTGAGTACGCGAAGACCCTGTCAGATACGATGGACAGAGAGCTCGAAGCCAATGCGGATCTGATTCGTCCGGCTTTGTCTGCGGGGGATATTGTCCGCAACTACCGAGAGGGATTTCTGTCAGCAATTAAGACCATAGAAGAGGGGGCTGTATACAAGGGAAGTCCTGAATTGGTTCAGTTCTTCTATGATCACGGTGTGAGAAAGTCCACGCTTACATGGAACTTCGAGAATGAGCTGGCTTTTCCGAATCGGGCGGTCAGGGATCCGGAAACCGGGGAGTATCATGTCTTTCCGGAGACGGAGCGGGGACTCAAGAAGGCGGGGCAGGATGTCGTGCAGCTCATGGAGGAGCTGGGAATGCTGATCGATGTCAGTCATCTCGGAGATGCGGGAATTCTCGAGATTCTGGATATAGTGGGGCCTCATACGCCGGTGATCGCAAGTCATTCCAACGCGCGGGCGGTTGCAGGTCATCCGCGCAATCTGACGGATCAGATGCTGCGAGAGATCGCGGAGCATGGCGGCTTGACAGGCATCAACTTTTGCGCAGCGTTTCTGACAGAGGATGGGAAAGGTGTGAGCCGCATCAATGATATGGTCAGACACGCGCGGTACATTTACAATGTCGCCGGCATCGATGCCATTGGACTTGGGACAGATTTTGACGGGATTGACGATCAGCTGGAATTAAACGGTGCGGGTGAGATGCAGAAGCTTGCTGACGCGCTGTCCGTAGCAGGTTTTACGATTGGGGAGATTGAGAAGATCTTTTGGCGCAATGCTTTGCGGGTGTATGAGGAAGTGTTGGTTGAGCGGTAAATGACATAAAAGGGTTCTGCAGGCCATACATATTACTACCACGGCTGAAGAAGCTGCGCGTAAAAGCGGATGCGTTCGTTGATACCGAGCGCGGAAAAAGGCGTGGTTTGCGAAAAATGGCAGGGGAGTCTGACCACTTTGCATGGCAGACCGGGGGCTGTGCCCCCTCTTTGCGACTCGTTGTAGACCGCGGCTAACTTAAAAAGTTGGCAATTTTCGCTCTGGGATGCCGCGATTTATGATATTTCGCACGCCTTTTTGAGGGCTATATGGGTGTGTGAGAACCCTTTATTGTTAACAATTTGCCCAAAACACGATTTTAGACGTAAATTCGTTATTTTAAACGATTAAGAAGACTGCAAAGAATAATCTATATAATTAATGTAAAGAGCCGGCTGCAGCGCATGTGACTGCAGTCGGCTTATTGTTTCTCTTTTCTAAGCAATTCCGTACTTTTTATACAGCTCCTTGCGCTCCTCGGAGGAGGCGTTCAAGGCCTTATAATAATCTTCACTTCCGGGCGTGAGCTTTTTGAGCAGGGAGATAATCATGTCTTCGCCTTTCGCCATGCCCTCGGCTCTGCCTTTCGCCATGCCTTCGGCTCTGCCTTTTTCCATGCCTCTGGCTTCCACTCTATCTAGCATTTCACACATATTCTTGGGCTTGCCTCCTTCCGAGTTAAGTGTAAGTTTATAAAAAGCAGTACCTCCTTTTGCTCATAGGTGGCGCAGGGAGAGCGCAGGCAGATTCCGTATCGAAGCTGATTCTTTCTGAGCGGATCCGGGCATGCTTCCCTGCAGGTTATGAAATTCTTAAATGCAGGGACTATTCCGGTGAATACCGGCTCGAACAGAACATAAGCCGTGAAAAGGGATGCGGCGAAGACGTCGCCGCGAAATGCCTGCAATTCATAGAGGTATTATAGGCCTGAGATAAAAGGCAGTCAAGTAAGGGGTCAGTTTCTGGTTTGCGGCTTACTATTTACCGCAACCCAAGTTAGGGTCCCCCTACTACTGTGATATAATACTTAAGGTCGCTTACTGTAAAGTATCTGAAATGAAACTGATGTTAAGTTATATGCAAACGGGAGGGTTGTATGCGTATTAATGAGCACAACCTTGAATCGCTAAGAAAAGTAGTTCGTGATCTGCAGCAGGAGAATCAGGCGCTGAAGGCGATACTAGATGAAAACAGTATTCCCTATGAGAGCAGGAATGTGCTGGAGGACCAGTTCCTTCCGGATGAATATGACGAGGATCAGGGGGCCAGGATTCTGCCTTATTACCCCAATGAGGATATGGCGAGAGAGTTTTACAGTTATTTCTGGGGAAGGATGGACGTTTTCGCAAAGCGCGGAAGAAAAGGAGGATACTTTCCGCAATGTGCAGCAAGGTGGAACAATTCGCTTTGTCCGAAAGCGAGGGATGAGAAGGCTTTTTGCGATGAGGATTGTCAGTATAAGGCATGGAAGCCGCTGGAACTATGGATGATTGTGCAGCATTTGCGCGGTGTGAAAGAAGATTGTACTGATGTTATTGGGGTGTATCCGCTATTTCCCAATAACACATGTCGTTTTCTAGTTTTTGACTTTGATAATCATGAAAAGGATTCCTACAAAAACGATGATGCCAATGAAAATGATCTGTGGAAAAGCGAGGTGGACGCACTTCGCAGGATCTGCGAGATCAACGGAATTGATGCCCTGACAGAGCGGTCAAGGTCCGGGAGAGGCGCACATATTTGGATTTTCTTTAGGAGCGCCGTTCCGGCGGCGCTGGCGCGTGCATTCGGATACGCATTGCTTGACCGCGGTGCTTCATCGATCAATATGCCATCGTTTAAATATTACGACCGGATGTATCCGTCGCAGGATGTGCTTAGCAAATTAGGAAATCTGGTGGCGCTGCCTTTGCAAGGGCAGGCGCTGAAGCAGGGGAACAGTGCTTTCGTGGACGATGCGTGGAATGCTTATCCGGATCAGTGGAAGAAACTCAGGTCCGTCAATAAACTGACCGAGGCGCAGATCACGGAAAAACTTCAGGCGTGGAATAAAGAAGACCTTGAATGCGTGGTGTGTTCAGCAGATGAAGCCGGGAAAAACAATTCTCTGAAGGGTCATAGGAAATATGCTGATAAAAACAGACAGGTCAGGCCCTGGCAGAAAGATGATCGCTTTAGGGCCGAAGATGTTATTGGGGGAACGATTCATCTGGTGTTGGATGACGGTGTATATGTCGATACTTTGAATCTTCTTCCGAGAATACAGAATCAGATCAAGGGGATGGCGACGATCGACAATCCGCAGTTCTATGACAATAAGTTGTATGGCAGATCCAATTATTATAATCTGCGGACGATTTCGATGTGGAGCGAGAGTAACGGATATATTAAAGTACCACGGGGGCTGCTGGAGACGATAAGTGTCAAGGTGAGTGAGAGTGGAATCGGCTTAGATGTGGCAGATGAGCGATTTTTTGGCAAACCGATAAGAGTAAGGTTTGTGGGAGAGCTCCGGGACAAGCAGGAGTTTGCTGCTGCACGGCTGGAGAGGTTTGAAAATGGTGTTCTGAGTGCGCCGACGGCATTTGGCAAGACGGTCCTTGCGGCCTATATGGTTGCGGAGCGCAAAGTCAATACGCTAATCTTGCTGGATAAGGCGGATTTGATTCCACAATGGATCAGTGAGTTCGAGAAGTTTCTGGAGATAGATGAAAAGCTGCCAGTTTATTATACGAAGACTGGTCGGGCAAAAACGAGAGACAGTGTCATTGGGACATTGAAGGCCGGACAGGATAAAACGACAGGGATTATTGATTTTGCGTTGATTGGATCCGCCTATCATAAGGGAGAATTCTTTGAGAACATTGATACTTATGGCATGGTTCTGATTGATGAGTGTCATCATATTGCCTCGGCTCAGGGGCAGGCCCTTATGCAGAGAATTCGTGCAAAATATATCTATGGATTGTCAGCGACGCCCAATCGCAGTGATCGGCTGGACGATATTATTTATATGCTTCTTGGGCCGGTCAGGCACAAATATACGGCTAAGGAACAGGCGGATGAGCAGGGGCTCGATCGATTTGTTGTTCCGCGGTTTACGAGGGTGGCCAATATAACCGGAGCGAAATTGGATATACACCAGGCAGACAGCCTGATCGCTGAAAGTTATGTGAGGAATGAGCAGATTATCGGGGATGTCTGTCAGGCGATCGCCAGCGGCAGAACGCCGGTCGTACTCACTAAACTCAAGAGACATGCGGAGACGCTTAGTAAAATGCTCGCGGACAAGGCAGATCACGTCTTTTTGGTATATGGGGGACAACCGGATAAGCAGAATCAGCTTATTATAAAGGAAATGCTATCTGTACCGGACTCGGAGACACTTGTCCTTATTGCAACAGGGCAAAAAATAGGAGAAGGTTTTAATTTCCCGCGCCTTGATACACTGATGCTTGCTTCTCCAATAAAGTTTGAAGGAAGACTCGTACAGTATGTGGGACGACTAAATCGGACATATAAAAACAAGAAGGAAGTGATGGTCTTTGATTATGTGGATCCGCACATAAGATTTTTTGACAGACAATACCGCAGCAGGCTGGCTGCATACAAGAAACTTGGATATAAAGTAATATCAGCGCCGGTACGTGGTACAGTGTCGGAGCGACAGGAACAGATTAATGCTATATATGATCGGCGTGATTATACAGAAGTTTTTGAGCGGGATCTGATTGAGGCAAATGCGGAAATCGTGATTGCCAGTCCGGGTCTTATCAGAAAGAAGGCAGAGCGATTTATGGAACTGGTTAAGGCGAGACAGGAAGCGGGTGTATCTGTTACAGTCATTACACTGGATCCCGATGCAGAAGGCTATGAAAATACGATCGAACGACATATACTGCTCGACGAAATGAAGAACAATGGAATTTATGTTCGAACGACGGAAGATGATAGTGAGCATTACGCAGTCATAGATCATGAAATTGTGTGGCATGGCGGAATTAATCTGCTGGGAAAAGAGGATGCCTGGGATAATCTGATCCGGGTAAGAAACCGGCAGGCAGCGGCGGAATTGCTCGAAATTTCGTGTAAATTGTTATAAGTACAGTAAGGGAGCAGTACAGTACGGGGGCTGCCCACCTTTGCTTACCCAGGATGCATAAAAACTGCATACTCATGCATACAGATCCTCTCCGAAAGCGAATATTAAAGAATAAAGGGTAAAACAAGAGGGGGATACGCCGTCAAAATACTGTATAATCACATGTGAATATGCAGATTTTATACATTTTGGGCGGCTCGCGGCCGCGCCACGCGGGCGGCAGCAGCAAGCAGGTGAAAGCCCGGAGGGTCCGGTGATTCAGGAGGTATTTATGGAATTATCGTCAAACAGCTTAAGCAATGAGCTGAGTAAGGGATCCGTGAACGAAGCGCTGTCCATGCGCCGCGCGACTATGGAGGACGCCTTAAGCCGGTCAGCATCCGGAAGAAGACCGGATGCAATCTCCAACGAGGAGATCCACAATGGCGATCCGATCCTGAACACATACAAGGTGACTTCTGACGCGATCCATGGCGGCATGGGAAGTGTCTGGCGGGTGCATCATAACGGCTGGGACGTGGATCTGGCCATGAAGCGGCCGCAGCCGAAGTACTTTGCCGAGGGCAGCGATGACAGCAAAGAGGAGTTCATTGCGGAATGCGAGAACTGGATCAATCTGGGCCTTCACCCCGGCATTGTCAGCTGCTACTATGTGCGTGATATCAGCGGAGTTCCGTCCATTTTCTCGGAATGGATGGAGGGCGGCAGCCTCAGGGACCGGATCCGCGACGGCTCTCTCTACGAGGGTACGGAGCAGGAGGTGCAGGAGCGCATTCTGCGCATTGCCATTCAGACCGCGAGGGGCCTGCAGTATTCCCACGAACAGGGGCTGGTCCATCAGGATGTGAAGCCGGGTAATATTTTGCTGTCAAAAGAGTGGGACGCCAAGGTCGCTGACTTCGGCCTGGCCAAAGCACAGAGCCGGCTGCGCGACGGCGATAGGCCGCTTTCTTTCGGGGGTACTTTGGAATACTGCCCGCGGGAACAGGCGGAAGGCAGAGAGCCGGAAAGATGGATGGATCTGTACGCCTTCGCGCTGACGGTCATAGAGATGTATGCGGGCGGCCGCTCATGGAAAACCGGCGCGGAAGCCGGGGAGCGGGCGGTAGAGATCCTAGGAAACTGTCGGGTATCCTGCTCGGCCTCTCTGGCGGAGGCGCTTGTGGCATGGCTGCGCCATCCGGCCGGCGATACTGCATCTGGGGATGGCGTATCCGGCGACAATGCATCCGGCGTCGGTGCATCCGGCGACATTGCAGCTGGGAACAATATTTTCGCTGAAGCAGAACAGGTACTGCTGAAGGTTTACCGGGATGTGACCGGAATGGAGTATCCGGATGACCGGACTTCTTCCGCCGACGCTACATCGGATTCGCTCAACAATTATGCGCTGAGTTATTTGGATCTGGGCTTTCCTGAGCACGCGGAGCAGCTTCTCGAGGAAGCGGTGCACAGGCAGAATAACGCGCGCGATCCTGTGTTCAATTATGCGCTGCTGCGCTGGCGGAGCGGCGAGATCACGGACGCGGAGTGTGTCGCTTTTTTGACAGAGCATCTCGGAGACAGAGATGACAGCATTTCGGAGATCAAGCGGGAGCGCGGGTACGAAGACGGCTTGTGCCGGGTCACAACGGATACGTCTGTGTCCACTTACAATCTGAAGTCTCTTACGAAGCCCATGGCGTTTGACGTAAGAGCGGCAAAACATGGAAATTATCTCGGTGTGCTCAGAGCCAGGGACTGGTCGGATCCCAATAATCTTTTTTCGGTCTTTTCCTGCGATGAAAACGGGATCGCAGACAGCGAGATCATGCAGACGGAGACCGGGAACGCTTCGACATGCTTCAGCGTGATCGATGATTCGGTGCTTGTTTTTACGAACGAGGGTGTGCTGTTCTATCATTTTGGCGTTGGTGCGCCGTATCACACGATTCATGAGGATGGCGCTTACTGGAACAAGCATATCGTTGAGACGGATGATTCGCGGATCATCGTCCTGACGAAAGAAAGCGGAGGTGAAAAGTATCGCTATCGAGTCGAGAATTACGGGAATCTCGCTCAGTTGGTGGAAGAACGGGAAAACCGGAGAACGGAAATAGAGATCTCCGATGAAATCGACAATGTGTATTGGAGTGCCGGAAAGCTCTTTCTCATCGGCTTTGACAGTATTATCGTGCTCGACGGGCAGCTGAAGGAACTGGCGAATATTCCGATCCCGGCCACCGAACATACAATTCTGAAGAATGGTAAAGTCTATATTTTGGCAAAGAAAGCGATCCTGTCGCTGGATACGGGAACGCATGAGCAGGAAATGATCGCCGCGGGCAGCAGCTCTGCCAACGGGAGAGGCGATGTGACCCCGGACGGGAAACATGTCATTACATTTGTAGACAGTCATATCAGGATTTATGATACAGAGCTGCACCGGTGCGTCGCTGACTGGCATGAGGACCGGTTCCGGGAGTGGGAAAAGGTCGTTGTGATCGCCGGCAGCGCGGATACTTTTACGCTGCATGTCAAGAACAAAGTTTATGATCAGTCCATTCATGGCCATCACCCGGAGTACATCCATGAAACATACAGGATACCGGCTCAGGGAGAACCGTGCGCATGGAACCTTTCCAGGATCCAGAGCTTTTCTGAGCGCCTGGAAGCGGAGAAAGCTTTCCGCAAGCTGCTCGGTGACGCCCATGACGCATTGGATGCCGGGAACATTTCTGAATGCCTCCGCCTGTTGGAAGCGGGCTACGGAATGAAGGGATTCGAGCAAAACAGTGAACTCCGAAAGCTCAGCGAGACTGCCGGAAAGGGCAGGGATATAATCGGGATTCGGTATATTCAGAAGATGGCTTCAGCCTATAAGCTGGCAGAGGGAGAAAGGATTGTCGGGCTGGCTGGGGCCGGGAGTATTCTTACGTGTTACAGGTCGGAAGGCGATCGTCAGTCGGAATACCGTCTGGTCGATTGGCAGACGGGGGAGATTCAGGCTGTTTATCCTGCAGCGGACAATTCCGCGTTTGCCTGTGTCAGCAGAGATGGTACGCTAGCTGTGGCATTTGAGGATATCTCGCAGGAAAGCTTTACTGTTCTTAAGATGTATCTTCGGGAAGGTGGTTCGGAGAGAGTTGTGCTTCCCGTTCATACAGAATCGGATCAGTTGCATGCGGCAACGGACGGAGAAAGGATCCTCATTTTTACAGGGCATCACTTCGTTCTGATTGGCAACGGTAAAGAATATCAGATTGCGGAAAATGAGTCGGAATCCATGGCGTTTGGGTGCTTTTCACCGGATGGGCAATATTTTGCCAGAGCCGGGATATCATCTTACTCTGCCGGAAGTGAAATGATGGGACAAGGAGTGACGGTCATACGAACCGAAGGCCTGCCGAAAGACCGCGAAAGAGTATACAGTGCCGATGCGTACGGCCTTACAGGACTGGATGTCAATGACGAGGGGATGGCCCTGGTGTCTGCTATTGTGTTCTTTCCCGATACGGCCGGGTTTGCGGTGCGGTGCTCCGGGCTGGACGGAGAAAGCAAATTCGAGGCGTCTTCCTTTACGCCGGACGGCAGCGGGTTTGTGGCGGTCGGTGACGACGGATCCCTTGTGTTGTTCCTGCCGCGGTCGGATGAAGACTTTCAGATCGAGGTTCAGGACTCTGATACGAGAAAGCAGCTTGTGTACGAAAGGCCGGTCAAATCTATGCGGATTTCTCCTTGTGAAAGAGTTTCCGGAGCATCGGCCATTTCAGCAAACGGGAGAATACTGTTTAATGGAAACGGCACGGCTTTTCTCGATGCAGGCGGCGATCTCTGGGTAATCGATTACAAATACTCGGAAGACGAGCGGAGGCCTTTCCTCAGACCGTCTTACGGGAAGATGACGCAGATCGACGAGTATCAGAGGGAGCTCGGCAAAATAGCGCGGCCTGAACTGTTCGCACCGCAGAAGAGTAAGCGGGAAGGGAAGAAAGGGCTTTTGGAGAGATTGTTTGGGTGGATGAAATGACGATTACAACATCGCCGGGTCATCCTTCATAGGAGAGGGCATCGCATTATTTGGCGCTTATAGCTGCTAAAGCAAGTGTTATAATAATATATCGGCAAGTTACATTATATTAATAATACGGTGAACAAATGAGAATTCTTGAGAACAGAGGAAATTGGTATAAGGGAAATCTCCACATGCACACGACGCTGTCTGACGGCGTGCTGGATCCTGTGGAGGCCATCAATATATATCGGGAGGCCGGCTATGATTTCATTGCCATCACCGATCACCGAAAGGTCGGGCATCTCTGGCAGGACGAGAGTTTCCTGATCCTGCCCGGCGTCGAGTGGGACACCGGTGATGCCGTTCACATGCCGGTTTACCATATTTTGGGAATCGGAATGGACGGGGAAACCGTTGACTTCTATCACGGTGCACCCTACGAGGGCGCTCCGCTCGGAAATGCCAGGGCAGGACTGTGGGTTGGAAGCCGGACGGGCCGCAAGCGCTATCATCCCCACCCGCAGGCGGTCATCGAGGCGATCAGGGCAGCGGGCGGAATAGCGATCCTCGCGCACCCTGCCTGGTCCGTAATGTCGCCGGAGGAACTCTATGACCTTCACGGCTTAGCCGGAGCGGAAATCTTCAACAGCGTCTCCGGCGCTCCTTTCAATCCCGGAAGGGACGAGGCGTCCTACTATTGGGATATTTGGGCAAAAAATGGACGGCTGATAGGTGCTTTCGCAAACGATGATACGCACTATTACAGCGGTGAGCAGACGAAGGCGTTTACGATGGTGAACGCGCCCGCCCTTCACCGTGATGCCATTATGGAAGCTCTTCGCAAAGGAAATTTCTACGCGAGCTGCGGGCCGAGGTTCCACAGCATCGATTATGATCCGGAAGAGGGGCTTGTAAACGTGAAATGCTCCAAAGATGTGCAGACAGTCGTATTCAAATCCAATACACCCTGGCCGGACGATGCCTTCCAGGAAATTAATGGAAGCGGCGCTGCGTCCTACCGGATCATGCAGGCGGACCGGTTCGTCAGGATCGAGCTGACCGACAGGCAGGGAAGAAAAGCGTGGTGCTCGCCGTTCGCAGTGGGGAGAAGTAGATGAGTATAGATAATTGTAAGGCGGCGGAAGTTGTGGCCGCTGAAGGCGCGGCGGCGGAAGACGCGGCAGCAGAAGTTGTGGCGGCAGAAGGCGCGGCGGCTGAACAATTGGCGGCAGAAGGCCTGGCGCCGGAAGGCGCGGCGGCTGAAGCGCCGCTGGTTTCTGTAGCGATCCCGGTATACAACGTCAGGCGCTATCTGCAGCAGTGCCTGGAAAGCGTGATCGCGCAGACTTACAAAAACCTTGAGGTCATCATTGTTGATGACGGATCGACGGACGGCAGCGGCAGCATATGCGATCAATACGCGGAAAAAGATGATCGCGTCCGCGTGATCCACTCCCCGAACGGAGGCATCGCCTCTGCCAGAAACCTCGGGCTGGAGAATGCAAAAGGCAGGTTTATTTCCTTCCTTGACAGCGATGACTGGTTTGAACCGCACGCTGTCGAGACGCTTGTCAGAACTGCGCAGCTGACAGGCTCAGAAATAATCGATGCAAGAAGCTGCGCGGAATATGTGGGGAAAACAATCCATCGTGCAGCTGGGGCAAAATATTGCTATACATACCACGGTCAGGAAATCTTGCCTGCTTTTTCGGAAGGCTGGATCGACAATGTGGCGTGGAACAAGCTTTACCGAGCGGAATGTTTTGACCGGATCCGTTTTCCCGAAGGGCGCGATTACGAGGACATAGCAGTTGTATGGAAACTGATGAAAGATCAGGCGGACAAGGGCGGATTGGTTACGGCCTTGTCAGACGAATTGTTTCATTACCGCGTAAGGAAGAGCAGTCTTTCTCATGGCTGGTCTCTCAAAAGCATCAGGGATGGCTGGGCAGCATATAGCAGCAAATTCGAGGCGATGCCCGATTTCAAGGAGCCTCTCGAGGAGTGCTTCCGGCCGATCAAGCGCATGTGGATGAGCTTCAGCGGCTACACAAAAGAAGAAAAAGCCGAGGCCCGCAAGACCGTCCGGGAGATGCACGAATTCTCGAAAAAGCACTTCTCCAAAGTCATGAAAGGAAACTATTCCAAACTCACGAAACTGACCTGCCTTCTGTCTCAGAGCAAAAGCAGACCTGCGATGTGGATCGGCTACTACGCGAATAAGCTGAGCCAGCGGGTGAAAGACAGGAAGAATAGGATGTTTGAGTGAGGATCACGATTGGCGATCATGTCTCAGCTCAGCGATGATTGCGCGCGAAAAGGCGTCATGACTACGGTCGGGGCGCCTTTTTCTTGTGATGCAGACGTGCCCGTTAACTATGCGCAGCTAACTTAATTTTCAAAGAAATTTTCGCTCCCTGATGTGCCAAAATATGATATTCCGTGCGCTTTTTTGAGGACTATATGCGTGTGTGAAGACCCTTTATTCTTTTCAACTGGCCTGAAACACTATTTTGAACGAAAAATCGTCACTCAAAACGTTTAAGTAAAATGCCTGATTAGATAATTATTTGGGTTAAATGAAAATGTCTATTGTATAATGTAATTGCTATACACAGCATCAACCGATGGATGATAAGCAGTAGGAATTTAAACCGATGAATTTCACACCCCTATTGAACACAAAAGAATATGAATTTCTTCGCACTAACCCCCGACTTGGCTCCCGAATCATGCTCCTTGGCGTAAGCGGGAGCTATGGTTATGGTACGAACCGTGAAGGAAGCGATATTGACTTTCGAGGAGTTGTACTGAATCTGCCGTCGGATCTGATCGGCCTGACTTCTTTTGAGCAGTACGAGGATACGGCTACAGACACGGTAATATATTCGTTCAACAAGCTGGTCAGCCTGCTCCTCAACTGCAATCCCAATACGATCGAGATCCTGGGGCTAGATGAGGAACAGTATGTGATTAAAACACCTGTCGGCCAGGAACTGCTGGATCATCGCCAGTTGTTCCTATCCAAGCGGGCGGCGGCTTCATTCGGTCACTATGCGGACGCACAGCTGAGAAGGCTGCAGAATGCGATAGCCAGAGACACGCTGCCGCAGCCATCCAGGGAGGAGCATATCCTCAAATCTGTGAATCACGCACTGGAGGATTACAACCGCAGGCAGAAGGAAGTCTATAAGACCGATGCGAAGCTTTATATCGATAAGGCAGAGACGGAAGGGCTCGAGACAGAGATTTTTCTGGATGCTGATTTCCGCCGCTTTCCTTTGCGGCGGTATAACGACCTGATGAACACCCTGAATTCAGTAGTAAGGGATTATGACCGCATCGGCAAGAGGAATCACAAGAAGGACGACAACCACCTGAACAAGCATGCCATGCACCTGGTGCGGCTTTTTATGATGGGAATCGATATTTTGGCAGACGGAGAGATCCGGACGCACAGACCGGAATCGGATCTGAAGCTTCTTATAAGTATCCGCAACGGAGACTACATGCGGGAAGGCATCCTGACACCGGCCTTCTACGAGATTGTTTCGGACTACGAGCGGCGTTTTCACGAGGCGGAGAAGAACAGCTTCCTGCCCGACAATCCGGATATGGAAGCGGTCGCGGCCTTTGTCGAGAGCATCAACCGCCGCGTAGTGACGGGAGAGATCGGATGAGAGACATTCAGAAAGAAATCCAGGACAGCCTGAACCAAATAGAAGAGCAGTATGATGTCAAAATCCTTCTGGCTGTGGAATCCGGGAGCCGCGCGTGGGGCTTTGCCTCTGCGGACAGCGACTACGATGTCCGTTTCATCTACGTTCATCGGCCGGAGGAATACCTGCGGATCGATTCGATGAAAGATGTGATCGAGTGGCAGCTCGACGAAGTCCTCGACATCAACGGCTGGGACCTCCGCAAAGCCCTCCTTGCCTTTGCCAAAGGCAACCCAAACGTAATGGAATGGGCCAACTCGCCCATCATCTACCGCAAGTCAAAACATTGGGATGCCCTGCGTGAAGCAGCAATGCACTATTTCTCCGAAAAATCTGCCCTGTGCCACTACTACGGTACCGCAAACAGCACCCTCAAAGGCTACCTCACCGGAGAATGTATCCGATACAAAAAGTACTTCTACGCACTTCGCCCGCTCCTGTGTTGCCGATGGGTCGAGAAATATCACACTGCGCCGCCGATGGAGTTCGCTAAGCTGCTGACGCTGTTCGAAGACGATTGGGACCGGAACAAGGGCGACGCTCTTATTAGTGGAGATCGTGACCAAGGCGATGTTTTGACTGAGGATCGTAATCGGGATAATCCGTTGTCCGACGACAATGGCTGGAGTGACAAACTGACCGAAGAACTCTGCAACAGCATTCAGGATCTGCTGGCTCGCAAGGCAGCAACCGAAGAAAAAGACCTGAACCCTCAAATACCGGTCATCATCGACTTCATCCAAAGCGAGTGCGCCCGGCAGAAACAGCTCTCCGACGCAGCACCCGACGACCACCGGCACGATTACGGGGAACTGAATGAAGCGTTCAGAAACCTGCTGAATAATATCGATAACTCCTTGTGAGAACTATATAATAGTATTAAGCAAAAACCAATTAATGTATCAGAGGAGGAAACAGGAATGGCAACAATAGATAGAGCAGAATACGCGGCGGAACTCAAGAATCATCGTGGCTACAACTGCTGTCAGGCCGTGACAGCTGCCCTGGCGGATGAGACAGACATGCCCAAGGATCAGCTTAAGATGATTTCGACCGGCTTCTGCGTTGGCATGGGAGCCATGGAGGCAACCTGCGGTGCCCTGATCGGCGCCGGTATGATCGCCGGCCTCAAAACTGAGGGCTCAAGAACCCTCATATATACCAAGCAGATTGTAGACGAGTTCAAGAAAAACTCCGGTGCGATCAGATGCAGAGACCTTAAGGGAATCGACACAGGTGAGGTTCTCTGTCCCTGCGACGATTGCGTTAGGAATGCAGTGCGCGCCTATGAAACCGTTATGGCGCAGTATCCCGGCTGACAGGCCATGTGAGTCGGATATGCATAAAAAAATGCATATCAATGCATACGCTTCCTATTCAAAAACAAATTTTTGGAAAAAAGGGAAAAATAAGAGGTGTGTACGCTGTCAAAATACTGCATATTTGGCAAAAAATATTCATTTTTTATGCAGTCCTGGCTGATGGGAGAGTTTACACAAAAAAGCGGCAGGAGAGCCAACCGCCGGCGCAAACAACAAACTGCCAGCCGGCCGGCAAATCCTGCCGCTAATACTAATTAATAGCCCAGTTTCTGGAAATACTTAACGAGGTTATGTTTTGCCCTGCTCGTGTTCACATGCTTGAACCATGTGATATCGGGCAGGATTTTTTCGTTTGAAACGACTGTGATCAGGTCGCCCTCGCTAAGGCGTGTGTTCTTGGGCAGCTTGGACTTGGATTCATCGACCAAGGCGTAGTCGAAATGGAGCCCCAGGTCGGTGTGGACATAGAAGGCGAAGTCCAGCACAGTGGCGCCTTTGTCGATGTCCATGGCGGAGCCGTCACGGCGGAAGACTTTGATCTTCTCGTTGTAAGTGTCCTGCGGCTCGATCTCGTTGACGTTGCTAATGGAGAAATTGGAGTCGGGATCTACGATGCTGCCGTAGAGGAAGCGAAGGTATTCCAACTCTGTGCGTACAAAGAGTCGATACAGGTTGTCCATCTCGTCGGAGAGAAGAAAGTAGCCGGTGTCTTTGTTGGTAGTAAAGCAGTACTTGACCAGATAGAAACCGTAGGATGAAAGTGCTCTGTCAAAATAGTGGAAGAATACATCGTATGGGTGCAGGTTGGGCTTTTCTTCGCCAAGTTCATCGCTCACGATGAGTGTGATGTCGTAAAGCGCGATGTTGTTCTTGTTAAGGAGGGAAGACCAGTCATCTTTGAGGTTCGTGGCGCTGCGGCTGATCTGGCGGTAAATGCTGATACAGGAGCGCTCATTGTGGATCAGATCCACGATATACCGGCGATAGCGGCTGAGCGCCGCGTTGCTGTAATTCGCGCTGAAGATCTGTTCCAGCGTATTGAGGGATTCCTTGCAGGCATTACTGTTAGTCTCCAGAAGAAGGCTGTACTTTCTGTTGATGTTCTCATACATGTTATCGTGCTCTATTTTGAAACAGAGATCTTCGAGAATATCTGCCAGATAGTCCGCCTTCGCAAGCCTTGCCATGGGAATGATGATCGCCTTGGTGTGCTCGGCCTTTGGGATGCGCTTCTCCTCTTTAACTCCGGAAAGGGTATTGAGGTTGTCGATCCTGTCGGCGATTTTTACCAAAAGAGCCTTGCTGGTCATCTTGCTCTGCAGCTTGGCGTCCGAAAGGAGATCCTTTTGCGCCTTAGTTGGGGTGCCATTGGTACTGTCGAAGTCTTTGTCGCTCAGGGAGGTAACCGTATCTACGATGTCCCGGACGATTGAGCCGAACTCCTTTTCAATATCGTCCAGCGTAACGTCGCAGTCTTCGACGACATCATGGAGCAAAGCAGCCATGATCACTTCACTTTCAGCCCCCCATTCAGCTACAGAACGCGCAGTGCGAAGTACATGGTTTATATAAGGCTCGCCCGTGCCGCGGGTCACTCCCGCATGCTTTTCCTCCGCAAAGTGGTAAGCGCGCTTGATGCCGTTCTTATTTCCGACTTTGTGATTCTTGCTGTAAGTATTCATGATCTCTTTGAGATCTACTTCCAATTTGTAACTCATGGGTACCTCCTTTCCCGCGCCGGGCGCTGTTTAATCTGAGCTCTTCACGGAAGCGGCCTTGATGACGTGATACCACTGGTCGTCGTCTGTCGCCCCGGAGATCTTGCCATATCTGAACATATTCCGCTCTAAGCTCTTCTTAACAAATCTTTCCAAAGTCGATCGAACCATAACTGCCTTCTGGTACTCTGAAAACTGTTCATAGATTGCTCCGTTCGGATCTGCGTATAATGCCTTGAAATTCATGATCATCTCATCCACCATTTCCGGGTCCGCCTCGAAGGTCGGGTAATCGAGCAGGAGCTTGTGGTGGATTTCCTCTTCAGACAAAGAGAGAGGGTATCTTGAAATCCCTATGAACTGTATCACAGGAGTGTGTTCGCGGCCCTTGGATACGGAGTTGATCGTGCCAATTCCTCCGATATACTCCGGCTTATTGTTGTCGACCCGGTGGAAGATCAGCAGCGCCTTGTCTGTACTTGCGTGGTTGATACTGACGAAAGCATGGTACTGTGTGAGTGAAAAGTCTCCGTAATAGGCCATGCTATCATAATTCTTTCCAATATGATCGATGACCCTCTCCGGATCTTTCATTTCGTCCAGCTTCTCTTTGATCCGGGTCACATCTTCTCTTTTGCTGATCCCGAGAACAGCCGCGCAGCAGAATTCCGGTTCATCTAAGGAAGTGGGATTCTCATATATGTAGAGAATGCCGTAATGAAGGGATTGTTTGGGCGGCAGCAGGTCCCGTCCTTTCGATTTGCTCGTGTCAAAATAGTACATGTAGTACGCTGCACAATACTTGTGGTAGGTCTCCATCTTCTCCTTGTCGATTACTGTGCTCCTGGGAACAACTGTTACAGCAGGAGGAGTTATGCTCTTAGTAAGGAAATCATCGATGGAGATGTCAAAATGCTTCTTCAGTACAAGCAGGTGCTCTGTGCCCAGGGTCCGCCGGCCTTTACAGTAATCGGTCATCGAGGCGGGCGCCACGCAGAGTATGTCTGCCAGGTCCTTCTGCGTCAGGTCATGGTGTGAGATCAGTTTCTTGAGGTTGGAAGATGTGATCTCTGCCAATTCCTGATTGTTTGCTGCAACTGCAGATTTTGCGCTTGGTTTACTTTCTTTCTCGCTCATTGTATCCGTCCTCCTTTTGTGTGATGATTGGGCAATTATATAGTAAATAGACTGACAATTCAAGTTTTTGCCAAAAATCCGATATGGATTTTCTGAATTTGCAAAAATTAATCCTTGATTTCGTTTAGGCTAATGCGTGTAAATTTACTGAATTTCAGCTGCTTTACGGAAATTAAGAAACACCGAGAATTAAAATCTGAATTTTGGAATCCGTTCAGATTTTACAGATTGCCACAAAATGGAGGAGGAGAGTAATATTTATGAAACAAATTTGGAAGACTTAAAGTGAGGAGGTTACTATGAAAAAAAGTACTATCATGGCGGCTGTTATTGCGGCGATCATTGTTGTGGCCGGCGGCGGATTCGCAATTGCAAGTTATCTGGAGAACAGGCCCGTTGTCTTCAGTGATCCAGCGCTCGAGCAGGCTGTCCGCACCAACATCGGGATCTCAGACCGCCCGATCACCCACAAAGAAGCTAAGCAATACGTCTCCCTTGATCTTGCCCTGATGGAAGGATACACCAAAGAAATCCGGGATCTTGGGGGACTTTCTGCTTTTTCTAATCTCACTAAGCTGAATCTCGAAAACAACATGATCACAGACACCGATGAACTCAGCAAGTTCAAAAAATTGCAATTCCTCGACCTGTCAGGCAATCAGATCAGCGATGTCTCGGGCCTGTCTTCCCTCGTCAACCTGGAATTTCTCGACCTCGATGGCAATAAGGTTTCCGACATCAGCGCCCTCAAACGCCTTAAAAAGCTCAATGTTTTGGATCTTCGCAATAACAAGGTTTCAGATATCAACAGCCTGTCCGCCATGAAAGATATGAGATGTCTCTACCTCGGCCATAACGATATCAGAGATATATCACCGCTGAAAGCCCTGGTGAAACTGACCTACCTGAGCATGGGAGAGAACGAGATCGAAGACATCGAACCGATCCGCGACATGAAATCCCTCGATCACCTCCTGGTCTGCTACAACCGGATCAATGACATCAGCGTGCTCCAGGACCTTCCCGGCCTTGAGTACCTTGAGGTCCAGGGAAACCCGATCGATCCCGGCTTTACGCTTGACGATATGGCTGAAAGATGTGAGGTGGTTCAGTGATCACCGGGCTGGCACTACTTGTCGTACGGCAGAGACAGACTATTTTAAGGAAGTAAAAAACGTCCTAAAACTAATCAAGAATCATCCTTATCTTTCTGAGCCTGGAGGACTAATATAGCCAATGTAGGGCGTAGGGCCCAGCAAAATCATTAAAAGAGTTTAATTGGACCGAATAAGGTCAGAAAGAGTGGAAAGAATGAAACTTAGAAATATGATCCTCAGAACAATGCTTGTAGCTGGTGTTGCATGCGGCGCTGTTGCAGCTTACCCCGCAGTAACATATGCAGCCGGAACTGCCATAGAAGCAAAGGCGGAGAATCATGATCACATATATGTAAGAAGCCAGCTGATGGATTACACTACAGAGCAGGGACAGAAGATGACTCTGACCGTAAATGCTAACAGCGATGAGACAGCAATGGTTATGTATTATGGCGACAAGCAGCGCGCCAAGGTCGAAATGAACGAGAACGGCCAGTACGTAGTTACTGAGGGCGAGTTCACTGAGACAGATGCAGAGAAGATCGCTGAGACAGCTGCCAACAACGGCCAGTGGAGAGAGATGTAATCACAAAACGATGCAAATGAAGGAAGTAAAAAATCGGACCGACATATTTGTCGGCCCGATTTTTATATTAGGAAATATATAAAAACAACATTAAGTTTTTTTCAATTTTTGATGTATCGGTCAAATTGACCGATGTTATCTAAAGGAGACGGAGTTCCAAGCCGAATATTACAAAAAACGACAAGTACTGAGTCTTGGCATGCAAAAAAATGATAAAATATTAATTAAATATCGACCGGTAACAGGTATGGCGGGCGGAAGGAGAAGGAATTATGAAATATCTTAACTTAGGGAAAAACGAGAAAGTATCCTGCATCGGCATCGGCTGCATGCGGATCGCGGGGATGAGCGGCAAGGAAGTGGATACACTGGTCAAAACAGCGCTGGATGAAGGGATCAATTTCTTTGACCATGCGGATATTTATGGAGGAGGGAAGAGCGAGGAGATTTTTGGAAAGCTGCTCGCGGAAGAGCCCGGTCTGAGGGAGAAGATGTTCATTCAGTCGAAGTGCGCGATCCATGACGGTCTCTATGATTTCGATGGGGATTATATCAGGAAGTCGGTGGACGGTATTTTGGCAAGGCTGCAGACGGACCATCTGGACAGTTTGCTGCTGCACAGGCCGGACCCGCTGATGGAGCCGGAGGAGGTCGGAGAGGTTTTTGACGAGCTGGAGCGAAGCGGGAAGGTGCGGCATTTCGGCGTTTCGAATATGAACCGGTACCAGATCAAGCTGCTGAAGAGCGGAGTGAAGCAGAAGCTGTGGACGGACCAGCTGCAGATGAGCCTGGCGCATACGCCGCTGATCGACGAGGGGATCAATGTGAATACGCAGTTCGACGGCGGTGTGATGCGTGGCGCGGGAACGCTGGAGTATTGCCGTCTGAAGGGGATCGGCGTGCAGACGTGGTCGCCGCTGCAGAAGGGGTTCTTCGGGGGCGTTTTCCTGGGCGACGAGGAGTACGCGGAGCTGAATCAGGAACTGGACAAGCTGGCTGAGAAGTATGGCGCCACGCCTGATGCGATCGCGTATGCGTGGCTGTTGCGGTATCCGGCCCGGATGCAGGTGGTGCTCGGAACGACGAATCCGGCCAGGGTGAAGAGCGCGGCGAAGGCTGCGGAGATCACGCTGACAAGGAGCGAGTGGTATGCGCTGTACAAGGCGGCGGGGAATAAGCTGCCGTAAAGCTGCAGAAGTTATGCGGCGCCCTAATGGGCGCCGTTTTTTTATGCAAACAGGTAGAAAATGTCCATATTTTGATCGGATTTTGTCCTTGTTTTTGGTGTAGAAGGTTGTAGAATAATCGACCGAAAGAAGAAATATAAGAAATAAAGAAGAAAGAAGATTAAACAAATTAAATGACTGTACATGCTTTGCCCAGGCTTCATGAGCCGAGGCGTCTACGTAACCCGTTTGTTTCTGCACGGGAAGAGGTTCGGACCGCAGAGCCGCTTCTGTTCTCTGATTCGCAGCTTTATGCGCTGCTTGTTCCTATTATAATAGAGCAGTTTTTGAACGCGCTCATGGGAATGGCCGACACGATGATGATCTCCAATCTGGGGAGCGCCGCGATCTCGGCTGTCTCTCTTACGGATTCCATCAACACACTGATGATTCAGGTTTTTGCCGCGCTGGCAGCGGGCGGAACGGTCATCTGCTCACAGTATCTGGGGCAGAAGAATCTTGAGCAATGTAATAAGGCTGCAAAGCAGCTGCTGCTCGTAATTCTGGTTCTGTCGGGCAGTATTGCGGCGTTTTGCTTCGCGCTGAGGAGGCCGCTGCTGACTATGATCTTCGGGCAGGTGTCTGAGGAGGTCATGACTGCTTCGCTGGTCTATTTCCAGATTACGGTGTTGTCTTATCCCTTCTTTGCGCTGTTTCAGGGAGGCGCGGGGCTCTACAGAGCGTGCGGGGACAGTAAGCTCCCGATGAGGATCAGCATCATCACGAATCTGATGAACATTGCGGGCAACGCTGTTTTGATCTTTGTGTTCCAGATGGGAGTTGCGGGAGCTGCACTCTCGACGCTGCTGTCGCGTGTGGTCGGCTGCGTCTGGATCCTCGGATATCTGCACAGGAACAAGCAGGAGATCGTCGTGCGCAACTACCTGTCCGTTCGCCCGGATGCGGGCATGATCCGGAAGGTGCTGTGGCTGAGCATTCCCGCAGGCGTTGAGAACGGGATGTTCCAGTTCGGTAAGCTTGCGATCCAGTCCAGCGTTTCCACGCTCGGTACGACGGCGATCGCTGCGCAGGCAATGACGGCGATCCTGGAGAACGTAAACGGCATCGCGGGCTGCGGCGTCGGAATCGGCATGATGACGGTCGTCGGGCAGTGCCTGGGCGCCGGATACAAAGATCAGGCAGTCTACTATATTAAGAAGTTAACCGGATGGGCCGAAATAGTGATCATCGCATCGTGTCTTTCCGTGTATATTTTGGCAAGACCGGTCGTGTGGCTGGCGGGCATGGAGCCGGATGCGGCTGCGCTCTGCCTGAAGATGATCCTGCTCATCACGATCGTGAAGCCCCTTTTCTGGGCGATGAGCTTCATCCCGGCGTATGGCTTCAGGGCAGCTGGCGATGTGAAATTCACGATGATCGTCTCCTCGATGACCATGTGGCTCTGCAGAGTGGCCGGCTCGATCTTCATGATCCGTGTGCTGCACCTTGGCATCCTTTCCGTCTGGATCGGCATGTTCATGGACTGGGGCGTTCGCGCGGTCATATACAGGATCCACTTCGTGAGTGGAAAGTGGCTGAGCAAATCTGTAATTGAATGAATTGTATAATTAACCGCGGGCGGCTTGTAGTCGTCCGCGGTTTTACGTGTTAATATGGCGGTAGAAATGTGAGGTGTTGCTTATGATTGCTATGCTGCGGCTTCAATTTATTATATTCTCGCTGATCGGGATTGGCTTTGTGACCCGCAAAAAGGGGATCGTCAGCCGCGAGGGCCAGAGGAGCATCACGGATCTCGTGATCAACGTCGTGCTCCCCTGCAATATTGTCACGTCCTTCGTGCAGGAACTGCCGGACAGCGCGCTGCGCGAATGCGCGATGATCTTCCTGATCTCAGTGGGCATGGAGGCGATGTGCATGCTGTATGCGCGGATCGCCTACCGGAATGTGGAGGCGAACAAGCAGAAGTGCCTGACCTACGGAACTCTGGTTTCTAACGCGGGATTTCTGGGAAATCCTGTGGCTGAAGGCGTTTACGGCCCGATGGGCCTGATGCTTGCCAGCGTTTATCTGATCCCTGTCAGGGTGATCATGTGGTCCAAAGGAATCGCCATCTTCAGCGGTGAATCCGACCGTCGGCAAACCCTTCGCAAAGTAGTGACTCACCCCTGTGTCATCGCCTGTATGATCGGAATCGTGATCATGCTGGCCGACCTTCTTGCCGGTGTCTCGATCGTTCCGGAGTGGCTCTTCGACATGCTCAAAACGGTCGGCCGCTGCAACACAGGCCTTTCGATGATGGTGATCGGCATGATCCTGTCCGACATCGATATGGAGCAGCTTATGGACAAGCTTGTGATCCGCTACACTGTGGAGCGTCTGATCGTTATTCCGGGAGCTCTCGGCATGATCCTTTTCGGGCTCTCCAGACTCGGCTTGGTCACCGGCCTTTCTCCGAATCTGGCTGTCCTGCTCGCAGCGATGCCTGCGCCCGCCACGACCAGCATGCTCTCGTCAAAATATAACTGCGCTCCGGATTTTGCCACCAAGATGGTCATCCTGTCGACGCTGTGCTCGATCCCGACGATTTTCTTGTGGGGATTGTTGTTGAAGGCGAGTGGGTGATGGGGCCGGAGGATTGGAAAGGCTTGTGTATTGAATGATGTGAATTGTCTGGGGTTTTGGATCAGGTAGTTTAGGAAGGCTTCGGTACAGAAGCCTTTTTTTCTTGTTGTCTCGTCCTTGAAAGAGGGGCTATGTGGTGTGAATTGCTTAATTCTAAGGCCAGGCGGTTGTTGATTCGGCACAGAAGCTTAATTTGAACAAATCCTCGTCCCACAATAAATAGGATTCCTGGGAAGATTCTCGTG
Source organism: uncultured Lachnospiraceae bacterium (assembly GCA_902785055.1). Lineage (GTDB taxonomy): Bacteria > Bacillota > Clostridia > Lachnospirales > Lachnospiraceae > CAG-791. Next base: position 30,839 of record CACZXG010000015.1, read on the forward strand.
AGCATGGACGAGAATTTTTAAGATCGGTGCTTCTGTACCGAAAAATTAGTAGAGTAGAGGTAGAAAGGGAAGAAATCATTGATCTTAGCTGCTCTGCAGGGACGAGAATTTGTGTAAATGAAGCTTGTGTACCGAAACAGGAATTAATGATCAGATGATATGCCCGGATCAGGCAAACCTCTGCACCCGAATGTTATTGTCCGCACCTCCCTGTATTGATAAAATTGATTTGTAAACATCTCAAAAATGACACTGTTGATGCAGTAAGCCACTGCCTGAGGAAACAGTATGGAAACACACCACACAGATTACTTAATACTGGTGAACCCCTTCCACAAGATCCCGGAATCCTATTTCGACAACCTCGAACTGGTCGAGATGCGCGGTTATGATAACGAGCTCTTCCGTGTTGAGAAAGAGGCTGCGCAGCAGTTCCGCAAGCTGGAGAAAGCCGCGTCAGCAAAAGGAATACCGATTCTTCTCTCCTCAGCTTATCGAAGCGTCGAGAAGCAGCTTCAGATCAAAGAAGAATTCACCGCCGAATACGGCGCGGACTACGCCAAGCGCTACGTCGCCGAGCCAGGCTGCAGCGAGCATCACACAGGCCTGGCGCTGGACTTCGTAGCGAAGATCCGCGGCAAATGGCTGATCGAAAACGACGAGATAATAGAACGCGCTTCAGAGCTGCAGCCGGTTTACGATCTTTTGCCCCAATATGGCTTTATCCTGCGCTATCTTAAGGGAAAAGAGAAGATTACCGGTTATCCCGCCGAGCCCTGGCACATCCGATATCTAGGTGATCCGGAGATTGCGGCAGAGATCACTGCGCAGGGAATCACGCTTGAAGAGTACTGCGAGCGGGTGAGTAAGTCCTGAGTAGAATGTCAGCAAGCTTTGTACCGGCTGCGAGCAAGCCTTGAACAGGCCTGTTTGCCAAAACATTGGAGCAAATGTAGGGCGGTGTTCTTTATGTTCCCGATTTGTGTTCCGGTTATCATTTGTCTTGGATTCCGGATATCGTCTATCTTGGATTCCGGATACCATCTGTCATGGATTTCGGATATCGTCTGTACCGAATTTCTGACTGTCCATTCTATAAATCAAGCAATTTATCTCAGTCTGATCTTTCTTCGTGGACGAGAATTTTCTCAAAATGTCTTTCTATACCGAAACACGTCCTCCAACTACAATCCCATTTTTCCTGTTTACGAAATCCCGTACGTCATTACCGATTTAGTGGTAAAAGTGCATGAGTAGTGTTAAACAAGTTTCTATGATATATTGTTAAATGTGAAAAGAGGGGCAACTGTTAACTGTGTATTCACGTAAAGAGGGGAAAATGAAACGCTTACATCCTATTGCACTTGTTACACTGTGTATCAGCATCGTTTTCAGCAATGTGCCGGCTTATGCGGCAGAAACCGCACAGGAAAACACTGCAGCGGAAGTGATGGCAGCGGAGCAAGATATTGCGGGCGAAAATGTCGAGGATGAAGCTCCACAAAACGCAGAAGATACTGACGAAACCGGAACTATGCAAGGCGCAGAAATTATTGACGAAACTGAGGATGTGACAGCTGCAGAAGCCACAAATGAAACCACTGAGGATACTGCAGAAACCACAGAAGACGCAGTAACGACTGATGCCGCCGCGGCAGAAGAAACAGCCGCCGACGCAACTACTGAAATCGCCGCTGCAGACGAAAACGCGACAGCTGCCACAACAGAGGCTGCCGCAACGGATGAAGCCATCGCGGGAGCGACCGCCACCGAGGCGGCAGATGAAGTTGTCGCGACAGAAGCTGGGGAAGCAGAGGAAGCCGCCGCGGCTGCCGTCACAGCAGAAGCCACAGTGGCAGAGGAAGCTGCAGCAGAGGAAGCCGCAGCAGAAATTGCCGACAGCGCCGCGCAGGAATCCCAGCATGCTGCTGCGCCCGCTCTTCAGTCGGTCGCGGGTGCTGTGGAGGAAAAGGTCGCGCAGATGAAGCTGGAAGTGATCGACTATCTTGACGAGGGGTTCGGCGACGGCCAGATGCTGTCCAGTGGGGGAAGCAGACTGCTGATCGATACTTATTCGCAGGGCTCCTGGAACGTGCTTGATTCCTGGCTGAACGACAAGAAGTATATGGATTTTGACATATATATCAGCCATTATCACGGCGATCACATGGGAAATGTGGAGAACATCCTTAATGACGGCAAGTATAAGGTGAATAAGCTTTATCTTCCTGATTATGGATATATGACCGGCTCCAGCAGCTATATGAGTGACTACAGAAGTGAGTGCGAGAGCATGATGAGAACCGCCAGTTCCAAAGGTGTGGAGATCGTACAGCTGGTGAGGGATTCCATCTTTACGGTTGGGGATGTTCTTGCGGAGGTGCTTTGGGGGGCTGAGTATGAGGACGACAGCCATGATACGCACTACATCAACAATAATTCACTGGTGACAAGGTTTACCTGCGGCAATACGCGATATTTGAACGCGGGAGACATCGAAGTGGCTACAGAATTTGAGATGCTGGAAGCCGGGGTGGATCTGTCTGCGGATATCTGCAAGCTCAGTCACCACGGGGGAGACACCAGCAATACGTATGATTTTCTGGAGGCGGTCGGCGCAGAGTTCTATTATTACAATTACTGCGGGGATACGCCGTCCACGTTTTCTCCTAAAGATTCATGGACATACTGGTCTGTGCACGATGCGCAGGAACTTGGAAATGTGGCGAGTGTACGCTATAACGGGAATATCACATACGGTGTTTATGACGACGTGATCTCCCAGGAGCTTGAGCGCAACTGCACGACGCAGACTATTTACCTCTATGATCCTGACGACCCGAGCAAACTCAGGGGAATCGTGACGCAGGATTTCAACAAGGCGGCGACAAAATATATCGATGACCGCGCCTATGGCGGCTATGATTATTCGATGACATTGAGAGAGAACTCCTATGCGGAGGACGGCTGGCTCATAGGTAATGGGGATACGCAGTATTATTACAGGGATAATGAGCCTGTTACGGGATGGCTCGAAGATGGCGGGTCAAAATATTACATGAACCCGGACACAGCCAAAAAGGAAACGGGCTGGCTGACCCTGGATCCTGACACTTATTTCTTTGATGAAACGGGCAGAATGCAGACCGGTTTTGTGAAGATCGGAACGGCGGTTCATCATTTTGATGAGCAGGGGCGCCAGACCAAGACCGGCTGGAAGAAAATCGATGGAAATTGGTACTATTTTGGCGAGTATAACAAGCTGGCGCTGGGCGTTCATGCGGTCGGCGGGAAGAAATATCTCTTTGACTGGAGAACGGGCATCCTGCAGACCGGTGTGGTATGGCAGGGGAGCAGGCTGTATTTTGCCGACGGTTCGGGAGTTGTGTATCCGGCAGGATGGACCAAGTACAACGGCAGCTGGTATTATCTTGACGGCAACGGAAGAGCGGCGATCGGCTGGCAGAAGGTTTCCGGGAAGTGGTATTTAATGAACAGCAGCGGCGTCATGCAGACCGGCTGGCAGCTGACCGGCGGCAAGTGGTACTACCTGGACGCCAGCGGGGCAATGAAGACCGGCTGGCAGAAGATCGATGGCAAATGGTATTACATGACCAGCAGCGGAGCAATGAAGACCGGCTGGCAGCGGATCGATGGCAAATGGTATTACCTTGACAGTAAAGGCGTGATGCAGACCGGCTGGCATCTTCTCGGCGGCAAGTGGTACTACATGGACGTCTACGGGGTAATGAAGACCGGCTGGCAGAAAATTGACGGTGACTGGTATTACATGACCGGCGGCGGAGCAATGAAGACCGGCTGGCAGAGAATCGACGGCAAATGGTATTATCGGCGGCAAATGGTTTTACCTGGACGGAAGCGGAGCGATGGCAACCGGATGGCGTACGATCGGCGGCAGAAGGTATTACTTTAACAGTTCCGGTGTGTGGGTCAAATAGTAAATGATATTAAAACGGCGGTATCAGGAAGCCTGACGGGCGGAGGCTGGCTATGGAGAAGAGAAAACAATTTCTATATGCGCTGATCGCTTCAGCAGTGGTCACCGCTCTGATCGGAGCGGGCATCCTGCGGAGGGTGGACCGGATGTTCTACATCCCCTACACGGGCCGTCCGGGCAACTATTATGACGGCGTTTCGATCGCCCGGCTCATCAGAGGCGAGGTGCCGGCCGATTACTGGGCGGGGCGCATCGTGCTGATCGGTCCTTATGCGGCGGCACTTCAGGACGCCTACTTTACGCCGATTGACAAGGGCGAGCAGATGTACGGCGTGGAGATCCAGGCCAATATAATCCAGAGCTTTCTGGATAACAATTCCAAAAAAGAGATTCCCGAAGCACCTCAGATTGCCTTTCTGTTTGTGCTTTGCGCGGCAGCTTTAGCGCTGTTTCTGCATCAGGAGGTTCTGCCGGCGAGCCTGAGTGCAGGCGCGCTGTCAGCCCTGTGCCTTGCATGCGCAGTCAATCTTTATGATGCCGGCTTTGTCACACATCCGCTGTGGGGAGCTGTCGGTGTGGCGGCGGTCTATGTTTTGGCAATGGCGGCTCACTATGTGAGGACTGTTCGGGAGAGGCAGGCGCTCGCACTTGAGAAGGAGAGGATCGGAGCTGAGTTGGAACTGGCATACCGCATTCAGACAAGCGCGCTGCCCAAGGAGTTCCCCGAGCAGAAGGAATTCGGTGTGTACGCGTCGATGACTCCGGCCAAAATGGTCGGCGGCGACTTCTACGACTTCTTCATGATCGACGAGGGGCATCTGGGGCTGGTCATTGCTGACGTTTCAGGAAAAGGTGTGCCGGCAGCCCTGCTCATGATGGTCTCCTTATAAGAATAGGATGACAGAAATGGACAACAGAACCAAAAAAATCATATCGATCGGTGCAGCCGCCGTAGGTGCTGCAGCCGGCGCGGGCGCGGCAGCCTGCATGAATTCGGAACAGCTTTTCGCCATCGGGATCAGAAAATCCTTCAAGAAAAACGACGACAAGCGAGACCGTGGTCTTACAGCGCCTGAGGATGTGACACGCGTGACGGATCTGGCCTACGGAGACGACCCTGAACAGGTCCTTGATATCTACTATCCTGCGGGGACCCGGGAGCCTCTGCCTGTCATCGTAAGCGTTCACGGCGGAGCCTATGTGTACGGCGATAAAAATCTGTATCAGTACTACTGCATGGGCCTGGCTCAGAAGGGTTTCACTGTAGTGAATTTCAGCTATAGACTTGCGCCAAAACATAAATTCCCTGATCAGCTGTGTGACATCAACGCCGTAATGCAGTTTGTCTGTGCGCATGCAGGAGATCATTTTTACGGTCCGAGGTATGCCGGCGATTACTTCTGCGATCCGGACAATGTCTTCTTCGTCGGAGATTCGGCGGGAGCGCAGATGGCAAATCAATATCTGACAGCGGTGACTAATCCGGAGTACGCTGCGCTTCTAGGCCTTGAGATCCCTGTCTTTACAGTACGGGCAGCTGCACTTAACTGCGGCATGTACAAGTTGGATCCGGTTCGGGAGAAAATGCTGATCCGCTGCTATCTGGGCAGCAAAGTGTCAGCCGATTCGGAGGAAATGGACGTCCTCAGTCACATGACCGGCGCATTTCCGCCAACCTTCATCATGACATCAACAGGCGACTTCCTTCGCGCGAATGCAGCGCCCCTGGGCGATCACCTCACCGGCCTCGGCGTCGAAAACGAAGTCCACGTCTATGGTGAGGAAGTCGAGCCGCTGGGGCATGTCTTCCACTGTGATATGCGCAATTCCTACGCAGCAGCATGCAACGAAGAAGAGTGCGAATTCTTCCGCAAGCATCTGGCCTGATACAAAGATACTTTTCTTTCAATGAGGTACAAACATGGACGAGCGGGAGAGAATAACCGAAGAATTAATAAAGCAACTGGTCAAGATGGGCTATCCGGCTGAATTCGGCGCCGCGATAGCGAACAACCTGCGCACAGAGAAAACTATGAGCCGTATGATCCGCTATCTGCGCAACGCCAACCCACGGAGCGCCGAAGAAATCGCGGACGAAATGCTGGCGATCATGGAAGACCGCAACCGCTGGATACAGAAAAAGGAAGCCGAGTACTACAATGCAAAGTACAATGAGATGTTATTCAACGGCCTGGACGTAGAGAACGAGGAGTAAGAAGATTCACTGTTTAGAAATTGATGTACCTAATAAAATAGGTATAATAAAAATGTGAAGCACCGGCATATCCCGTGCGAAAAGTAAATGAAAGAAGTTTAAGAAGCTAATGTCCAGTAATATAGAGAAGGTCAAGTCCATATTAAGAGTCCCGGGATCGCGGCGCTGGATATCTGCGACTATACGCTGCATATCGAGGAAGGCGTGATGAGCCGGAAAGAGTAGGCATTTAGAGGGTGTGATGAGCCGGAAGGAACAGGCGAAGGACATCAAACAGACGAGGAATAAGGCATGAAAACTTTTAAAAACCTGGTCATAGGCGGAATTGAGAATAAGGTGGTCAATCTGATCCTGGTCACGATCATTGTGATCTCTGCTGCTTTCATGGGAATGAGCCTGTATCAGAACAAAATGCTGGAGGACATCAATGCAGAGACGATCAGCAAACAGGAGCAGGCGCTGACGGATATCACGAACGGGATCATGAACGATATCGTGAACCAGAGCATGGACCAGACCACGGAGCTTAAGGCGCAGATGGCGGACGAGGTCTTCCATAATCTTGCAGTTCGAGTGGAAATGATGGGCGAATATGCGGGAAAACTGTTCCGGGATCCTTCTTCAGTCGGGCGCGAGGAGTACGCGGCGCCGGATAAGTCACAGGACGGCCAGCTCGTATGCCAGACGATCCTGGCGGACGATGTCAATGAGGAGGAGATTGCGGATAGGATCGGTCTTGCTGCCAACATGACAGATATGATGACTACTCTTTTCGGTTCTAACGCGGACACGAATTCGTGCTTTATCGCTCTGCCGGAAGGAGCTTTTCTGGTTGTGGACGACCGCTCGGCTTCGAAGTTCTCGGAGAGCGGCGAGCGCGTGATCTACGACTGCAGGACCCGCCCGTGGTATCAGCAGGCGGTCGAGAAGGAGAGTCTTATCTTCACGGATGTGGAGGTGGATGCTTTTACCGGCGATATAGGGATCGTATGCGCGATGCCCGTCTACGCGAACGGTGAACTTGTGGCGGTCGTCGGATCCGACCTGTTCCTGAACTCGATGAATGAATCGATCCAGTCCTCTGAGGCAAACGGCGGCTTTGAGTGTGTGATCAACAGCGCCGGGCACGTAGTGCTCTCGCCCAAAGAGAGCGGTCCTTTCCGCGCGGTGGAATCCGCGAACGCCACGGACCTGCGCTCAAGTTCAAACAGCGAACTGGCCGCGATGATCACAGACGCATTAAAGGACAACACCGGCGTGCGGCTGGTCCACATGGACGACGGAACTTACTATATGGCCGGCTCGCCGATCGGTTCGCTCGGATGGACGCTGCTCTATGTTTTTGACCAGGCGATGGCGGACAAGCCCGCTGAAATGCTGACTTCCAGCTATCAGGAGATCCAGGAAGGAGCCGGATCCGCGTATCTTGCCAAAATGGCGAGGATCAGGACAACGATGAGGGTGATCTATTTTGCCATTGTGATCCTGGCACTCGCTTCGGCGATCATCCTGGGCAAAAAGATCGTACGGCCTCTGAACCTGATCACGAAGAGGATCGCGAATCTGAGCGAGACTAACCTGGAATTCACGATGGAAGACGAGTACCGCACGGACGATGAGATAGAAGTGCTGGCGGAATCTTTTGCCAAATTATCGCACAGGACAGTGGAATACGTGGGAGAGGTGCGGCGTGTCACCGCGGAGAAGGAGAGGATCGGCACGGAGCTGCACATGGCCAACCAGATCCAGGAGAGCATGCTGCCCAGTATTTTCCCTGCTTTCCCGGAGCGCAGAGAGTTCGACATTTACGCTGTGATGGATCCGGCCAGAGAGGTCGGCGGCGACTTCTACGATTTCTTCCTTATTGATAAGGATCATCTGTGCATGGTGATCGCGGATGTCAGCGGCAAGGGTATCCCCGCAGCGCTGTTCATGATGATCTCCAAGATCATTATCCAGAGCTGCGCAATGCTCGGAAGGGGCGCGGGCGAGATCCTCACTAAGACGAACGAGGCGCTGTGCTCCAACAACAGGATGGAAATGTTCGTTACAGTGTGGATCGGAATTCTGGAAATCAGCACCGGCAAGCTCAAGGCAGCTAACGCGGGCCACGAGTACCCGGCGATCAAGACCGGAAATAAGTTCGAGCTTCTCAAGGACAGGCACGGGCTGGTCATTGGCGCAATGCCCGGTATTGTTTACAAAGAATATGAACTGGATCTTAAGCCCGGCGACAAGCTTTTCCTGTATACGGACGGCGTAGCGGAGGCGACGAGAGCAGGTGAAGAGCTCTTTGGCACGAAGAGAATGCTCGACGCCCTGAACCAGGATCCGGACGCGGAGCCCGAAATGCTTCTTGTTAATGTGCGCCGGGCAGTGGATGAGTTCGTCGGAGACGACGAGCAGTTTGACGACCTGACAATGCTGGCAATTGAGTACAAGGGACCGGAGGCTTGAAAAGAGTACTTTCGAAGAAATCAGGCGGCTGCGGACTGTGGTATATTTTGACCAAATCCCGGGCAAAAAAGGGGAATTCGATTTTTCCTATTTCTAAATCGGCAAAAATTGTATATAGTGTTATCTGAGAAGGCGTCTCCACCCCGCGCGGAGGAGGGGAGAGGCAGCCAGCGCCGGGACCGGAAGGTTGACGAGGACAGCAGTTATCGAAATATTCGGCGGATGCTGCTGCGGCGGGCGCGCCGTCAGAGACAGAGGTAAAAAGCAGAATCAACACTGTAACAGATGCTGTCTCAACGCAGAGCAGGCCGGAAACTTGCGGCCGATGAAATGAATGATTTTTAGGAGGCTTATTTTGGGCAAATATTTTGGAACAGACGGTTTTCGCGGAGAGGCAAATGTGGTACTGACTTATGACCATGCGATCAAGATCGGCCGTTTTCTGGGCTGGTATTACGGCGCCAGGATCGGCAAGAAAGCCAAGATCGTTATCGGCAAGGACACACGCCGCTCTTCATATATGTTTGAGTACGCGCTGTGCACAGGTCTTATGGCATCCGGTGCGGACGCCTATATCATGCATGTCACGACTACGCCGTCCGTATCTTATATAACCAGGACGGATGACTTTGACTGCGGCATCATGATCTCCGCATCCCATAACCCTTACTATGACAATGGCATCAAGCTGATGAATTATAACGGCGAGAAGATGGACGAGGCCACGATCCTTGAGGTCGAGAAGTACATCGACGGCGAGATCCCGGAGATCCCCATGGCCAAGGACAGCGACATCGGCAGGACAGTTGACTATGTCGCGGGCCGCAACCGCTATATCGGCTATCTGATCTCTTTGTCAAAATACAGTTACAACGGCAAGCGCGTAGGCCTTGACGTCGCGAACGGAGCGGCCTGGACTATTGCGAAGGCGGTCTTTGACGCGCTGGGCGCCAAGACCTATGTCATGAACAACGATCCCGACGGATTCAACATCAACACGGACTGCGGCTCCACTCACATCGAGCATCTGCAGAAGTTCGTCAAGGACAACAATCTTGACGTCGGTTTTGCTTATGACGGCGATGCGGACAGATGCCTGTGCGTCGATGAGAAGGGCAACGTTGTCACCGGCGACCACATCCTGTACATCTACGGCCGCTATATGAAGGAGAGAGGGAAACTCCTCAATAATAAGGTCGTCACAACCGTTATGTCCAACTTCGGCCTCTATAAGGCACTGGACAAGATCGGGATCGACTATGAGAAGACCAAGGTCGGCGACAAGTATGTCTATGAGAACATGGTGACCTACGGAAACCGCATCGGCGGCGAGCAGTCCGGCCACATTATCTTCTCAAAATATGCGACTACCGGCGACGGTATTCTGACCAGTATGAAGATCATGGAAGTTATGCTGGCCAAGGACAAACCGCTGAGCGCTCTGGCAGCGCCTGTGCTCGTATATCCCCAGGTGCTCAAGAACGTGCGCGTAAAGAGCAAACCCGACGCGCAGAATGATCCCGACGTGCAGGCAGCAGTCGAGAAGGTCGGGAAGGAACTGGGAGATGAAGGCAGGATCCTCGTCCGCGAGTCCGGCACAGAGCCGGTCATCCGCGTTATGGTAGAGGCGGACAGTATCGAGACCTGCGAGAAATACGTAGACTATGTCATCGATGTGATCACAAATAAGGGTCACCTCGCGTAAAACAAATAATAAGGAGAAATAGTAATGAGAGTAGTTATTCAGGAAAATTACGATAATATGAGCAAGTGGACAGCGAACTACATCGCTGCCAAGATCAAGGCACACAAGGAAGACAGACCTTTCGTTCTGGGCCTTCCCACCGGTTCTTCTCCCATCGGCGTTTACAATGAGCTGGTGAGAATGTATAAGGCAGGCGAGATTTCCTTCAAGAACGTCGTTACATTCAACATGGACGAGTATGTAGGTCTTCCCAAAGAGCACGATCAGAGCTACTGGTACTTCATGCATTACTATTTCTTCGATCATGTCGATGTTCCGAAGGAGAATATCAACATCCTGAACGGCCTGGCAGAGGACCTGGAAGCTGAGTGCGCCAACTATGAGGCGAAGATCGCTTCATACGGCGGCATCGATCTGTTCCTGGGCGGCATCGGCGTTGACGGACACATCGCTTTCAACGAGCCCGGCACTTCCCTTGCATCCCGCACCGGCCTGAGAAAGCTCACAAGAGATACCAGGATCGTAAACTCCCGTTTCTTTGACAACGATCCTGAGAAGGTTCCTGCATACGCACTGTGCACAGGCGTTGCTACCGTTATGGACGCTAAGGAAGTTATCATCGAGATCAGCGGCCACAACAAGGCGCGCGCGATGGCACATGTGGTTGAGGGCGCTGTCAGCCAGATGTGGACATGCAGCTGCCTGCAGATGCATGAGAACGCGATCATCGCCTGCGACGAGTCCGCATGCGACGAGCTGAAGGTAGGCACTTACAAGTACTACCTCGACATCGAGAAGGACGAAAGACTTTAATCTAAGCTGATGGCCGGGCTCTTTGTCAGTATTATGGCAGAGGGCCCGGTCTTATAAGGAGAATACTTAATATGTGTGGAATTGTTGGTTTTACCGGCCATAAGCAGGCGGCTCCTATACTGCTTGCAGGGCTGAAAAAACTGGAATACAGAGGATATGACTCCGCGGGAATCGCGGTGAGGAACGGAGAGGAGCTGGCGCAGGTGGTCAAGGCCACCGGCAAGCTCAAGAATCTGTCTGAGAAGACGGACGGCGGCAACTCCCTCAAGGGTACTTGCGGCATCGGCCATACGCGCTGGGCGACTCATGGCGATCCGACCATAACTAACGCGCATCCCCATGTCTCGGGCAACTGCACAGGTTCCGGTTCCGGTGAAGTGGAGTCCCTGGTTGTTGGCGTACACAATGGTATCATCGAGAACTACCAGGAGCTTAAGGACAAGCTGCTCAAGCATGGCTATCAGTTCTACAGCCAGACGGATACGGAAGTAGCCATCAAGCTGGTTGACTATTATTACAAGAAGTACAAGATCGGTCCCATCGACGCGATCGCCAAGACCATGGTCCGTATTCGCGGTTCTTATGCTCTGGAGCTGATGTTCAGGGATTATCCCGGTGAGATCTGGGTAGCCCGTAAGGACAGCCCGATGATCATCGGCATTTCGGACGACGAAACCTATGTGGCATCCGATGTCCCCGCAATCCTCGAGTACACAAATCAGGTCTACTACATCGGCAACCTGGAGATGGGCAGACTTTCCCCGGGCAAGGCTGTTTTCTACGACCTCAACGGCGATGTGATCGAGAAGGAGCAGGTGGAGATCACTTTCTCCGCGGAAGCAGCAGACAAGGGCGGCTATGAGCACTTCATGATGAAGGAGATCAACGAGCAGCCCAGAGCTGTCCAGGATACCCTGAACTTCGCTCTCGAAAACGGGCGCATCGACCTTGGCAAAATAGGAATCACCGACGAGATCATCAAGGAGATCACGCAGATCCACATCGTGGCCTGCGGATCGGCATGGCATGTCGGAACGGCCGCTCAGTATGTTATTGAGGATCTGGCGAGGATCCCTGTGCGCGTCGAGCTCGCTTCCGAGTTCCGCTACAGAAATCCTATTCTTAACCCCACTGATCTGGTTGTGATCATCAGCCAGAGCGGCGAGACGGCGGACAGCCTGGCAGCTCTTCGCGAGGCGAAGGAGAGAGGCATCAAGACTCTCGCTATCGTTAACGTCGAGGGCAGCAGCATCGCGCGAGAGGCGGACTTCGTGTTCTACACCAAGGCCGGCATCGAGATCGCGGTAGCTACTTCCAAGGGCTATTCCGCCCAGCTGATCGTCACTTACCTGCTGGCGCTGCAGTTCGCGCTGGTGAGGGGAAGAATTGACGAGCAGCAGTATTTTGACTACATCAAGGAGATCCAGAAGATCCCGGCGGGCATCTCCAGGATCCTTGAGGAGAAAGAGAGACTGCAGTGGTTCGCATCCAAGTACTCGAATATGCACGATTCCTTCTACATCGGCCGCGGACTTGACTTCGCGATCTGCCAGGAAGGGAGCCTGAAGATGAAGGAGATCTCCTACGTGCACTCCGAGGCTTATGCGGGCGGCGAGCTCAAGCACGGCACGATCAGCCTGGTTGAGGACGGCATCCTTGTGGTCGGCGTCCTGACCCAGAATGAGCTCTTTGAGAAGACCATCAGCAATATGGTCGAATGCAAGAGCCGCGGCGCGTACCTGATGGGCCTTACCACTTACGGCCACTACGAGATCGAGGAGACGGCGGACTTTGTCATCTACGTTCCCAAGGTGGATCCGCACTTCGTGGCAAGCCTTGCGATCATCCCTCTGCAGCTGCTGGGCTACTATGTAGCAGTAGCTAAGGGTCTCGACGTGGACAAGCCGAGGAACCTTGCCAAGAGCGTGACCGTGGAGTGATCTGCGGGCAGAATACAAACGAATAAGTAATGATCGAGAGCCTGCGGCATTTTCAAATGCTTCGGGCTCTCATTGTTTTGGTTGTGAACAGGGACTGAAAACGGTAATATATCAGTAGCAGGCCTTATGAGGCACAGAAGGGAACCAGATCGAATGAATTACGCGGTGATTTTGTCCGGAGGAATCGGGACCAGAATGCATATGGGGGATTTCCCCAAACAGTATTATAAAGTGAAGGACAAGATGATCCTGGAGTACACGCTGGACGCTTTTGAGAAGTCCGGGTCGGTGGACGAGATCATCATTGTGATGGCTCCGGAGTGGCAGGAGCAGCTCGGGGAGGAACTTCGGTCAAAATATAAAAAGCTGCAAGGCTTCGCAAAACCGGGCTCGATCCGGCAGGAGTCGATCCTGAGCGGGCTTTCTGCATGCATGGAGCGGTCCGGGTCGGACACGGACAAGGTGATCATTCATGACGGAGTAAGGCCGCTGGTGAGCTGTGAGCTGATCGATGCGTGTTTTGACGCGATCGGAGAGTATGAGGCGTGCCTGCCGGTGATTCCCGCGACGGATACGATTTACTACAGTGATGACGGAAAGGGCGTCGACAAGCTGCTGGACAGGTCCAAACTGTTCATGGGGCAGTCGCCGGAGACTTTCTGGCTGCACCGGTATTATAAGATCCACGAGGGGAAGAGCCATGAGTTTCTGATGTCGATGCGGGGGACGACGGAGATCGCGTATGTGGCCGGGATGAAGATCTGCATGATCCCCGGGGATCCCATGAATTTCAAGATCACACATCCCGCGGACCTGCAGAGATTTCGCATGATCGTGGGGGAGTGACCGCGCAGAGATCAGGGGTGAGCGCAGGGAGTGACGGGCATGTCGCTTTCATGATATAATGATTAATAATATGTTCCTGGTTTTGGGAAACCGGGACGGAACTTGAAGGGAGGACACGATGAGAAGGTTTACAGGAGTTTTTCTTTCGATAACGCTTGCGGTATCAATGCTGGCCGGATGCGGCGGAGCAACCGGAGCCGCTGCGCAGCAGGGCGCTGCGCAGGAGGCGGCGGCTGAAACTGCAGAGGATAAAGCCGAGGAAACTGTGGAAGCAGGGGCGGAAGCCGCTGAAGCTGAAGTAAAAGAGGAAGCCCAGGCAGTAGCATCTGCCGCAGAGGGAGAACCTCAGCCTCTGGCAGCGCTTAACATTGCCGGATTCAATGGCCTCAGACCCATGGAAGAGATGGAAGAGACCGAAGAGCTGACCGCGGAAGATACCGACAAGATGGACAGGGCGATGCGCGCTTATACACCGCCGGCTGACTCTCTTTTGGTAAACAGGGCCAAGAGCTATCACTATTACAGTGAGATGAATAAGGATCAGCAGGCAATGTACGACGCTATGTACATGTGCGCGGCGGACCCGACAGACCCCGACAATATCACGGTAGCCTATCTGACAGTAGATCCGACAAGTGCTGATTTTTCCGAGGTTCTTCTCGTCTCTTACTGGGGACTTCTGTATGACCATCCGGAGCTGTTCTGGCTCTACAACGGCATTGAGGCGGAGATGTCCTTCGGCGCGCCTTACCAGCAGCCCGGAGACGGCACATATATGGTTTACTGCTACTTCGAGGAGCCTTTCGACGACTTCGAAGAGATGATGACCAAATTCAATAACGCGGCAGACGAGTT
>CACZXG010000016.1 GCA_902785055.1 uncultured Lachnospiraceae bacterium
GTCACTGAAGAAGCGAGTTGTACGAAAGAAGGAACTAAGGAAAAGACATGCACAGTCTGTGGAGATAAAGTCACAGAGTCAATCCCTGTAATTCCTCATTCCTGGAACACAGAATTCACTGTTGATAAGGAAGCGAGCTGTGCTGAGGAGGGAAGTGAGTCAATCCACTGCTCAGTATGCGGTGAAATGAAAGAAGGCTCTTCCCAGGCGATCCCGAAGACGGAGAACCATAAGTACGGAGACTGGACAGTGACGAAACCCGCCACCCAGACAGAGACCGGAATCGAGGAAAGGGTCTGTGAGATCTGCGGAAACAAAGAAGAGAAAGAGCTCGCGGTCCTTACAGGAACCTGGAAAAAGACCAGCAAAGGCTGGTGGTACAGCTGGAGTGATGGGTCTTATCCTAAGAGTAAATTTGAGGACATCGAAGGACACACCTATTACTTTGACGCTTCCGGCTATATGGTGACGGGCTGGCAGAAGATCGACGGTGCCTGGTATTACTTCAGTGCCGGCGGAGCGATGGTTACCGACTGGCAGAAGATCGGCAGCACGTGGTATTACTTTAACGAAGACGGGGTAATGCAGACGGGCCTGCAGGAGATCGGCGGTAAAAAGTATTATTTCAGCGCCGGCGGAGGAATGCAGACAGGCTGGCAGAAGATCGGAAGTGTCTGGTACTACTTCAGTGCCGGCGGAGCGATGGTTACCGACTGGCAGAAGATCGGAACCACGTGGTATTACTTTAATGAAAGCGGAGTAATGCAGACAGGCTGGAAGCAGATCAGCGGCAGGTGGTATTACTTCGAAGCGAGCGGAGCTATGGCGGCGAACAAGTGGGTCGGAAACTATTACCTGACAGGAAGCGGAGCCATGGCAACGAATACCTGGATCGGACAGTATTATGTAGGTGCTGACGGAAAGTGGATCCCGGGATATAAAGCGGCGAACTGAGCGGATGCTCGGGAACTTCAGGCCTGTGATCAAGAGACCCAATTCGGTCATCATTTTTAAATAATACTTAAAGAGGGTGCTGCGTCAGCAAGATGCAGCACCCTTTTCTTGCATTAACATCAATTGTGCATTTTTGAAACAAAGCCGCGACGCGTACGAGACAATTATTCATATTTGACATGAGAAGTGTATAATAGTTATTGTGCCAAAAGTTTTTATCCAACTTATAAGCTGAATACCCCCGTCCTCTATGTGTAACGAAGGCGGTGGGATGAATGCGTTCCCTCGGTATTTGTGAACGTCTCTCCTTTCCAATGGAGGTAAGACAAAGTAAAAAAAGAACACACATTTGCAAACACATGTTCTGAGCAGTATAATGTATGTATGAAGCTGCTGCTTCGTGATAATCCCCTGTACGGGGAAAATACCGGATGGAAGGGAGCACATACATGTACCACGTCGAATGCATTGACATCCATAAATCAGATAAGATGTACCAGTACATTGACAGGGCATGCCTGTGTGCCAATAACATGTACAATATCGCCAACTTCCATATCCGCAACCTCATGACCGGCCTGAAGAAAGATATTTCCCTCCGTACGGAGAACGAGAGGTCAGTAATAAGGACTTTTGCCGGATCCATCCCCGTGATCAACTTCTCTTTAAGGGTGAAGCACTTCGTAAAGATCTTCAGGGTCTTCCTGGACAGGAGTCTTTCTGCGGCCTTACGCAAGACTAAGCTTTTGAGGGTGAAATACCTTCAGTTTTCCATGCCGACGGCGGAAAAGTGGTTCGCTTCCTACGGGCTCCTTGATGCCGTGTTCCGTCATACGGAGAATACGGATTACCGGTCATTCCATTCCCATGTCATCCAGAACGCCATAAGCGACTGCTGCGAGGCATGGAAAGGATACTTTGAGAGCAGGAAAGCTTATACTGATGCGTCCGGCCATACAGGGAAGCCGAGGATCCCGGGATACAGAAAGTCCGGGGGAAGGAGTACGGCTGTCTTTTCAAACCTGGCCTGTAGCATTAAGAACGGGAGACTGTTCTTTCCTTATGCAGTTGTTGAAGAAGGGAAGAAAAGGGTGCGTCCCGGCCTTGATGTTTCAAGGCTCCCGCATGCTTCGAAGGCAGTACGCGGATCGGAAAAGAAACTCATTGAGGTGCGGGCAGTCCCGTACTTCGGCGTATACCAGGTCCAGATCGTCACGGATGACGGCATCCCGGAAGACGACCTTCTCCCGAGGGAAGGAGATATCATCGGCGCTGACGGGAACCCTTCCGGGGTCATGATGCTGGACCCGGGCCCCCACAACTTCGCATCCATGGCAGACAACAAGGGGAACATACCCATTGTTGTCAAGGGCGGAGCCATAAAGGCCTGTAACCAGTGGTATAACAAGAGGATGGCGTTCCTGCGTTCTGAACAGATGAAGGGGCATGACCCGAAGACTTACCATCCTCCGGTGACAAGGCAGATGGAGCGGATCTCCAGGAAGCGTGACGCTTTCCTGCGGGATACATTCTACAAGTATGCCCACTATATCTGCAGGACGATGGAGGAGAGGGGCCTTTCCTACCTGATCATCGGTTACAACAAAGGCCAGAAACAGGACATAGACCTTGGAAGGAAGACCAACCAGTCCTTCGTGCAGGTCCCCTTCGCGAGGTTCCGCCGTATCCTGCAGACAGTCTGCGTGCGGTATGGGATCCGGGTCATCCTCCAGGAAGAGAGCTATACTTCCAAAGCCTGCTTTGGGAACAGGGACTGTATCCCGACATACGGAACCGGAGATGCGGAAAGCGTATCTTTCACAGGGAAGAGGATAAAGCGGGGTCTGTACCTTCAGGATGATGGAAAGGTCATGAACGCTGATATCAACGGAGCCGCCAACACAGGAAGAAAATATGACAGGCGGATCTTCCCGGAAGGAATGGACTGCGGGTATCTGTACGGAACAGTGAAGGCTGTGACCTACAAGGATATCCTGTGTGCCAGTCGCAGAAGAAACAAAAGTAATCCCGTTCAAACGGGACAGCGGGCAGGTGTCTGCCCTGTGACCGCGTAAGCGGCACGAAGCCCCCGCCTCTTAGCGATATGCGCAGGCGGTGGGTAGTTCACTGGGGCGTGGTTTTTATGGAGCTGCAAAAAATAAAAAAGGGAATAAGAAAGTGGGCTGCGATTTATTTGGGCGCGGTTTCATGTATTCTTATTCCTTTGTTTATGAGACATGGATATTACAGCCTGATCTATTGGAAATCACGTGCTTACCTATATGTGGCGATCCCTGCTGCTGCAGTCGTGGCTGTAGTTGAAGCGGCAGATCTGTTCTTGAAGCTTACACGGAGAACCGATAAGGCAGCCGGCAAGTTAAAAAGCGGGATTTGTATTAAGAAACCGCCGGTCTCAGTGATTTTGATGCTGTCCATCGCGGCGTGGTCTCTTTTCTGTTCCTATATGTCTCAAAATCCCGGGCTGTCGATGATGGGAACAGCCGGATGGTCCATGGGGTCGCTCATGACCACTGTCCTGGTTCTGAGTACGATCATTGTTTCACGATATTTTGACTTAAAGCCGTATATGCTGTTTGCGGTGATGGCAGTCAATATTATTATCAATGGGTTCGCGATCATTCAATCAGCAGGGATCGACCTGTTCGGCCTTTTGAAAAATATAGACAAAAAGCAGGTTTACACTTTCTTATCGACGATCGGTCAGAAGAATTCCTATTCGGGCTATCTGTGCCTGCTGCTTCCTTTTTTCTGGGGAGCATTTATGACATGTAAAGATCGCATAACTGAGCTTTTGTACGGGATCTTCGCCGTGTTCGGCTTTATGGGTATCATTGTGGCGGAGAGTGACAGCACTTATGCCGGCATTGGAATCTGCATCCTCTTCATGCTGCTCTACGTATTCGGCTCAGAGCAGTATGTCAAAAGATCGTCGATTCTGCTCTTTCTCTACGGAGCCTGTCTTATGGCAGTGAGGTACCTGCCGGTGTTTTCCGGGAAGATCGCCCGTTTTAAGGGCGTATCGAAGGCCATGATCGGAAAGCCGGTCGCAGAGATCCTCTGTATCAGCGGTATCCTTCTTTATTTCCTGGGATGGAAGATCATCGGCGGGAAATGGGGAAAATATATCCTCATCGCGGTCGAACTTGTGCTTTTAGCCGGAATCGGTTACTACGCCGCGAACACAGCGGCTCACTTTAATGACAAGTGGGGCACCAGACGCGGAATGATCTGGAGGGTCGGCTGGGAACAGTTTCTTAAGTTCCCGCTGCGCAATAAACTGATCGGGATCGGCCCTGAGCTTCTGATCGTATTGTATAAAGATATCCGGGATGCTTCAGGATTAACTGTAGTGTCAGCGCATTGTGAACCTTTGCAGGTGCTTCTGACCCAGGGCATAGTCGGGCTCGGACTGTATTTTGCCTACTGGGGCTACATGCTGAAGCTGTTCTTCGGCAGGAAGCTTTGGAAAACGAGCACTGCGCCGTTCTTCTTTCCCCTGGCGGCGTATTGGGGACAGTCAATTTTTTGTTCGGTATATCCGGTCACAGCCGTGCTGTTCAGTTTTGTGTCCGGAATGTATATAAGAGCAGCAGAAACATCACAGTGAACAGAAAGGAGCAAAAAAAATGGAACACAACTATGACCTGCTTAAGCCGAAGGCGGGCGCCAAAGACAAAAGAGGCAAGATCAAGAGGAAAAGCATGAGGCGTTTGATGGCCATGCTTCTTTCTGCTGTGCTGGCAGCGGGCACATGCCTGCCTGCCTTGGCTGTTGAGACAACTCAGACAGAAGAAGCGGGCGGAGCCGCTTCGACACATATAGAACAGGTAGCGGAAGTGCAGCCTGAAGAAGGCGGCAATGAGGCTGTCACAGAGGGAGGTTCGGAAGGATCTTCGACCGAAGTTACCGTAAACGATGAGGAAAACGTTGGCCAGGCCGCAGATCCTGCGGATGACAATTCGGAAAACGCGGTCGTCACAGACGGCGGTGACAGTAATGACAATGCCGACGACAGTGAAGAAATTGCAGGTGAGGCAGTCACTTCTGACGCTGCGGAGATCGCCGCGGAAGAAGAACCGAAAAGTGCGGCGGGCACCGATGGAACCGATCCGAGTGGAGCATTTGCGGGCGGGAACCTTCTGAATACTCAAGGAGATGCCTCCTGGCTGAACGACTACGACACTTACACGACAAAATGGGACGACGGGACAACT
Source organism: uncultured Lachnospiraceae bacterium (assembly GCA_902785055.1). Taxonomy (GTDB): domain Bacteria; phylum Bacillota; class Clostridia; order Lachnospirales; family Lachnospiraceae; genus CAG-791. Next base: position 5,190 of record CACZXG010000016.1, read on the forward strand.
GCGATCTGCCTTAACTATTACAATGGCATGGATACCCAGATCGAAGTCCCGGGAACAGTAGAGATCGAAGGCGTCACATATCCGGTGACAGCATATACTGTCGACATCTGGGGTGAATCTGTGGAGAGCGTTACTTTTGGTGAAGGATTCATTTTCCCCCAGAACTGTTCATATTTCTTCTCCAGTAGAGAATCATTGACGTATGTAGATATGAGCCTGGCAGATACGAGCAGAGTTACAGACATGTCCGGCATGTTCTATAACGATTCAAATCTGCAGGAAGTCAATCTGGGCAGTATCGATGTTTCCAATGTGGTAGATGTCTCTTATATGTTTGAGGGATGCCAGTCTATTGAGGAACTGGACCTGTCCTGTTTTTCCGGAACCGATGCAGTCAGAAATATTTACGATATGTTTTCTTCCTGCAGCAATCTCACAAGCGTTGATATGGGAGGATGGGATTGGTCATATGTAGACTATACCGAGAATCTTTTTGAAGGTTGTGATAGCCTGGAAGAACTGATCACGCCTGCAAATGTTAATTGGGGACTTATGCCATTGCCGTGCCTGATGGCGGACCAGAGCGGGGAGATTTTCAGCTCTATTCCGGCGCAAACCGGCAGTGTCACACTCACAGTCATCGAGGTGCCGCAGTGGCTTGAGGAATATGAGTTTTCCTTTGACAGAAGCAATAAGGATGTCGTGTTGGAGAATTACAACGGCACTGCATCAGAGATTACGATGCCAGCCAGTGTAACTCTTGCCGGTACTGAGTATGACGTGAAGGTTGATAGTTGTCCATGGAAAACGGGAGTGACCAATCTTTCATTTGAAGGAAGTGAATCTCTTCGTTATGTTGATCCGAACTTTTTCGGTGAAATGCAAGACCTTGAAGTTCTGGACCTGCATAATATTATTTGTACATGGCAGAACGAACAGTCATTTGACGGCTGCAGCAAACTGAAAACGATCTATACACCTGCGAATTGTTCTTGGGGATCTGCTCTCCCGGGACTTTTTAAAGATGAAAACGGTTATTCTTATTCCTGTCTGCCGAGAAATCTACCCAACAGTATTCGTTTGGATGCTGTGACCTGTGATGAATGGCTCAAGGACTTCTCATATAGTGTCAGTGACAGTAAGCTTACATTGACCGGATACCACGGAGATAAGACAGAACTGGTTGTACCGGGCAGTGCTGTTGTCGATGATACGACATATGAGGGAGTATGGATCGCAGGCAACATATGGTGTAATAGTTTAGTTGAAAGTCTGACGTTTGGTAACGGAGTACAATTCGGCGAATATATGCCCGGAGGAATTGGAATCTTCAGTTTGTTTAGTAACTTAACGACGTTGGAATCGATTGATTTCAGTGAGGTTAGTGTAAATGGGTTTGTAGTCGTGCAAGACATGTTTAATGGCTGCAGCAACCTGACAAGCGTTGACCTGAGCGGCTTTGATTTTACTAACTGTTATCAGGCAGACCGCATATTTGATAACTGCGACAGCCTGGAGACCATAGAAACTCCCGTAAATGTTCATTGCTCTATTGCGCTGCCTTTCCCTTTCTCGGATGAGGATGGTCATATATATACTGAAATACCGCAGAACCTTAGTGAGAGCATAACCCTCACAAGGACTCCTGCAAGTCCATGGCTGTCGGATTACGAATATGAATTGACCGATAACAGCATAGTATTGCGTGAATATAAAAAGAGTTTTGAACAGACATATGACGAAGATACAGGAGAATGGAGTGTAAATGCTGTCACAGTTCCGGGAAGTGCTGAAATAGGCACTACAGCATATAATAAAATAGTACTTTCCAAACACATTTGGGAATACAAAGGTGTCGAGGAACTCTATTTTGATGAAGGGGTATATCTTCCGGAGGATTGCAGTGGCTTGTTCGGTTATGACTCTCTGGAGAAGATCGATCTGTCGGAAGTGAATGTAACTGATGCTGTGAATATGCAGGCTATGTTTAGCGGATGCAGGAATCTGACAACAATCGCAGTACCGAAGGGGGTTTCTCGCGAAGCAGGTTTACCCGGTGTGTATGTTGACGAGAATGAGAACAGCTACACATCTCTTCCATTGAACGTCACTGAGAGTTTTACGATCACAAAAGGTGCTCAGGATGAGTGGCTTGATGATTATGATTACTATATTTCCGGAGATAAGATTGTCCTGACCGGATATCACGGCTATGCAACTGATCTTACAGTGCCCGGAAGCGCTGTGTTCGGCGATACAACTATTTCAAAAGTAGAACTTACGCCTGGAATGAACTGGGGAAGCTATGTTCAGAATCTCTCCTTTGCAAGAGGCGTTGTACTTCCGGAGGATTGTACGGGGCTGTTTAGTACATATAGTGTGCGAAGCATTGACTTGAGTAATGTTGACGCCTCTCATGCAACGAACATGACGGAAATGTTCCGCTGTTACTACGACCTGTTTACAATAGACATGGGCGGAATTGACACCTCGAATGTTACAAACATGAGTGGGATGTTCTCTCGTTGTTACAACTTACAGGAATTGAATATTAGTGGAATTGATACATCGAACGTTACAAACATGAACGCGATGTTCGCTAATCTGTGGAATGTAACAGAACTGGATGTAAGCGGAATTGATACATCGAATGTAACGGATATGAGTGTAATGTTTGCCAGCTGCGGTTCTTTGACGGAGTTGGATTTAAGCAGTTTTGACACTTCAAACGTTACAAATATGCAAAGAATGTTCAGTGATTGCCATGATTTAAGAGAACTGAATTTAAGTAGTTTTGATACCTCGAATGTTACAGACATGCAAATAATGTTCGCTGAATGTAACAGTTTAACAGAACTGGATACAGGAGAATTTGATACATCCAATGTTACCGACATGTACAGGATGTTTAGTGGCTGTAATAATCTAACGTCTTTGGATGTGAGTGGGTTTGATACATCCAAGGTTACCGATATGGGGCATATGTTCTCCTTCTGTGATAATCTTTCTGTATTAGATGTTTCTGGGTTTAATACAGAGAATGTGACAAACATATCGTCTATGTTCAACGGGTGTAACGCCCTGCTTGAGCTGGATCTCAGCGGCTGGGATCTCTCATCCGTGGAGGGAGCACGTCGTGTATTCAGCGGCACGATTCCTGTGATCAAGGCACCTGTCAATGTACCGATCGACGTGGCCCTGAATGCAAACTACACAGGTTCCGATGGACTCATTTATGATTACCTTCCTGTTAATAAGGATACAAGTATTCTGCTGAGCTGGGCGAGTGCGTCCGGCGACCCAGGCGGAAATGAGTCCGGCAATCCGAGCGAATCCGGAAATCCGGGTGAATCCGGAGACCCGAGCGGTACATGTGAGCATGTGTACAGTGATTGGGAAATCACAAAGGAAGCATCCTGCACAGAAGATGGAAGCCGTGAGAGAGTATGCACAATATGCGGCAATAAAGAGACCGAGACAATTAATGCCATCGGTCACCAGTGGAATGAGGCGTATACTACAGACAAAGAAGCCACATGTACAGAAGACGGATCCGAATCCCATCACTGCTTAGTCTGCGATGCAATTGATGAAACTACCGCTGTCGTAATTCCTGCCAAAGGTCATAAGATGACCAAGACCGCCGGGAAAGAGGCGACCTGCACAGAAGCCGGCAATACGGAATACTGGACCTGCAGCAGGTGTAATAAACTGTTCAGCGATGCTTCGGGAACAGAGGAGACAACGCTCGAAGCGACAGTGATCCCTGCGAAAGGTCATGCTATGACCAGGACCGCCGGGAAAGAGGCAACCTGCACGGAAGCTGGAAACACGGAATACTGGACTTGCAGTAGTTGTAATAAACTGTTCAGCGATGCTTCGGGAACAGAGGAGACAACGCTCGAAGCGACAGTGATTCCTGCAAAAGGTCATGCCATGACCAAGACCGCCGGGAAAGAGGCGACCTGCACGGAAGCTGGAAACACGGAATACTGGACCTGCAGCAGGTGTAATAAACTGTTCAAAGATGCTTCGGGAGCAGAGGAGACAACACTCGAAGCAACAGTGATTCCTGCAAAAGGTCATGCTATGACCAGGACCGCCGGGAAAGAGGCGACCTGCACGGAAGACGGCAATACGGAATACTGGACCTGCAGCAGGTGTAATAAACTGTTCAGCGATGCTTCCGGAACAGAAGAGACAACACTCGAAGCGACAGTGATCCCTGCAAAAGGCCATGTTTGGGCAAAGGAGTATACTGTCGACAAGGAAGCAACCTGTGCCGAGGAAGGAAGTGAGTCCATCCACTGCACAGTCTGCGGTGAAATGAAAGAAGATTCTTCCCATGCGATCCCGAAGACAGAGGATCATAAGTACGACGAGTGGGTCGTCACAAAGGAAGCAACCTGTGCCGAAGAGGGAAGCGAGTCGCTCAGATGCACAGTCTGCGGCGAAATTAAAGAAGGTTCTTCCCGCTCGATCCCGAAGACAAATGATCATAAGTACGGAGACTGGATAGTGACGAAACCTGCTACCAGTACAGAAACCGGAATCCATGAAAAGGTCTGTGAGATCTGCGGAAACAAAGTTGAGGAAGAGATCCCGGCCCTTAAAGGAGAATGGATAAAGAACAGCAAAGGCTGGTGGTACAGCTGGAGTGATGGCTCCTATCCTAAGAGCAAATTTGAGAATATCAACGGAAAGGCCTATTACTTTGACGCTTCCGGCTATATGGTAACGGGCTGGCAGAAGATCGACGGTGCCTGGTATTACTTCAGCGGAAGCGGAGCGATGGTTACCGACTGGCAGAAGATCGGCACTACGTGGTATTACTTCAATGAAAGCGGAATAATGCAAACAGGCCTGCAGGAGATCGGCGGTAAACAGTATTACTTCAGTGCCGGCGGAGGAATGCAGACAGGCTGGCAGAAGATCGGAAGTGTCTGGTACTACTTCAGTGCCGGCGGAGCGATGGTTACCGACTGGCAGAAGATCGGCACCACGTGGTATTATTTTGATGAAAGCGGAGTAATGCAGACGGGCTGGAAGCAGATCAATGGCAGGTGGTACTACTTCGAAGGAAGCGGAGCAATGGCAGCGAACAAGTGGGTAGGAAACTATTACCTTATGGGAAATGGAGCCATGGCGACGAATACCTGGATCGGACAGTATTATGTAGGTGCAGACGGAAAGTGGATCCCGGGATATAAAGCGGCGAACTGAGCGGATGCTCGGGAGCTTCAGGCCTATGATCAACAAGATCAAATTCGGTCATTATCTTTAAAAAACCAAAAAAGGGTGCTGCATCATCAAGGTGCAGCACCCTTATCATGTATTAACATCAAATTTGCTTTTTAAACAACGCTGCAATGGATGCGAAACAATTATTCGTAATTGACCGGTGTGGTGTATAATTATATTTATTCCATTGTTTTTTAGTGAACAGAAAGGAGCAAAAATGGAACACGACTTTGACCTGCATGAGCCGAAGGCGGTGACAAAAAACAGGAGCGGTAAAATCAATTGTAAAAACTTGAGGCGCTTTATCGCTATGCTTCTTTCTGTTGTGATGACAGCAGGCACATACCTGCCGGTCATGGCTGCTGAACAGCCGGAGATTCAGACAGAGGAAGCGGGCGGAGATCAGCTGAATCCTCAAGGGGACGCATCCTGGCTGAATGACTACTCTTATTACACGACAGAACTGGATGACTGGACAAACGCGATCTGCCTTGAGCACTACAATGGCGCAGACACTGCGATTGAAGTGCCGGGAACTGTAGAGATTCAAAGTGTCACATATTCGGTGACAGCAAAAGATGGTAGCGTCTGGGATAGTTCGGTAAGAAGCTTTACGTTTGGCGAAGAGTTTATTTTTCCTGAGGATTGTTCGTATTTCTTTGCGGGAAAAGAGTTATTGACGTCTGTCGACATGAGCCTGGCAGATACGAGCAGAGTTACGTATATAGAGAGTATGTTTGCAGGCTGCGGCAATCTCAGGTACATGAATCTCGGCGGATGGGATTGGTCACAGGTGCAGTATTATCCCACAGACCTTTTAGAAGACTGCCTTAACCTGGAAGAACTGATCACGCCTGAATATGTGTCTGATCATAAAGATTCGGTCAATTTGCCTCGCCTGATGGCGAATCAGGATGGGAAGATTTTTGAATGTCTCCCGGTGGAATCCGACAGTGTCACACTTACGGCTGTCGAACTGCCGGAATGGCTTGATAATTATGATTATTCGTATGACAAGGTATATAAAGAGTTCATATTGGAGAACTATCACGGCGATGCATCAGAGATTACGATGCCTGCCAGCGTGATCATTGCCGGTACAGGGTATGACGTGAAGGTTGATAGCTGTCCATGGAAAACGGGTGTAACCAGTCTTTCATTTGAAGGAAGTGATCCTCTTCGCTATGTTGACTCGGACTTCTTCGGCGCAATGCAAGACCTTGAAGTTCTGGACCTTCAAAATGTCAATTGTACATGGCAGAACTATCAGTCTTTTGGCAGCTGTGACAAACTGAAAACGATTTATATACCCGCAAACTGCTCTTGGGGATCTGCTCTCCCGAGGCTCTTTAAAGACGAAAACGGTAATACTTATTCCTATTTGCCGACAGATATACCCAGCAATATACGACTGGATGCTGTGATATATGATGCCTGGCTCGGGGACTTCGTCTATCTTGTCGATGACAGCAAGCTTAAGTTGACCGGATATCGCGGAGATCAGACAGATCTGGTTATTCCCGGCCATGCAGTTATTGATGGCACAGCCTATGATGAAGTATGGATTCAAAGCAATGTATGGCAAAACAGTTCAGTTAAAAGTCTGAAGTTTGAGAACGGAGTAAAATTTGGCGCAAGTGCCTCCGAGGGGATTGAAATCTTCAATCTGTTTGATGGATTGGCGGATTTGGAATCGGCCGATTTCAGTAAGGTCAGTGTAAATGAGTTTGTAACAATACAAAACATGTTTGAGGGCTGCTCAAATCTGAAAAACGTTGATCTCAGCGGCTTTGATTTTTCGGACTGCAATTCAGCAGAAAAGTTTTTCGACGGCTGCGACAGCCTGGAGACTATAGAAACTCCTGTAAATGTTCACTGCGCTCTTACATTGCCTGCCTCCTTCTCGGATGAGGATGGTAATACATATACCGAAATGCCGAAGAACCTGAGTGAGAGCATAACCCTCACCAGGACTAATGGATCCGGTGAGCCGAGTGAATCGGGGGATCCGAGCGGCACATGTGAGCATGTATACGGCGAGTGGGTAGTCACAAAGGAAGCGACATGCACAGAAGCGGGAAGCAGGGAAAAGACCTGCACAAGCTGTGGATATAAGGTCACAGAAGAAATCCCCGCCGCAGGACATAAATGGAATTCAGATTACACAGTAGACCGGAACCCGACCGCTGCTGCTGAAGGATCCAAGTCAAAACATTGTTCTGTCTGCAATGAGATCGATCCCGACTCGGTTCAGGTAATTCCCAAATTGACGGGCACCTGGAAGAGCAACAGTAAAGGCTGGTGGTACAGCTGGAGCGATGGATCTTACTCTAAGAGCACATTTGAGAATATCGGCGGGAAGACCTATTACTTCGACAGCGACGGCTATATGGTTACGGGCTGGCAGAAGATCGGCGGTGCCTGGTATTACTTCAGTACCGGCGGAGCGATGACTACAGGCTGGCAGAAGATCAACGAAAAGTGGTATTACATGAACGAAAGCGGAGTAATGCAGACTGCCTGGCAGAAGATCGGCGGCACGTGGTATTACTTCGAAGGAAGCGGAGCGATGGTCACAGGCTGGCAGAAGATCGGAAATGTCTGGTATTACTTCAGTGCCGGCGGAGCGATGGTTACAGGCTGGCAGCAGATCGGCGGCAAGTGGTACTACTTCGAAGGAAGCGGAGCAATGGCTGCAAACAAGTGGGTCGGAAACTATTATCTGACAGGAAGCGGAGCCATGGCGACTAATACCTGGATCGGGCAGTATTATGTGGGCTCTGATGGGAAGTGGATTCCCGGATATGGAACATGACGATAATTGTATGGTTGTAATGCCTGAAAATCATTGACAGGATTGATCAAAAAAAGAGACAGTTTAGGCTGTCTCTTTTTTTATCTTGACAAGCATTATTATAATAAGGTATACATCTATTTTTGAATTACCGGATATGATAACAGGAGGAAATCGATGTTTAGAATAAAACGGATAACGATATTATTCATGTCGGCGCTTCTAATGGGGTCGACAGTTTGTACGCCGATTATGGCGGCAGAGGAGTCCGGTGAACCGATTGCGTCTGTTCAGCAAGAGGCGGCCGGCGACTCGACTGCGTCTGTTCAGGAAGAGGCGGAGGAGAAAAAACAGCCGGAGAGCGAAAAACATCTGCCGCTGATCGTTGTAGACGGTGTCACAGATGAGACGCATAAAAATACTTATAATGCTTCAGCTGCGTGGGACGCTGAAAAACTGGCTTCTCTGCCAGTGCTTAAAACGGATGTGACGAGCGCTTCCGACGGCTGTATTATGCTGGGGCTGCCCGGAGAATACATTGCGGACCAGCAGGCAGTCCTTGACAGGATCAATGAAATCCGCAAAGAAGCCTGCGAGGAAGGCGTTATTAATCCTGAGACGAACAGACCGCTGACACCGGATGATTATGTCCCTCTCAAATGGTCCAATGAGCTCGAGAAGATCGCGAGAATCCGCGCGTCAGAATCTTCCATGACCGGTTCCCATGAAAGGACGAATGGCAGCAGCTGGCAGTCCATGGACAGCAAATTTACATATGTCGGTGAATGTATTGCGTGGAATTACAGCAGTTCTGCAACTTCAGGAATCGATCAGTGGTATAGCGAGAAGAAATACTGGATTGAGGGAAATGCGGAGGACTCAGGTCATTATACGACGCTGATCCGGCCTACCATGCGCTGTGTCGGATCAGGAACATTTTACTCGCCTTACACAGAGTACCCTAATACGACCCTGGTTGAATTCTATACCAATGAAGGCGGGGATCAATCTTTTGTGGGCATGACAGGGGAATGCATCCAGATGCTTGAAGTAGTCGAAGCAAAATTGGATGGCGATCCTTCCATTCTGGGAACACTCTCCGGCGTGAAGGGCGATGAGCGCACACTGCTGCTTACGGCCAACGCCGTATATAATGGACCGGTATTCACATCTAATACGAAGAGTCTGCTGATCAAAGATGGAGTTAACTGGTCATCTTCTGACAGCGGGATCGCATCAGTGTCCGCCTCCGGCATTGTGAAGGCAGGTAAATGCGGCAGCGCTTCGATCACGGCACAGACTGAAAACGGAGCTTCTGCTTCGGCTGAGTTTACTGTTGAGCATGTTTTGCAGAAGATTCCGGCAGTGAAAGCGACCTGCACAGAGACCGGCCTTACTGAAGGAGAGAAGTGCGCAAACTGCGGCAAGGTCACCGTAGAGCAGGGAAAAGTGCCGAAAGCCGGGCATAAATGGAATTCATATTACACAGTAGATAAAGAGCCGACATATACAAGCGAGGGCCTGAAGTCAAAACATTGCTCAGTATGCGGAGCAAGCGCCCCCGACTCTGTTCAATCAATTCCGAGATTTAAGGCAGGATGGAAGAAAAACAGCACAGGCTGGTGGTATGCCCGGAGCGATGGATCTTACCCGGCAAGTAAATTTGAAACTATTGGAGGGAAGGTCTATTATTTTAATTCTTATGGATATATGGTGACCGGCTGGCGGGAGATCGACGGAAAGTGGTATTACTTCAGCGGAAGTGGAGCGATGGTCACGGGCTTCCAGCAGGTTGGAAGTAAATGGTACCACTTCAACACGAAAGGAGTAATGCATACGGGCTGGCAGAAACTTGACGGCAAGTGGTATTACTTCAGTGAAAGCGGAGCGATGGTGACCCGCTGGCAGGAGATCGACGGTCAGAGGTATTACTTCAATTCAAGAGGAGTAATGCAGACCGGTTGGCAGGAACTTGACGGCAAGTGGTATTACTTAAACAGATCCGGAGTGATGTTAACCCACTGGCAGGAGATCGACGGTAAAAGGTATTACTTCAGTTCAAGAGGAGTGATGCTGACAGGCTGGCAGGAGATAGGCGGCAGGTGGTATTACTTCAGCGAAAGCGGAGCGATGCGGACAGGCTGGCAAAAGATTGAAGGCGCGCGGTATTACTTCAACGGAAGCGGAATAATGCAGACCGGTTGGCAGCAGATCGAAGGCAAGTGGTACTTCTTCAGAGAAAGCGGTGCAGCAGTCACGGGCTGGCAGGAGATAAGCGGCAGGTGGTATTACTTCAGCGGAAGCGGAACAATGCGGACGGGCTGGCAAAAACTTGACGGCACGTGGTATTACTTAAACAGAAAAGGAGCGATGGTCACGGGCTGGCAGCTTATCGACGGCAAATGGTATTACTTCAGCAGAAGCGGAGCAATGCGGACGGGCTGGCAGCAGATTGATGGCGTGTGGTATTATTTCAATCTGATCGGAGCAATGCAGACGGGCTGGCAGGAGATAGGAGGCACGTGGTATTACTTCAGCAGAAGCGGAGCAATGCAGACCGGTTGGCAGGAGCTGGGCAGCAATTGGTATTACTTGAACAGTAAAGGAGCGATGTTCACGGGATGGCTGCTGTATAAGGACAATTGGTATTATTTGAACAATAAAGGAGCGATGTTCACGGGATGGCTGCTAGATCAGGACAATTGGTATTATTTGAGCAGCAATGGAGCAATGTTGACGGGCTGGCAGCAGATTGACGGCATCTGGTATTACCTCGATGGAAACGGAGCAATGGCCGCCGGTAAGTGGGTTGGAGATTATTATCTCACCGAAAGCGGTGCTATGGCAGAGAATACCTGGATTGGAGAGTTCTATGTGGGCTCTGACGGGAAGTGGATTCCCGACTATAGTGAGGAATAATTGTCGGGAAATTTCTTGACAATTGCAGGATTTGTTGTACAATAAAAGCCTATCTCAAAAGAAGCTTCTATTAATTGAGTAAATAAGGACAAATGGCCCGGACTGCGATAGCAGCAGTCTGTCCATGAGTCCTTTTTTTATTTCTTGGGCAGTTTTTGCAGATAATACAGCAGGCAGCACAGTGTAAAGAAAGTGAGGTGAAGCAGATGGGCAGGAGTTTTTTTGTGAGGTCCCCGGAGACGGGCGCTTGTTTTTGCGGCAGGTGCGGTAAGAGACAGCTTACAGACCTCTACAACATGAAGAAGCACGCACAGATATGCAATCCGCAGTTCAGTGAGAAGGAAGAAGTTCTGGTTGTTGAGGAAGGACGCAGTTGGGGATACCGCCTTGAGAACGCTCCCGGAGTATTGACGCTGTCCGTCTGCGCACCGTTCCTGATCCGGATCCGCGGGTTTAAGGACCGCTTCAGCGGAATTTGCGACCTGCTTCACTGAGGAGGACGAGGAGTTTTTTGACAAGGATCCATACATGGTGACGGCACCGGAAACCAGCGACGACCTCTTCAGGGAGAGCGAGAATATGCATAACTGCGTGCGGATCTATGTTCCCGCAGTCGCTCAGCGGTCGACGAGGATCTACTTCCTGCGCGAGAAGGAGAAGCCTGATAAGAGCTATGGCACGATCGAGGTGTCCGGTGACGGCAGCAGACTCATTCAGGCCAAGGCTTTCGGCAACCGTAAACTGCCGGGCAGAGCGCAGAAGTTCGTGATCAAGTGGTGCAGGCGCAAAAGGATCAGGATCGATACCCGGGATATTACAGAGACGCCTTATGGGATTGCATAGGGTGCCTTGAAACAGTAAAAGCCCTTCCCGGCGGCTGACCGCCGGAGAAGGGCTTTTATAGATATGCAGTTCTAACGGCTGATACAATGATGACTGATAAAAATGTCTCTTGGGGGAGAGAAGCCTCCTGCATATGATCTTAAACAGTGCCCTGGCCCACGGGGACGGCTTTTTTGAGCGCGACCTCGATGGGCGGAGCAATGAGCATGACCGCGACGATCTTAATGAGATCACCGGGCAGGAAAGGAATGACGCAAGCGGTCAGGGAGGCAGCGAGGGTCATCTTAGTCTGAGCAATGAACCACGCAGTGCCGATAAAGTAGAGGGCTGCGGTGGCAAGAATCATGGAGATGATCATTGCAGCGTATTTACGGGCGCCGGATTCGTTTCTGCCAAAGCGGTAGTATAGAAGGCCGGCAACAAAGGCCATGGGGATGTATCCGATGATGTAGCCGCCTGTAATACCAAGAGTAATGCCGATGCCGCCCTTCCAGCCGGCAAAGACGGGAACACCTACGCTGCCGAGCAGCACGTAGATGACCTGGCTGAGTCCGCCGAGCTTCGCACCCAGGAGGATCCCGGAGAGGAGAACCGCAAAGGTGGCCAGGGAGATTGGTACTTCTCCTGCCAGAGGCACGGAGAGAGGCGCCAGTATACAGGTAACTGCGGCGCAGAGAGCGCAGAGAACAAGATCGCGTGTTGTCATTTTCATGTTGTGTTAAACCTCCGAATCGTTTGATGTCATTGAAATCGTAAACGATGAGGAGAGAATTGTCAACCTAAGCAAACAAAAAGGTTAACAAACGCAGACGCGGTTGTTAACCTCTGTGGGAGTGTACATTGTAAGACTATTTGTCGTAAGGCTGCTGCCTCGCAGCTTAGACTTTTTCTAATATCTCGTTTCCAATCTCTTCAACGGTTTTGCCATCCGTGTGGATGATGATATCGGCAGCAGCTTCATATTTAGCACGGCGGCTGTCCATAAGACTGCGCACGAAGTCGATGTTCTTGTTGTTTTCGAGAAGAGGGCGGCTGTGGTCTTCCTTAAGGCGCTCAAGGATGGTCTGAGGGTCAGCGGTCAAAAGAATGACCCGGCCGATTTTCTTCATCTCCGCGACGTTGCGCTCGCGCATGGGAACGCCTCCGCCGCAGGAGAGGATCACGCCTTTACGGGACTGCATTTCGATGAGAAGAGCGGTCTCGAGGTCGCGGAAGTACTCCTCGCCGTATCTGTTGAAGATCTCAGTGATGCTCATGCCTTCCCGCTGTGCGATGATCTGATCCATCTCGATGACGTCCATATTGTACTGCGTGTGGAAATAGTCGGATACGGTGGATTTGCCGGTTCCCATGAAACCGATCAGGACCAGATTGCAGGGGTTGGGACTGTGTCCGGTGGTATAAACGTCTGCCTGCGCCATTTGCTTTACTCCTTTAAATCGTTAATAGAACGAGTTGATAATAAGCCAAATACGGCAAAAGTTCAACAGAAAAGTTCACATTGGGGGAAAGCAATGGTAAACTTACTAAGTGGTTTAGATTATTTACTTGCTGTGCAGCAAAGACTGCCGGATGAATGAGGAATAAAAAGATGAAGCGATCGGGAGGTTTTATAAACTGGCTTAAGAGCATAACGCAGCCGTTCGGACTTCTTAGGGAGAATATCAGGAGCCTGATAGGGTTTGAGTTTATTTTTCGGATTCTCACCTTCGTGGTGATCTTTCCGCTCATGACCTGGGCGCAGAGGCTGTGGCTGGTCGCTAATAATACGAAAGTGATCGCCTGGTACAATGCGGGCAAATTTGTCAAAAACCCGATCAGCTGGATCATATTCATTTTCATGCTTCTTCTGCTGGTCGGTGCAACTATGTTTGAGCAATTTGCGATCTATGATACACTGCACGCCTCTAAGTTCGGGATCAGAAGGACGACGAGGCAGATCTTCTCTGCCGGCTTTGACATGTGCGTTGAGCGTTTGCGGCTCGAGAACTGGGGCTTTCTGCCCTATGTGATCTTTGTGCTGCGCTTCGGATCCATTTCCGGAGACGTCTCCAGCATTACGTCGGTGATCCGTATTCCGGGTTTTATTCTCGAGGATTTCACCAAACATCAGTGGGAAATGATAGCTTTTAACGCTTTCCAGCTCATTGTTCTGTTTTTTTTCCTGCGCTGGCTCTTTGCGATCCCGATCATGATGGAAGAGGACGGGACGAGTTTTACCACGGCATGCAGGAAGAGCGCAGCTATGGTCAGCGGCAGATATATCGTCAGAGTCTTTTTCCTCACGGTCTGCTGGAGAGCGCTGATCGGCTTTCTGTATATGATCGGTTCGGTCGTGGCGGTCGCAGGATGGTATCTTCTTTCAATCTGGGTCATTCCGGCAGAAACGGAACCGTTTATAGACTTCTTCATCGGCCGGATTTTCCCGACCAGTATTATCTGTTATATAATCTCCCTTTGGATCGTGTTCCCGATGGTCGCGGCAACCTTCCAGGCGGCTTATTATAAGAGAAAAGAGGAACTTGGCGACCCCCTTCTTCGTTACACGGATCCTCCGCACTTTTTCCACAGATATCCGATCCTGAAGGTTCTGATCGTCGGCATCTGTGCGGTCAGTATTTTCTTCTCTGTGCCCAGAAGATATGCCCAGATCCGGTGGATGCTCAACACGGACTACGGAACCCCGATGATCATGGCGCACCGGGGCTATTCATCCATGGCGCCGGAAAACACGCTTCCGGCTTTCAAGATGTGTATTGACGAAGACTTCTCCGCAGCTGAACTGGATGTACAGCTGCTCAAGGACGGGACGCTCATCGTGCTGCACGACGACAACCTGCTAAGAACGACAGGAGTGAACAAGAATGTCTGGGAAGTGACTTACGACGAGATCAAGGATCTGGACAATGGGAGCTTCTTCAACGAGGAATTTGCGGATACAAGGATCCCCACGCTTGACGAAGTATTAAAGCTTGCCGGAAGCGGCAAAGATAAGCTCTTTTTAAACATTGAGATCAAGAGGAACGGACACGACGATGGGATCACGCAGAAAGTTGTGGACACCATCGTGGAGAACGATTATCTGTCAAACTGTGACATAACGTCGCAGGATTACAGCACGCTGGAGGAGGTGCGGCAGATCAATCCGTCCGTGCTCACCGCTTATACTTCTGCGATCGGAATCGGTAATATTGATTCACTTGAGGCTGCGGATATCATCAGTATCCAGGAAACATTTGCGACCTACGAAAATATCGAACGGATCCACAACGCAGGAAAACATGTCTTTGTCTGGACGGTAAACGAGCAGGATACCATGGAGCACCTGGTCAGTCTCAACGTGGACGCGATCCTCACCAATGATCCTCAACTGTGCAAAGTTGTTATCGATAATTATGATTCGAGCATCATGAATGTGCTTCACAGACTCCAGGAAGTATTCACGTTCCTGTAAATGGCATAGGAGGCAGTTATGAGAAAACTCGCGCTTTCCGACGAGGTGCTTCTGAGCGTTCAGAAGCCGGCGCGATACCTCGGAAACGAGGCCAATGCGGTCTACAAGGACCGCGGGAAGGTGGACATCCGGTTCGCGATGTGCTTCCCCGATGTCTACGAGGTGGGCATGTCCCATCTGGGAATTCAGATTTTATATGATATGTTTAATCGCAGAGAGGATACCTGGTGCGAGCGGGTATACTCTCCGTGGCTGGACCTTGACAAAATACTGCGGGACCGGAAGATCCCGCTTTTTGCTTTGGAATCTCAGGACCCGATTCGGGATTTTGACTTCCTGGGAATCACGCTGCAGTTTGAACTCTGCTACACAAATGTGCTGCAGATCCTGGACCTGTCGGGAATCCCTCTGAGGGCTTCGGAACGCGATGAATCGTTCCCGATCGTGATCGGGGGCGGTCCCTGCTCTTATAATCCGGAGCCGATCGCGGAATTTTTCGACATGTTCTACATCGGCGAGGGAGAAGTTGTGTATGACCAGCTTCTGGACCTGTATAAAGCCATGAAAGCGGCGGGAAAGAGCCGCAGGGAGTTCCTGGTCGCTGCTGCTTCGCAGGTGCCGGGCATCTATGTGCCTTCGCTCTATGAGGTCACATATAAGGAAGACGGAACAATTGCGTCTTTCGCACCGACTGTTCCGGGCGTTCCCGCGCGGGTCGTAAAACAGACAGTGAGAGATCTGGACACGGCACCTTATCCGCTGCATCAGCTGGTGCCTTTCATTCAGATCACGCAGGACCGCGCTGTGGTGGAGATCCAGAGGGGCTGCATCCGCGGCTGCCGTTTCTGCCAGGCCGGCATGATCTACAGGCCGAACCGGGAGAGAAGTTTCGAGCGGCTCTGCCGGTATACGGATGCGCTGATCGAGAACACAGGCTTTGATAATTTCACGCTCAGCTCGCTCAGCTCCAGCGACTATACCTGTATCAAGGAACTGGTGGAATATTTTGTCGACACATACGGACCGCGGGGGACATCGCTCCAGCTTCCTTCTCTTCGTGTCGATTCATTATCCCTTGATGTCATGACCAAGCTTCATGATGCCCGGAGGGGAAATCTGACTTTTGCCCCGGAGGCGGGCTCCCAGAGACTTCGTGACGTCATCAACAAGGGCCTTACGGAGGAGGAGATCCTTGACGGAGCGCGAGAGGCATTTCGCGGCGGCTGGAAGAAGGTAAAGCTCTATTTCATGCTGGGACTGCCCACGGAGACACCCGAGGACCGCTTCGCGATCGCGGATCTGGCCAACAAGATCGCAGTGGCTTATTTCCAGGAAGTCCCCAAGGAAAAGCGAAACGGACGCTGCGATATCACAGTGAGCACGTCATTCTTTGTGCCCAAAGCATTCACACCGCTGCAATGGGCGCCTATGTACACCCCGTCAGAGTACTTGTCCTTTGCCTCAACGGTTTATGACGGCATCCAGTCCGTCCTGAACCGCCGGAGCATCTGGTACAAGTACCACGAGGCGGACGGAACTGTCCTTGAGGGATTTCTTGCGAGAGGCGACAGGCGCTGCGCGGAGGTGATCCTGGAAGCTTATCGTCTCGGCGCAATGTACGACGCCTGGATCGAGACCTGGGACTACTCCCGCTGGCTCAAGGCATGCGAGAACACCGGAGTCGACATGTCATTTTTCGCGCTCCGCGAGCGCTCTCTGGACGAGATCCTGCCCTGGGATTTCATAGACATCGGCGTGACGAAGTCATTTCTTATGCGAGAGTGGAAAAGGGCCCAGGAAGCCGTGGTGACGCCCAACTGCCGGGAACAGTGCTCCGGTTGCGGGGCGGCGAGATTCGGATGCGGGATTTGCAAGAGGGAATCTAAGTGAGAGTCAGAGTAAAGTTTGCAAAATATGGCCCCATGAAGTTCATCGGGCATCTGGAATTGATGAGATATCTGCAGAGCGCCGTAAGGCGCACAGAAATTCCTGTCAAGTATGACGAGGGAATGCACCAGAGAATGGTCATGTCTTTTGCGATGCCTCTTGGGGTTGGGCCGATCAGCAGCGCTGAGTATATGGATATCGAGCTGGAAGCGCCGATCTCGACAGAGAAGGCGATGCAGCAGCTTGGAGAGCATATGTGCGAGGGGCTGGATATACTGGATTTCCGCGAAGTGGACGGCGGCAAGAGGATGAAGGCTATGACAATCGTAGCTGCCGCTGACTATGAAGTGTGGTTCAGAGAGGGATTCACGCCGGACTGGGACTGGAAAGCTGGATTGAAAGAATTCTGCAGCAGGGAGAGCATACCCTGGGTCAAGGAGACCAAGAAAGGCACCCGGGAAGTAGATATGAGAAGCTGGATCTACGACTGGGAGATCCGGGAAGATAAAGTTTACCTCCGCCTTTGCTGCAGTGTTGGAGACAATTTAAAACCGGAACAGCTCTTTGGAGAGATGTTCCGGTCCTATGGTCATGAATTGCCGCCTTTTGCGCTGCAGGTGCACAGACTGGATCTGCTCACTGCGGACGAGGCGGGAGAAAATTATATTTCTTTGGGAGACCTCGGAAGTCGAATACCTTGAGGTAATCAGTACTTAGGAGACCTCGGAAGCAGGATCCCGTAATAGTAAGCTTATCATTCCTCGGAAGCTTCTTGCTCCCGAGTTCCTTGTGCCTGAGTCCCTCGCTCCTCAGTGCTCGCCTTCATCACTGCCAGCGGCGTTACTACCTGCTCGTAGATCTTTTTGAAGAAGATGAAGGAGAGGACTACGGAGACGCCTTCGGCGATGGGGAAAGCCCACCAGACATTGGTGACTTCGCCGGTCTTGGACAGGAGCCATGCAACCGGCAGCAGGACGACCAGCTGTCTGCCCAGGGAGATGATCAGGGAGTAGATACTCCGGGAAAATGCCTGGAAGATGGAACCCGAGATGATGCCGATGGCTGCCAACGGGAAGCACAGGCTGATGATCCGCTGAGCGGGGATACCGATCTGAAGCATTGCTTCGTCGGCGTTGAAAAAGCTCAGGAGTACATCCGGGAACAGATTCATGATCGCTGTTCCGCAGAGCATGATCACAACGGCGACGCCGAAGGAGAACTTCAGGGCTTCGTCGATGCGCTCTTTCTGTCTGGCACCGTAGTTGTAGGCCAGAACAGGGATCAGTCCGTTGTTGAGGCCGAAGACCGGCATGAAGAAAAAGCTCTGGAGCTTGAAGTAAACGCCGAAGACAGCAGTGGCTGTCGTGGAGAAAGCTGTCAGGATCATGTTCATGCCGTAGGTCATGACAGAGCCGATGGACATCATGAGGATGGACGGAACACCGACGACGTAGATACGGCCGATCGTGTCACCGTCGGGACGAAGGATCCCGCGCCAGCTCAGGCGGATGTCGGGGTTGAACTTCAGGTTCATGATAAGGCCGAGGATGGCGGCTATGCTTTGGCCCAGAACGGTGGCGTAAGCGGCGCCCGCGACGCCGAATCTCGGGCATCCGAACAGACCGAAGATCATGATCGGGTCGAAGATGATGTTAATGACAGCGCCGGTGGTCTGGCTGATCATGCTCAGCTGTGTGCGTCCGGTGGACTGCAGCATTCGCTCAAAGGTCATCTGGAAGAAGAGTCCGATGGAGAAGCCGGTTACCGTGGAAAGGTAAGCGTGGCCGTCTCTAATGATCTCAGCTGCTGCGGAGTTTGAACTGCTTCCAAGCTGTACTGCGATTGCCCAGTGGGACAGAAACAGCGAGAAGAGCAGAAATGCTATATAGCTGCAGAATGTCAGGAAAATGCCGGTGTTGGCGGCTCGGTCTGCTTTGTCAAAGCGCTTCTCGCCAAGAGAGCGGGAGAGCAGGGCGTTCATTCCGACGCCGGTACCTGAGCCGACAGCGATCATCAGATTCTGCAGCGGAAATGCGTAAGTTACGGCGGAGAGCGCGTTCTCTCCGAGCCGTGCGACGAAGATGCTGTCCACTACGTTGTAGAGGGCCTGCACCAGCATGGAGATCATCATGGGAAGTGCCATGCTGATGATCAGCTTTTTGACGGGCATGACGCCCATTTTGTTTTCTTTGATAGTGTTCGATGCCAAGGGTGTTTCTCCTTAAAATTTCAGTCTTAACTCATTAAATCACGTGGCATTATAGCACAGAAAAAGCGAAGAACGCTACTTCATAATTGCACTTTATAGCGGACTAATTGAGAAGTTTTTGCTTAAACGGGGAGATCTGCCATGGACAGAGAAATCTATGCGCTGAAAGTGTATTCCACAAGAATGGAATACGATTCCTTCCAGCTGGAGCTGACGCCGAAGGAAAACGAAGAAGCCAACGATTATTACGGGATGAATTACAATGTCACGGTGTGGTGCCGCGGGCAGATGTGCGCCAAACTTTGGGGCAAGCTCTACGATGAGAATCTGGTGTACTCCTGCGGTATGGACATTCTAAACGCCGCGGATCCCTTCGGACGCGAGGAAGTGGCACTCGCGGAAGCTTTCAACGGATGCCGGGAACTCTGCGTCCGTGAGCAGATATGGCAAAATATCCAGGGCTTCTCCGGTTACATTCAGGGGCTGTTTGTGATACCTCAGTACAGGAGACGGGGGATCGCGAGCTATCTTTTGACTCATCTGGAAAAGATCCTGCGTCATGCGATGAATATCCGGATCCGGGCGGTGGGAATCTCGCCGAAGCCGGTGGCGGAATTGGATGGAGACGTGGTGGAAGACATGGTTCTTCTTGCTGCCAACAGGGTGCTTCTGGAGAAGTGCGGCTATCACGAGATCATGGATCTGTCCCTGAATGGGATGATGTACGGAGATTACGAGGAGGAAGCTTCGGGGACCGGTTACTATGTGCGGGTGTATCCGGTGTGAGATGTGATTTGGAGATTGAACGGATAAAAAAGAAAGCTGATGCGTCACTGCACCAGCTTTCCTTTGAAGCGATTTACACCGCCGATATTCGTCACGCTCTTGTAGCCCATCTCCCGGATCATGGAGACGGCCTGGCCTGAGCGGGCTCCGCTCTGGCAGTAGACGTAGACCGGAGCAGTGATGTCCCGGACGTGATTGACAATAAAATGAATACTGTTGAGGGGCACGTTGACAGCACCCTCGATGTGGCCGGCTTCGTATTCGGGGCCGGTCCTTACGTCTATGAGAAAGGCGCCGGGAGTCGCCTGAAACTGCTCGACGGCGATATTGATGTCGGTTCTGTTAAACAATTTATCCAAAAAGCCCATTTTGCGTATTCCTTTCCAAAACCATGTTTCATGTCAGTATAACACAAACCGCAGTTGTGTTAAAATAATAAGCATATTTATCTGAATATCATTTTTTTTGCGAGGACCAACACTATGATTCACAAGATCATCAAAGAAGAGATCCGGGTTCCGGGGACACTGGATGACACTTATCTGGAGACATATCTTCTGAGCGTCACAGACAAGTTTACGGTGCAGGAGAGACCGCTTATACTGGTCTGTCCGGGCGGCGGCTACAATCACACTTCGGACAGAGAGGCGGAGATAGTGGCGATGCAGTTTAACGCCATGGGCTATCACACAGCGGTTCTCCGCTATTCCTGCGCGCCGGCATTGTTCCCGACAGCGCTTTTAGAACTGACTAAAGCAATGGCTTTTTTAAGAGAACATGCGGGAGAGTATTGCATCGATCCGAACAGGATCGCGGTCCTTGGCTTTTCGGCGGGAGGGCATCTGGCAGCATCTTTGGCAGTATTTTGGAATACAGAATGGTTTGCGCAGATCCGAAAGGAGAACGGCGTGAATCTCACGGCGGAGCAGATAAGGCCCGATGGCCTGATCCTGGCCTATCCGGTTATCACTTCAGGGGAATTTGCCCATCGGGGCTCCTTCGACGATCTGCTGGGAGAGGCGCGGTGCAGGGATCCTTTCTGGCTTACCAGAATGTCTTTGGAGAAACAGGATCTGAAGGATGTTCCGCCTGTTTTCATGTGGCACACCTCCTATGACGGCACTGTGCCGCTGGAAAATTCGCTGTGTTTTGCCACGGCGCTCATAAACGCGAAAAAGCCTTTGGAATATCACATTTTCCCCGGAGATGTGCACGGCATGAGCCTGGCCGACTGGAGGACGAGATCCGAGGAGCGCGTGGAGGATACGCCCGCCACGGCATGGATCGGTCTGGCCCACACCTGGCTGGAAAACTGGAAGAAACACTGACAAAGCGCCCGGCCAAAGAGCCGGAAGGAACACTGCTATCGCACAGGAGACAGGAGGCAGCAAATGATCCCCTTTTATTTTACCGGTTCCATACTCATTATGCTCATAATCTGGGCGGGCTATGTCCTCATCTATTCCGGGATCATCCGCAAGATGGGAGCGGAGCCGGGCTTTGGCCTTGTGCCGCTGGCGGCGGAATGGAGGATGTCCAAGGTCCTTTTCGCCAGCATGCGGTCCTTTTATCAGCCGGTCCTCTCTTCGATCGTATTTCTGGCCGCCTCGCGCTACGTGGGTGCACAGTCCATATTCAGCATTATTTTCTGGATGGCAGGTCTTCTGGTGTACAGTGTCTTCCTCATGCGGCTCAGCTGGAGGATCAGCCAGGCCTTTAACATGGGCATACTCTTCGGGATCCTGACCATATTTTTCCCGGTCCCCTGTCTGCTCTATCTGGGCTACGGCAGGGCGCAGTTTACGGCGCCCAGTTTCCAGATCAGGCAGTGGCCCAAGATCGTGCAGATCCTCTTAAACGGCACGGTTTTCCTGTTTTCGGCGGCGGAGTTCCTGGTGCTGGTATTTGTCGTCGGCCTGTTGTCGATCAGGGAGAATACGCCCAGACCCGTTGTGGAATATCTGATCAAAGACAACAATGAGAAAATCGGCAATGTGACGCAGCAGGGAGATGTGGTGCGCCGTGCGGATATGATGGACGCGGCGGCGATCGAGACGGCACAGTCGCAGCGCTCCAGGGACTATTTCTATCCCGATCACTCCGCGGACAAAAATGTGGTCGTCATGGAGTATGTGATCGCCACGGACCTGGAGTCCAGGAGGGGCCTTGCCTCGGTCAATATTGAACAGATTCGGAAAGCCTCGAAGGAGGGAGAGAACATGACCGTCGTCCTGCAGGTCGGAGCGGCGGAGCGCCTGTACACGGACGGCATGGAAGACGGCTCTTACGCCCGCTACGCGGTGCAGGACGGCAAAATAGAGAAGGTCCGGGATCTGGATCCCTCCCTGTGCATGGCGGAAAAGGAGTCTCTTGCGGACTTCATCCGATGGACAAAGGAGAACTATCCCGCAGACCGCTACATGCTTGTCTTCTGGGATCACGGCGGAGGACTCACGTACGGCTACGGCTCGGAGCAGCTTAACAAAAGGGAGGACAACGACGATTCCATGCCCACCAGCGAAATTGCAAAGGCCATTGAGGAAGCCGGCGTGCAGTTCGACCTGATCGGTTTTGACACCTGCCTGATGCAGGATTTTGACCTGGCCTACAGCCTTGAGCCCTATGCGGACTATTTCCTCGCTTCCGAGGAATCGGAAAGCGGATTCGGGTGGAATTACACCCTCGGCTTCTCGGAGCTGGCCAAAAATCCCGGTATTTCCACAGAGGATTTCGGCACCAGCATGGTCGCCAGCTTTGATCCCTACAACACCGCATCCAAAGATGGCGAAACGGACACGCAGTCCACGCTGTCCCTCCTGGATATGACTTATGTAAAGCCCGCGCACGAGAAGCTGGATCAGCTCTTCGCGGAGGAGAAGAGGGCAATTGAGGAGAGTTCCGACAATTATGCCAACATCTCGATCGCCGCTTCCGGCGCTTACACCTTTATGGGCAGAACGCAGATCGATCTGGTGGATTACCTGACAAGACTTCAGGGACTTGACTATGAAAACAATATTTTGACTGATACGCAGTACAAGGAACTGAGCGACGCGATCAAGGCCTGCGTGGTGGTTCGAAACGCCAATTCGGGCACGGGCGTAAACGGCGTGGCTTTCTGCTTCCCCGTCAAGGACCTTAGCAGCTATTCACCGACCTACACACAGCTGGACGCGATGGGACTTGAGGCCGAGAGAGCCATGTGCAACGACTATTTCAGCATTATGGCCAGCCAGCAGACCAAAGCCCTGAGCAGCAATTCCTTCCTGAGCTCGATTGCGGTCGACTACACCAAGGAGCCCTGGTATGTGAAGGGCTTTGAGGACTATGACACGGCAGAGGCCTTCATCGACATTCCCCTTAAGGACACGGGAGCCGGCTATCAGATCGAGCTTCCGGACAAGGCCTGGAAGAACATCGTGGACTGCCAGGTGGCGGTCTACATGCATACGCAGCAGGGGCGCATGTATCTGGGAAGCGACCACATCGGTGCGCTGGACGCAAACGGCAACCCCATGGTGGCCCTGGAGAATTCCTGGCCTCACATCGGCGGCGCGCTGATCTGCTATAACGCGGACCAGGCAAGAGAGACGGAGGAAGGAACGGTATTTTCCGGTACCACAAGGGCGCTCCTCAACGGCAATACGCAGATCGAGCTTCTGATCGAGTGCGATCCCGTCAAGGAAGGATCCGACCAGCCCATGGAGGCCCATATTCTGGGCTATCAGCTGGTCAACGACCCCCTTCCCTTTATGGAGAAGGGCCTGCTGACCCTGGAGGCCGGCGATACCCTGCAATTCCTCTTTGACTACTATGACAATGAAGGCAAGTATGTGATGACCGGCACCAATGGCAAAAAAGTGAGAGTTTTAAGGGAAAACGAACTGGAGGTGAAGGACGAGCCCTTCGGCGAGTGCGATCTGGAGTTTAGCGGAAGACTGACGGATATCTATCAGAGAACCTTCCTGACAGAAATGCTGGAAACGCACGTGGAGAAGTGAAGAAGCGTAAACGTCAAATCGCTCGCCTTCCTCAAAACTAGTTTTTCTGTCATACTCTAAAAAACTCAAAAAACTAGTTTTCTAAGGGAGGTCCACGATGGATAAGATTACACATGAGGTTCGCCTTTCTCAATGGAAAGCCATTATCGAGCAGTGCCAGGCACGTCCGAAAGGAGTTACCGCCAAGCAATGGCTGGAGGATAACGGTATCACAAACAAGCAGTATTATTACTGGCTCCGGCGTGTACGCCAGGCAGCCTATGAACAGGCTTCTGCCACCGGCCTTCTCCCGGCAGCTGTAAAAGCACCTGTTAAGGAAAAGCATGATGAGATCACTTTTGCGGAGATCCATACAGCTTCTTTTACCAGAGACGCGGGTGATGGATGCCAGTTCCATCCCGACGTTATCATCAGCACAAAGTCAGGCTCCATTGCGGTTTCCAACACAGTATCGCCAGAGCTCATCTCTGTGATCATTAAGGAGGTGGCCAATGCTGGCTGACTTCCTTGAGATCAGGCGTGTCGTGATCGCCTGCGGCTACGTTGATCTCCGGAAGGGTGTGGATGGACTCGCCCAGATCATCGGAAGTCGTTACGGGCAGAATCCGTTCGAAAAAGGAACGCTGTTCCTGTTCTGCGGACGCCGCGCGGACCGTTGCAAGGCTCTGCTATGGCGCGGCAACGGTTTTCTCCTTCTGTACCGCAGATTCGAGGACGGTTCCATGAGCTGGCCCAGAACTCCCGAAGAAGCAGCGGAGATCACGGAAGAACAGTTCCGGATGCTCATGATGGGGCTCAATCCGCTCCGTCCAAAGATCCGGGATGTATCGCCGACCGGTATTTATTAAAAGTTTTATGCAAAACAGAGAATTTTCTGTTCCCTGTTTTCATGATAAATAAGGCATTTCCTGCTATCACAGGATGCCTTCAGACAGCTGCCATGCAGCTGTCCCGGGTCTGTTCTGACAGGCCCTGCACTTTGAAAACCCTATATTTCCCCCGTTAATCGGTCACGTACAGCAGTTTCATCCATAGGCAGAATGACGAAAGCCGCAATGCGGCCAGGTGGCAGTACAACACAGTTTCTTTTATAATAAGACTTATAAAAGGAAGGTATTGTATGGCTAAGTATTCTGTCGAAGAACTGAATCAATTCAGCAAGGAACAGCTCATCTCCATGTTCATCTCAAACCAGGAACAGCTGGAAAAGATGAACGACAACCTGGAGAAGCTGATCGAGCAGATCCGTATTGCTGACCAGAACCGTTTTGGCCGCCGTACGG
Source organism: uncultured Lachnospiraceae bacterium (assembly GCA_902785055.1). Classification (GTDB taxonomy): domain Bacteria; phylum Bacillota; class Clostridia; order Lachnospirales; family Lachnospiraceae; genus CAG-791. The sequence goes on from CACZXG010000016.1 coordinate 30,607, forward strand.
AGCGTCTCGATGAGATCGCCGGGCAGATGTCACTGTTCAACGAGGCAGAAGCTTATGCTGATGACAGCGCACCTGAGCCCGAAGGCGATGAAGTCATCATATCTGTCCGCAGAAAGAAAAAAGCCGGTAAGCGTGCGGAAGATTTTAAGGATCTTCCGCACGAGCCGCATCCGCATAAGCTCACGAACGAACAGCTCGATGCGTATTTCGGGAAAGGATGCTGGCGCAGGCTTAAACCTGAGGAGTTTATCCGCGTACGCTGCCAGCCGGCTGCATATACAGTGGAAGACCACTGCGTGGATGTGGCGATCGGCACCTCGGGAGACCATCAGGATGAATTCCTGCGCGGAGACCGGCCCAGGGATCTTCTCAGGGGAAGCGTTGCGACGCCTTCACTGGTGGCGGCGATCCTGAATGCCAAGTACATGAACGCGCAGCCGCTGTACAGGATCGAGAACCAGTTCAGGATCAATGGCGTCAACATCTCCCGTCAGACCATGGCGAACTGGGTGATCCGTGTCTCTGAGAAGTATCTCGCCCCGCTTTGGGAAAGACTCTGCGAGGAGCTTCTTAAAGAGGAGGTCACGCAGGCGGACGAGACTACGGTTCAGGTCATACATGATAATGACCCGAACGACCCGGATGACCAAAAGGGCGTTGCAGGACATAAGAACTTTATGTGGGTGCATCGTTCCGGAGAACTTGGCGGCGGCCCTCCGATCGTCATCTTCGAATACCAGAGGACAAGGCATCATATCTATCCGCTCCGGTTTTACAAGGGTCATAAAGGCATCCTTGTTACGGACGGGCTTCAGCAGTACTCCATCCTGGAGAAAAAGATCGAGTCCCTGGTAAACGCGAATTGCTGGGCACATGCTCGCAGGGATTACGCTGATGCGGTCAAAGCCATAGGCAAAGGAAATGCTGAAGCGATCAAACGGTCTTATGCGGCGCAGGCACTGGCAAGGATCGGAGCGATCTACAAGATCGAGGAAGGCCTTAAGCATCTGAGCCCCGAAAAACGGTTAGCCGTGCGGCAGGAATCAATCAAGCCGCTGGTTGACGAGTATTTTGCGTGGGTAAAAGCCAGGCTGGCTGATACCAGTGCGCTGCCAAAGGGAAAGACCGCAGAAGGTATGAGGTACAGTGTCAATCATGAAGAATCCCTCAGGGTCTTCCTGAAAAACGGGAATGTCCCGATAGATAACTCGGCTTGCGAGCGGTCGATCAGGCCATTTACCACCGGCCGCAAAAACTGGGTCCTGATCAACTCGATCAAAGGAGCGCAGGCAAGTGCCGTTGCATACTCCATCGTGGAAACAGCAAAGCTTAACGATCTGAATCCGTATTTCTATCTTGAACACCTTCTTACCGAGCTACCCAAGCTGGCCGATGACAAAGGAAATATAGACACTACTGCGCTGGATGCACTTCTGCCGTGGGCAGAGGAACTCCCGAAAAAGTGTCACAAACCTCGCCGCTGATCAAACAGCGGCGTTGCTTTTGACCCCGGCGCATGATTTGACGTTTACGAAGAAGCAGAGTAAGCAGTAAACGGTCTCGTGACTGCAGACGCAATAAAAGGCTGCCGCTGATGCGGCAGCCTTTGTTATGCTCATAATAGATCAAAGACTATACAGTCAATGCCTGTATAAGCACTTATCTTCAAGCCTTGTTGTCGGAACCGAAGATGATGATCTTCTCTTTGACGCAGTCTGTGATAGCCTGTGCGCCGGGAGCGAGAAGCTTACGAGGATCAAAGCCCTTGCCCTGGAGATCCTTGCCGGCCTCGATGTACTTTCTGGTTGCTTCCGCGAAAGCGATCTGGCACTCGGTGTTGACGTTGACCTTGGAAACGCCGAGTTTGATAGCCTTCTGGATCATTTCGGTGGGGATACCGGAACCGCCGTGAAGAACGAGAGGCATGTCGCCTACCTTCTCCTTGATGGCTTCGAGAACGTCGAAACGAAGTCCTGCCCAGTTCTCGGGATATTTGCCGTGGATGTTGCCGATGCCGCATGCCAGGAAATCTACGCCCAGATCAGCGATCAGCTTGCACTCTTCAGGATCTGCGCACTCGCCCTGAGATACAACGCCGTCTTCCTCGCCGCCGATGCCGCCGACTTCTGCCTCGATGGACATGCCGTGCTCGTGAGCAAGCTTAACCAGCTCTTTGGTCTTGGCGATGTTCTCTTCGATTGAGAAATGAGAGCCGTCAAACATGATGCTGGAGAAACCTGCATCGATGCACTTCAGGCAGCCTTCATATGAGCCGTGGTCAAGGTGAAGGGCTACGGGAACTGTGATGCCCTGGGAAGCCATTACGTCATTGACCATGTCGACTACCGTCTTATAGCCGGCCATGTATTTGCCTGCACCTTCGGAGCACTGAACGATAACGGGAGCGTTGCACTCCTGAGCTGCCTTCAGAACAGCCTTCGTCCACTCGAGGTTGTTGAGGTTGAATGCACCGATTGCATAGTGGCCTGCTCTTGCAGCAGCAGTCATTTCTTTTGCAGATACTAACATTTTATTATCCTCCTTGATATAAATTAATTTTAACCTGCCCGGCGCGTCGGGCACCGGGAAGGGAATTAACTGATTAATAATTAATCATTGCACAGAATTATTTAAGGACAATTCTGTAAATCCTTTGTCAAATACTTATGCGCAATATCAAAGAGTATCCATGTATTTGATATATCCGACTTCTCCCTCGGGAGCGCAGATGCAGTTCTCGTGCTCGATCTTGACATATTTGTCAACGACCTGATTCTCGAGGCGTACATTCTCGCCGATGGTCGTGTAAGCGCTGATGTAGCAGCCCTTGATCACGGCGCCCTTGCCGATGACTACGCCGCGGGCGACGACGGAATCCTCAACAGTTCCGCGGATCTCGCAGCCGTTGGAGATGAGAGAGTTCTTGACTTCTGCTTCATCATAGTACTGGCTGGGGCAGGAATCGTTGGTTCTGGTATAGATCGGCCAGTCGGGTGTGAAGAGCTCAGCTGCCTTTGCAGGATTGAGAAGCTGCTTGTTGGCATCATAGTAGCTCTTAAGGCTGGTGATCGGTCCGAAATATCCGAAGTGCTCAACTGCGCGAACATCCAGATCGCCGATCTTGGCGTTGATGACGTCGGAGAGGTTGTACATGGAGGAGATTGCTCTCGCCTCGCCGATCAGCTTGATCAGCAGGGATTTCTTCATAACGAAGGACTCCATGGAGATAGCGCGTACATCCTCGTCGCCGTGGTTGCGGCGGATCGCGTTGACCTTGTCGTCAGCGATATCGAAGATGTGGCAGGTCTCATAGCCGCTCTTAGCATGGTGAACAGTGTGATACAGAGCTGTGATGTCAGCGCCGGATGCAGCGTGGCCCTGAAGGAGGGCGTCATAATCCTGCTTGAAGACCATGCAGCTGGGAACGATCACAACGTATTCCTGAGACTGTCTCTTGATGTACTCAAGGTTCTCATACATAGCACGGATGTTGGTGTTGTAGATATCGTTTACCTTCTCCTCTGTAGGAGGAAGGATCTGCAGTCTGCCGCGCTTGGAGTTGATGTTGTAGTGACGGCCTGTTCCGATATGAGCGATAAGGGAACGTGCCTTGCTGGCAATGTAAACCTGCTGGTTAATAATGCCGCTGTTGCTCAGGTTCGAAATAGGGAAGTCGATGACACGATATCTTCCCAGGAAAGAGAAGCTGCCGATAGGACGATAATCCTGAAGACCG
>CACZXG010000017.1 GCA_902785055.1 uncultured Lachnospiraceae bacterium
ATCGTCACTGACCTGCTCAAGAAAGAATTAGGATATGACGGCTTGATTATCACCGATGCTATGGAAATGAAAGGCGTGCGCAACCAGAACCGCTTCGAAGGCGATGTGGAAATTCGCGCCTTGCTGGCCGGAGCCGACATCCTGCTGCTCCCCGGCGAAACCGACTCCGTCATCGCGGCTATCAAACGGGCGGTGGAAGAGGGTGTCATATCCGAAGAACTCATCAATGAGCGGTGCTTACGCGTGCTACAGTTCAAGGAAAGCCGCGGTATCACGAACTACGCTTCCACCAACAGTGCAGAAATCAATAAATGGATGAACCGTTCGGAAGCGGTCTGGGTCAACCGCCAGATCGAGGAAAAAGCCCTCACGTTGCTGAAGAACGACGACGATATGCTGCCCTTGAATGCCAAAACTGCCGGAAACACGGCGTTTCTGTGTGTTGATCGCAAGGCTTACCAGAGCGAATACAAGCGAATTGTGGGCGAGTACAGTCTACCATATTATTATGTGGATAAGAAAATTTCCTCCAAGGAGCAGACCAATATCCTCACCAAACTGGCCCCGTACAAACAAATCATCGTGGCATTCGGTGGCTCCAATCAATTGGGCGGTTCCGGCTACGGCATCGACATGTCGTCGGTGCGGCTGCTCAACCGATTGGCCAAGGAGAAACAAGTGATTCTCATTCATTTAGGGAATCCATACGCACTCAACTACTTCGATTCGTTGACCAACTACCGCGCCGTCATCGATGCCTACCAGTTCACGCCCTCCACTGTGGCGGCGGCGATGAAAGCCTGCTTCGGACAGATTGTCTGTGAGGGTACGCTGCCCGTCAGCATCAACGAATATTCCGCCGGCAGCGGCATCCTGATGAACAAATCCGTCGAAAACTTCTCTGTTTTACCTGACAATATCACGCAGCAGCTCGACAAGATGCTGCAAGACGGCATCCAGAATCACATTTATCCGGGTTGCGAAGTCATCGCCCTGCACCACGGGCAGCCCATCTATCACAAGGCTTTCGGCTACCTCGACTACAATCAGCAGGACAAGGTGACGCCGCAGACGATGTACGACATCGCCTCGCTGACCAAGGTTGCGGCCACCACCTTGGCGGTCATGAAGTTGTACGATAACGGGGAGATCCACCTGACGGACAGAATCGGCAAGTATTTGCCCTATCTGGCTGGTACCGACAAAGCGAGTCTCACGCTTGAGGAACTGCTGACGCATACGTCGGGGATGCCCGCCTTCATCCCGTTCTACAAGTCCATCCAAGGCAATGAAAAGTACCTCCGCACCAGCAAAAGCGAGAACTTCAACACCCAAGTGGCGGACAACCTCTATCTTCGCAATGATTATCCCGACACTATCCGCTACAGGGTGGCCCATTGTAAACTGAAAGAGAAAAAGTACGAATACAGCGACCTTAACTTCCTGTTGCTCAAAGACATGGTGGAGAACGTCACGATGCTGCCAATCGAGCAGTTCCTGGCCGAAACGTTCTACCAGCCGATGGGGTTGTCGCACACGTCGTTCAGACCGCTGCAGCACGGATTCCACAAGCAGGAGATCGCCCCGACGGAGAAAGACGAGACGTTCCGCAAGCAGTTGGTCCACGGTTACGTGCATGACCAGACCTCCGCGCTGATGCACGGCAACGCCGGCAACGCGGGTTTGTTTTCCACGGCGGAGGAAGTCGCCGCCATCTTCTTGATGCTGCAGAACGGCGGCGTTTATGAAGGTACGCGCTATCTGTCAGAGAATACCGTGAGGGAGTTCACGAAGATGCATTCCCTGCACGGATGTCAAGTTCGCGGCTACGGCTTCCATACTCCGAAATCCTCCGGTGAATCCTCCATCGTGCCCATTGGCGCCTCTACCCACATTTTCGGTCACCAGGGTTTCACCGGCACCGTGGTCTGGTGCGACCCGAAAGAAGAGCTGATTTTCGTCTTCCTTTCCAACCGCGTCTGCCCCAATGCCGAGCCCAACAATCTGGCCAAGAGCGGAATACGATTGAAAGTGCACGATCTCATCTACCGAGGATTAAAACGTTAACCTTCTAACCCTATAACCGTATAACTTTGTAATCCAATATGATACCAACAATATTACATATCGAAACTGCCACCGACGTATGTTCTGTGGCCTTGTCGCGAGGCGCGGAAGTCATCGGTCTGAAAGAGGAGGCCGGCGGCAACAACCACGCCAAGCACCTGCTGCCTTTTGTAGAGGAAGCGCTGAAGCAGGGCGGCTGCACCGTCAAGGACCTCAACGGTGTGGCGGTGAGCGTCGGCCCCGGCTCCTACACGGGCCTGCGCATCGGCGTATCGACCGCCAAGGGCATCGCCTACACCGCCGGAATCCCTGTAATGGCCATCGGCACGTTGGAGGGTATCGCGCAGGGAGCCAAAGCCTTATGGACGGGAAGCGACGACGTACAACCGCAGATTGTCCCGATGATTGATGCCCGCCGCATGGAGGTTTTCACCGCCTGCTACGATTTCGCGATGAATATGATGGAGGAGGTCTCCTCCAAAATCGTGGACGAGAACACTTTCGCGGAGCTTTTAGCCACGCAGACGGTTGTCTTCTGCGGCAACGGGATGCCCAAGTGCCGCGAGCTCCTCTCCGCCAGTCCGAACGCCCGTTTTGTTGATGCCCCCGTCTCCGCGAAGAACTTGCTGCTCCCCGCCCTCAAGAAATGGCAAAACCAGGACTTCGAAGACGTAGCCTACTTCGAACCCTTCTACCTGAAGGAGTACGTGGCGGCCAAACCCGTGGTAAAAGGATTGAGATAGTTATATTCCTTGAGCAGCCTCGAAGAGGCAAAACGCGCGAAGCGCAATTAACCCCACACAAGGCGAAGCCGCAGTGTGGGGCGTAAAAGACGAAGCTGCAGTGTGGTGCGAAATGGGCGAAGCCGCAGAGCAGAAGCTACCGATAGAACTCGAAAAAACAAACGAATATGGAAGTACACGAACCGATAAAACGAGACCGCAACCTGAACATCACGGTCATTGCCGACGACTCCCGCGTCGGGAGGGTCGCAGTGGACCATGGTGTGATGCTGGCTGAGGTGTTCCAAGCCTCGCTGACGGTCATGACGAACTTCGGGTTCGGATTCGGACTGCCCGAATCCCGCCATATTCCCGATGACAGTGGCTATCTGAAGGAGATCCGGGATATGTACCGGACGACACAGGTCTACAGGGACAAGAACAATGGGAAGCGCCCCGTGATCGGGGCAAATGGCCAGGTGGCCGTGATCAAAGACTACGACGCTGAGAAAGCAGGCCTCCATTTCATGGTGGAAGCCTTTGTCCAGCCCAAACTGGATGATCCTGAGCTGATGGATTATTACGGCGTTATTGACGTCCTGGAGATGCCCTACATCCTGTTTGCAGACAAAGAGGAATTTGATTATGCAGATGACTGCCTCATGATCGCCCTCGGCCTGAAAGAACAGCAGGATGAGAAAGATATCGTTGACGAAGTAAAAAACTGATTACAGGCGATACAGACGACCCGGATTCCAATGATTGGTTCTGGGCGCACCTGCTGTGGCAGAAACGGGGCCTACGCATGGAAGAATTCGCGGAGATGCCCCGGAGCATGCAGCTGGCCTATATCGCCTCGGAACAGGTGGCTATGGAGTATCCTGCAAACTCCATGGACAGAATGGCTAAAGTATATATCAAAACAGATTAGACAGAAGGGAGGTGAGGCGGTGTGGCAGATATACAGACCACATTGAGGTTAAATGACCAGGCATCAAATGTCCTGCAGAAGGTCGCTAATACTGCGAAACAGGTTTCATCCCAGATGCAGGCGACAGGGAATGCGATTGACAGAGCGTTTACATCGAGCGCACCTTCGTCCTTCGCCTCCCAGGCGGGAAACGCGATCCAGTCTGTGGAGGGGCAGGCAGCATCCCTGGGGATGGCGGTTGACCGCATATTTGAGGAACCGAATACATCCGGATTCCTTGCAGAAGCGGAGGCGGGATTCGGAAGTGCATCGGCGGGAGCGGAGGAATTGGCGGGAGCCGCCGAGACTGCTGGAAACGCCATTGATGAGGCGGCGTCAGCTGCGGAAGGACTGGGAAACAGCACCGACGGGATGGGCGATAATAACGGCCTTGACGAACTTGGAAATGATGCCAGAGGCGCCGGCGCTGAAATGGACAGTGCCTCCGAAAAAGCGTTTTCCCTTGGTGAGGCCGTTAAGAAAATGGCACTTGCCATAGGAGCGGTCAAGATAGCGAATGGGTTCAAGAACTTTGTTCAGGAAAGCATAGGCATTGGGACGGAATATACCCATATGATGGCGGAAGTCGCGGCCATCTCCGGAGCGACCGGGGATGAGTATGCTATGTTGCAGCAGACTGCCAGAGACTACGGAGCCAGTACGATATTTACCGCCACGGAGTCGGCTGAGGCGCTGAAATACATGTCTCTCGCAGGCTGGTCAGCACAGCAGTCCGCAGAAGGCCTCCCCGGCGTCCTGAACCTTGCTGCTGCCTCCGGAATGGAGCTCGGCGCGGCGTCGGATATGGTCACCGACTACCTGACCGCATTCGGCATGGAGGCAGGGCAGGCAACCTACATGGCAGATATGCTCTCTTATGCACAGTCGAACAGCAACACGACCGCACAGCAGTTGGGAGAGGCGTACCTGAATTCTGCGGCTGCCATGCATTCTGCAGGACAGGATATCGAGACAACCACCGCTATGATGGAGGCTATGGCTAACCAGGGTACGAAAGGATCCCGGGCAGGCACCCAGATGGCCGCAATCGTAAGGGATATCACCCAGAAGATGGAGACCTACAGCACGGCAGCGGATCTGGCCAAGGCATCCAGCTCCGGACTCAGCTCCGTGACCGGAGATATGAACGATCTACTCGGGGCCTCCGCGATCCAGATTGGCAATATGCTGGTCCCTGTATCCGATGCGAAAGGCAACTTCCGAGACCTGACCGATATCATGACCGATGTGGAAACATCCCTTACCGGCCTTGGAACAGCAGAAGCATCCGCGGCTCTGATGAACACCTTTACTGACAGATCCGTCAGGGGTGTACGCCAGATCCTGACCGAAGGAATGGAAAACGTAGCGGAATATGAGGATAGGCTGAGACATTCTGCAGGTGCTGCCCAGGATGCATCGGACAAGATGAACGATAATCTTGCAGGAGACACTGCAATGATGACATCCGCATTCCAGGAAATGCAGCTCCAGGTCTTTGAGGGCCTTGAGGGCACACTCAGGGGCGGCACGCAGTATCTGACGAACACGGTCATCCCGATTTTGACAGACTGGGTGCCAGATGCAGCGGGTACGATAGCAGGAGGAATCAGCAGGATTGGACAGGCGCTTGCACCGATGCTTGAAACGGTTCTCCGGAACCCCCAGGCAGTGGCAACAGCGTTCTCATCGATCGGCACGGGACTTGCGGCTTTTGGCGCTGTGAACCGTATCTCTTCCGTCATGAGTGCCTTTGATGCCGGAAATCTGAGCGGAGCAGGAGGACTGATTGGTGCTATTTCCAAGTTCGGAGGCGTCCTTACCGCACATCCCTGGGCGGCAGGAGCGGCGGCTGTTGTTGGTGCGATTACGGCTGTTGGTCTTGCCTGGAAGCACTATAATGACCAGCAGATAGAGGAAAATTTAGCGGAAAGATTTGGAAAAATAGAACTTACTGCTTCACAAATCGGCGAGCTTGCAGATATGACGGTCAATGCAGACTGGAAATTAAATGTGGATTCCTCCCTTGCGAATTTCCAGGAGGCGGGCAAATTGGCCGAGCAGGCCAGACAGGCGCTGACATCGAACGACTCTATCGAATGGAAAGCAAGAATCGGCTTAGATCTGTCTGCGAATGATATCGAAACGTATAAGTCGAATATCCAGGAGTACGTCACATCCAGCATAAAGGCCATCGAAGACCAGTCATACGCCATGTCCTTGTCACTCGAGACCATGGACATCAGAATGGTGGATGGGAGCAGTTTTGCTGACAAGGTTAATGAGTGGGCTGCTGGCGATGTTGCAGAAGCCCAGGGTCTTAGTGATCAGCTGACACAGGTTGTTCAGAATGCACTTGAAGACGGAATCATGAGCGTTGACGAGCAGGAGGCCATCAATCGCTTGCAGGACAAGATGAACAATATCCTTGCCGGTTGGAAGCTCGCAGAATCCAAAGCAAGGATGGATATGATTGAGGATGAATTTGGAAGACTATCAGGCAGAGACCTGACGGTTGATTCATTCACTTCCTTAATCGAGAAATCTCGTGAGGCTAGGCAAGAAGCCATGAGTGCTGCTGACGAGAATAGAGCTGCGTTATATTCAACGTTGGAAGCGGCTGCGCAGAGAGAAGAGAACAGAAATGATTCAAGATGGGATACAAGCGAAGCGGCCCGTGAAGAATATGAGGCAGCCAGAGCTAGAGGCGAAAAAACAGAGAATGAGTACTGGAACGCAAGACATCAGATTGCAGCTGCTGCGGTTAATGAAGAGGCCGGTATTCTGGCCAGTACTCTCGAATTAAGCAACAATACTCTGGACGACAAATATGGAGATCAGATAGCAAAATCTACCGCAAGTACAGAGTCTGCAATACAGCGCCAGTTAGCGAATATGGATAGTGCTTTCAAATCCGGAAACACAGACAACATGTTTAATATCGGCGAGATGATTGGAAATGCCACTGCAGGAAGAAATGCCGAGATGGGCAAACTCTGGAAAACTCTTCAGCCAGATGTGCAGGATGCGAAGACTCTTATGGATCAGTACTCCAATCTTGGAGAACAGGCACCGCAGTCATTCTATGACTCCTACTGGCACGCAATGGAAGTCGGTGCGGCAGCGGGTGATTCTGGTGCGGCGATGGAACTCGCAGCGAAACAACTTGTAGGGGATGAATCTAAGCAGGCCTTAAAGAACGCGATCATGGACGGTACAGCCAATGTCCCACAGGATTTCAAAGAGGCAGTCGAGAGAGCTGCTGTTGCAGCTTCCGAAGATCCCCCTACATTTGAAGGAGTCCGGGGAAAAATAGAAAGCATGGAAGTTGAATTCGACGAGGCAAATGTCCAGAGAATCCTCGCTGACACCGTGCAGGGAATATCAGCCACTGGCCAACAGATTGAGGTTAACGCAGGTGAGGTCGGCGTGGAGTATGAAATCACCACAGAACCCATTTCAGCCGGAGACCTCGCAGAGAAACTTGGAAAATCGGTTGATGAGGCTTTTGCAAATCAGCCGGAGATCACCGCAGACACAGAATTACAGGTTGGAACAAAGATAGTCGTATCGGAGTCCGGCATCACTGTTGAGACTGGGAATACCGGTGTAGCGGTCGAAGAGGCGAAGTCGCAGATCGCTGCAGAGGCCGAAGGGGCTGCCTCAGATCCGATAGAAGTGGAGCAGGCAGTCAACACGACAACAGTCGCTGGAGAGACAGATACCTCTGCTACACAGGAAGCAGTGGAGCTTGCGGCGGCGGATCCTGTGGATCAGACAGTACCGGTCAACGCCAAGTATGAAATAGCCTCTACGGACGCATCCCAGCTGGGCGAAGCGGTCAGCTCAGCGTTGCAGACGCAGGAGGCGGCAGAGATCACTATACCTGCAAATGTTACAATTACTGCCGGCACGGTAGTCGCAGAGGAGGCTTTGTCGGCTGCACAGTCCGCGATTACATCCAGCTTTGGCAGCACATTCGAAGCCGCCGGGCAGGTCAATGTCACCCTGACCAAGGCAAGCGACAATATCGATGCTGTTTACAATCAGGTTGGAAGCGAGATCAATTCCAAATTCTCGCATGACTACCATACGACCGCAAATCTTCACGTGAGCATTCATGTGGATTACAGTATTGCCAACCCTACTAAGACTGTCACATTCAGCGGTGCCGGCAGTGGCTCCGGAACCATCCATGCCCACGCGCTCGGTGGTTATTTTGACGAGCCCCATATCGGCCTTGTGGCTGAAGCAGGTGCCGAGTACATTATCCCGATGAACGGGAGCAACCGCAGTATTGAGATGTGGAGAGATGCCGGTGAGATGCTGGGTGTCAATCTCCAGGACTATTTTGGCCGGGCGGTGGCCAACGGCTCCAATCCTTTTGAGGAGCCCTATGTCATACCGCATGCAGACGGAGGGATCTTTGACGAACCTCACCTGGGGCTTGTGGCCGAGGCTGGTCCGGAAGCGGCGATCCCGCTCGATGGTTCTGACCGTTCTCTCGGATTATGGGAGCAGGCAGGAGCCGCCCTGGGAGCTCTCCCTCGCCCTCAGTTGCCCGCTGGCTTTGGGGCCGGAGGATTTACTGCCCCTGGGCAGCCCTCCCTTCCTGCGGCCTCTCAGGCGCCTTCAGGAAGCAATGAGAAAACCATCAATATCAACATTGGCGGGAACGGCACCCTCCGTGTGACGGACGGAAGCGTGGACAAGGAAGCGGTCGTCGAAATGATGATGGACAACTTCAAGGATGTCTTCATGCAGATCGTAGAGCAGGAAATCGTAGAAGAAGGAGAGGGGGTATACGTGTACTGATATGGCATATAAGGTATGGCTGAATTATGACAACGATAAGCAGAAGTATATATTCCCGGTAACTCCGGAGAAGATCACCTGCTCGGTGAACGGGATTAACACATCAATATCCATCGACAAGCTTGGTGAGATTTTTCATAAAGGCAGAAGAGAGGCGATCACGGTTTCGTGGTCGTCTTTTTTTCCGGCAAGATACAGTGACCAGTACTGTTCATGCGGCAAGAAGAATTTCCATTCGCCGAAAGGGTCGCACAGCTGGCTTCTGTGGATGATGCATGTCTCCAACCCTGCGCACCTGGTTGTAACAGGCGGCCCCCTGAACCTAAATATGTTTGTCGTCATTAAATCATACAAGGCATATGAGCAGGGAGGTGATGTTGGCTCCATAAACTATACGATTGAAATGAAGGAATACCGGAGTGTATCCGTGACCAAGATCACCCGTAAGCAAAAGGTGACCAAGACGGTAAAAAAGCGGGTGAACAATACTGTCAACAAGAGGATCTATATAGTGAAAAAAGGTGACACTCTCCGTAAGATCGCCAAGAAATACTACGGACATAAGCATTTATGGAAGAGGATCTACAAGGCGAATCACGACCTGATCCACAAAACAGCAAAGAAGCACGGCCACAGGCACAGCCACTATGGTAAATATATCTACCCGGGCTGTAAGTTTGTAATTCCGTAAAGGAGCAGGCAGCTATGAATAATCTGACAGTACTCGTTGGAGGAGGAAACTCATGGTATGACTACTCGAACCTGGTAGAGAAGGTTGTGTGGACAGGCAGAAAGGGCGCAGCCCCCAGGACTGCAACGATCACCTTTGCGGATTCAGAGGGGTATAAGCTGGACCGCGTCAATGCCAATGTGGCAGCCGGACAGAGAGTCCAAATCTTTGAGGCCGGGAAAGAGATCTTCCGTGGGCTCCTGATGACAGAAACCATGAACAACAGCAGGAAGCTGGTGGCCAAGGCCTATGACAGCCTGGTTCGCATGACCAATAATAAATCTTCTTTTTCCTACAAGAAGAAACGCGCTGACCAGATTTTTGCAGATTGCTGCAAGCAGCTGGGGCTGACGGTCGGCGGGGCGGACAATACCGGCAAGGTCCTGTCAGAGGTCGCAAAGAGCACCTGCACCTATTGGGACATCGTCCAGGAAGCACTAAGCCAGACCTATAAGGCTACTGGCAGGAGATACTACGTTTACTGTGACAAAGGAAAGGTGTATCTCAGACGCAGGACTCTGCCGGCCCAGAGCCTCGTCCTGAGCATCTGGTCGAATACCGTTTCTTACGAACGCACTCGGTCAATCTATGAGACCAGGACCCGGATGAAGGTAGTTACTTCGAAGAACAAGACAAAGAAGACCTGGAAGAACACAGAGCTTGAAAAGAAGATTGGCGTTTTCCAGGAGGTCCAGAGTGTGGATAAGGACATCACAAAGACAGAGCTGAACCAGATTGTTGAAACATTCAAGAAAGAGAAAGCGGTCGTGAACGTCTCCATGACATGGGAAGGCCTCGGAGATAATTCGGTGATTGCCGGCGGGGTTGTCCAGATCGCAAATGACCATCTGGGTCTATACAGACAGGCATATGTCGATGAGGATACCCACACATGGCAGAAGGGCTCTCACACAATGAAGCTGAAACTGAATTTTGCGGCAAACATTGACGCCGCGGGATAAGGAGGTGCAGGCTTGGCGACTTCAATTAAAGAGATGATACAGGGGATTGCCATGAAGAATATGCCCAACATAGTGATTGGAGCAGTGACCCAGCTGGCACCGTTGCGGGTGACCATGCTGAACGACATGGCGGTCAATCTGTCTGCGGCATCGCTGACCATCCCCAAGAGGCTTAAACCGCTTGTCCTGGGGAGGCAGTATTATATGCTGTCCTTTGATATGGGAAATTCATGGTACATGCTCGATGAAGCAGATGAGGTGTGAGATGGCTGATACTACATTGATGAACGAAGAGGATATGCTCTCCGAAGAAGAACTGGAGCAACTGGCGCCGGTTTATAGGACATATGGGATGGACCATGAACACAACCGGATCCGGGGCATGATTGACGGTGAAGAGGCCTGCCGGCAGGCAATCTGGAAGATCCTGTCCACGCGGAGATTTGCCTATTTCCTGTACGACGACCAGTATGGGAGCGATGTTTTCAATAAGATCGGGGATGTTGGTCTGACTCCGGAATACCTGGACGCAGATATCCCTGCCATGGTAGAAGACGCACTGACCTACGATGCGCGGGTCACCGGAGTGAGGGATTTTACATATGAGAGGGTCGGACAGGACTCGGTTCATGTGGCATTCATTGCAGATACAATCTATGGAGAATTGGAAATGGAGGGTGTGCTGACAAATGGTTAGAAATATTGAGGATCTTAAACTGGATGAGATCACCGAGGAAACACTTCTTGAGCAGGCGATTGCCATGGGTGAAGAACTTGGTGTGGATACGAACCAGGGATCTGTTTACCGGGATGCCTGCGATGGGCATGTGACACGCACATCGGATTTCTTCGATGATCTGAGCATGGTCGCAGAGATCATCTCCATCAATACTTGTACAGGGGAAATCTTGGATGAACGGCTGGCAGAACAAGGCATGGCGAGAAATCCTCCCGAGGACACTCCCGCGACCTATTATGTGGAGTTTGTCGGTGCCTCGCCGGAGATTGGCGATCTTGTAAGCTGCGATGACCATTTCTTCAACACGGCAAAGGACACCGAAGGCAATTGGGTTATCGTCTCCCAAGAGACCGGCACAGAGATGAATTCCCTTGTGCCCGGCCTGCCGGTCATCCCGGAGCGTGATGTAGACGATATGATCAGCGCCACTCTCGGTTCTCTGGCTATTCCTGCGGTCGATACAGAGGATGATGACTCGGCCCGGGCCAGGTTTCTGGAAAAGATCGCCGGGCCCGCTGAAAACGGGAATGCTTCCCAGATTAAATCATGGTGCGAAGGGATTTCAGGAGTTGGCAGGGCGAGGATCATAAAGCTCTGGGATGGCCCCGGAACCGTGAAGGCAGTCATCACCGCAGTGGACGGGACAGCGCCGTCAGAGGATATTGTTAATCAGGTCCAGGATACCCTCGACCCGGGCGCATCTGGCTTAGGGGAAGGCCTTGTTACGATAGGGTGCTTCTTTACAGCAGTAGCATCGGTGGAAGTACCTATCAGTCTCTCCGTGGAAGTAACAAAGACCGCAAACGGTTCCTTCGCCGCCATAAAGGATGACATAGAAGCAGCCTTGAAGGTCTATCTGAAGGGGCTGGCACTTGCGGCCGCAGACGAGACCACTGTGAGAGTGAATTCTATCGGGTCATTGATCGCGAATGTGTCCGGCGTTGTTGACTACGAAAACCTGCTGGTCAACGGAGGCACAGACAATGTGCCGATCAGCGTGTATCAGGTTCCGGTTGCCGGGGAGGTGATAGTGGATGGACATATTTAACAACCGGGAAATCCCCGGATATGAGGAGCTTGTAAGCTACGGGCCATCCTGGTGGACGGAATACCGTGAAATGGATGCCATCTACCGTTTTGCCGGCTGGACGCTCGACTTGATGGCCCTGTGGCTCGAAAAGATCGTCCTGAACCAGTTCCCAATCTACGCAGATGAGGAGACTATAGCCTTGCTGGAAAGAATCCTCGTCCTGGAACCGGAGCCCGGGGACAGCCTTGATGAAAGGCGCAGAACTGTAGCTGCCTATTATCCAGGAAACGGAAAATTCGGGGCATCGACGATCAAGTCGATCATCAAGGCTTACTCCGGATGCGATTCGGAAATCTGGTGGGAGGATAACATTCTCCAGATCCGGATCATTCTTAACGAAGATGCCGTATTCTCGGCACGTAAGATTGAAAACATCGTGCTCCGGAGGCTGCCTGCACATGTAGCTACATCTTTCCGCGATCTTCTGGTCATTTTTGTACTGACAGAAAACATCACCGAACGGATCACGCTCCGCACCCCAATCAGCGCGTGGCAGGGGCTTTTGGATGGCAGCAGACTTCTGGACGGAACGTATCTGCTCGATGCAGAGCTGCCGACCAGGATTACTTTTGTTCCAAAACTCACCTTGGCCAACGAGAACAGTTGGGCATATGCCGTTGCAAACAGGTTCATATCCCGGACATCGGCAGACGAGGGCCTGACTCTGACAGATGTTCATAAAGTCGATGCTGTCTGGTGGGATGCAGCAAGGCTCCTCGGAGGCTGGGGAGCGCTCAATGGAGAGGGGAACCTTGACGATGTACTCCCGCCCGACATCAACGTAAATGCCTGGCGATATTCTTTGCCTGACAAAGAAACTGCTGTATTTAACTGGTACGTCCCGGCAGAAGCGGTGCCCCTCACAGGCGCGGTACTGCTGGATGGAAACATTAACCTGAACTCAGGAAGGGAGGAATTGTAAATGGCATCAGGAACTGTAGTAACGACCAGGGCAAAGAAGAAAATGCTTCTTGCCCGCGCAGGGGAACAGGCCCTGCCTAAAATCGTCGGCATGGCTTTCGGAGATGGAGGAGTGAACAGCAGCGGCACAGTGATCCCGCATTCTGCGGACAGCAATGCCCTGCACCACGAAGTGCTCCGTAAGACGGTTGACGGCCATGAGGTCATCAGCGACACAAAAGTCAGATATCGCTGCACAATTGGCGCCAATGAACTGAGCAACACCTATATCTCCGAATGCGGCATCTATGATGCGGATGGGGATTTCGTGGCGCTGAAAGCCTTCATGCAGAAGGGGAAAGATGCGGATATGGAAGTTATCTTTGAGTGTGACGATACCTTCTGACACCGCTTTCTTTTGCACATAGAATAACGGATATTGTTATTTTTTAACCTTTTTACACAAATCATAGTATTGGAAATATCATACGGGAGGAAATAATGTCGAATTTTGATACTTCCGGGGCATCGTTCAATGCAAACCTGCGGATGCTTGAAACATCGGATCCGTGTCATGCAGATACGTTCAATGCCCTCTTTGCCCAGCTGATCAACAATGATGTTGCCATCCAGAAAGCTGCCGGCGGCTTTGCTGCAGATAAGAATGCTCAGGCAAAATTTCTGCTGGACATGCGCAGAACCGGAAAGAAGTACGGTGTCCATTGGGACGCCTTTGATATCAACCCTTCATCGATCGGGACCAGGCTGTATGACAATGTCGGTAAGGTGTGCGAGCCCTCGACCAATACCGTTCAGGGTAGGAACGATCTCGAAGGGGAGTCGGTCTTTTTTCATCTGGAGGTAAACGGCTATGTCGATGAGGATGGCGAATTCCAGGTTCAGTACATCCGTGGGGTCGACAATGAGTTCTCACGGACAGAGCGCGATGTATGGTGCCTGTTCCTGACACAGTGGATTAAGATCGAGATCACAGCAACAGGAGAAAACCTGATTTTGTCCGACATGGCGCATGAGGGATTTTTCCCGGAGGGAGGTGCAATCAGACCGGACGGGACCATCCGCCCTTATGTAGCTATCGCCAAGTACCAGGATTCTTCAGAGTCTTCTGGAACGCCCAATTCCGTCAGCGGCTTCAACCCGAGTTACAACAACTCACACAACAGCATCATCACAAAGTTCCACAGAAAAGGGAGCCAGTACTGTGGAACAACAGCGCAGGACTGGCAGCGGATGACGAACCTCTTCGATATCGCCTTTGCGACAAGAGACAGCCAGAGCATTATGCGTGGAGCTACCGGGTACTATCTTCAGTATCCCGCAACCGTAGAGGAGGCGGACGTCGAGAGAATTATCATTGCAAAGTCTCAGGCGGCCAATCTCCTGGTTGGTTCCTGTGTATCGATCGGAAATGCAACTACTCTTAACGGAGACCATACCGCTGGCAATATCGACGGAGGACAGGCTGGCATGCATGCGAAAGCCAACAGAGTCCTGATCACGAAGATTGAGGATTATGACGACAATAATGCTGCTGTATATGTTGACAATGGCGGAAGTGCATTTTCAACAGCAAAAACTGTTGTTGACAATATTGACTGCCCGACATACATCTCGACGATGCCCTGGTACACCGGCGCGTGTGATGATGTCCTCGGAAGCTGCGGATCGCCCAGCAGTAACTCATCCGGCAAAGAACCCTACATCCTGTTTGGCGTAGAGCTGGCGCTTGGCCAGTATGAAGTATGCTCTAATACGATCATGAACATCGTCGATGGCGTAATGCGGCCGTACATTTGCTACGACTGTACAAAGCTGTCCGCAAGCGCACCCACGGCAGATTACGAGGCAGTGGCATATACGCTTGCCCTGACGGACAATGCCTGGAAGTATATCTCAGTGCTTGGCTATGACCCGGACAATCCAATGGTGAGACATGGAACGGAAGTGAATGCTACCTCCTCGACTGGATATGCAGATTGCCAGAATACAGGAAGCGTCGATGAAACGACGAACGCGAAGCGTGAGGTCCTGCTCGGCGGCTACCTGGGCACCGGGGCTCGCGCCGGGCGCCGCTCCGCGTACCTGAACTTTTCGCTGTCGATCGCGGGCTGGGGCTATGCCGCGCGCCTTTCTGCTTCTGGACGCTGCGCTCAAAGCGCAGCGTAAGGGGGTGAATGGCCGCCCCGAGGGCGGTCAGAGGGGATCTCCCCTATGAAACTATTACCCGCGAAGCGGGTCGAATTTTATAAGGACTCATGACACTGTCGGCTTGTGTCCTGCTCGGCGGCAACCTGAACAACGGGGCTAACGCCGGGCGCCGCTACGCGAACCTGAACAATTCGCTGTCGAACGCGAACTGGAACTATGCCGCGCGCAATTCTGAATAATGTGTGTCATGTTTCGCTCCCTGGAGGAGCCTCATAAAGAGCTTGGGCGGAATGCCCGAAATTGATGAACCAGCATCGGGGAAGGGGATGACCCGGATCCGGCCCTGCGGCGGAGTGGACGCAGGTGGGGGCTAGTAGTATACCCGAAAACCCTTGAATTCAGAAAGAAACTTATTATGAAAACCTACTGCAAAAACCTTGATCTGACCGACGATGCATTTATTTACGAAGCAGTGTTTGACTACCTGCACGATAAGGTCCGGAAACGGTCTACTGTCCGGTTCATTTCCGGATATACAGGATACAGTGAATCTTATGTTCGTCAGACACTGATCGGAGAGAAGAGAGAGGAAGGCGATGGCAAAGACAGATTCTTAAAGTCTGTCTGCACCAGGATCTCAAAGGAAATGTCGGAGCATATCCGATACCGGACAGTACGGGAACACATTATGCAGAGATGTTATGGCGAAAAGGTCATAAGATACCTGGAAATTACGGACGTTGGAAGTAAGAAGCGGAGAGACCTTGGCCTCGAGGCAACAATTTTTCGCCTATATGAAGCAGTAGCGAACGAAGCTGCTCTCCCACTATTTCGTGCAAAAGTGGGAGAGTACCAGATTGGTAGCATCAAAGGAAAGGGTCAGGCATACGGCCGGAAAGCAATTCTTCGATGGATGAGCCGGGATCCGGAAGGGACTAAATACGGGATTCAGGCAGATATGTCAAAATGCTACCCAAGCATCCCGCATGACAAGTTGCAGGCAATGTATCACAGAGATCTGCATAAATCCCATGACCTCCTGTATCTTCTCGACACATTCCTGTCTCTTTACGAAGAATATCCGAACCCGAAGGCTTTGGATCCGTGCAAGGGTATCCTTATCGGATCCCCGATATCCAAAGATTTGTGTAACTACTATGTCAGCAGATTGTACCATTATGCCTCGGAGGATCTGTATGTCGAAAAGAAACGACGAGGACAAGTACAGAGAATCAGGATGCTGGCGCACATCATCATCTACGCGGATGACATTCTTCTGTTTGGGCAAAACAAGAAATTGCTGCAGAAGAGTATGGATCTGATAATGAAGTATGCCAAAGACCAGCTTGGCATGACCGTCAAACCGGACTGGGTTAAATTCCGTACCCAATATAGCAGAGAGGGAGGGACCATATCCGGCCGTGTAATTGATTTCATCGGCCTCCAGTTTCATGGAGGTGAGATTAAGGAAAAATACTACTTTAACAGGAGGACCAGGTACAGGAGAACACGGGTCACAATCCGTGGAAGGACATTTATCAAAGCCAGAAGAAAGCTGTCTCGCTTTACCAGAATGGTGAAACGAAGGACTGTAGTCACAGAGAAGTTCGCCAAAAGCGTTATCTCATATTACGGATGTTTTACAACCACGGATTCCGCTACCTTCCGAAAAAAGAATAAGGTTGATCAGATAATGCGGATCGTGAGGCGGATTATCAGCGACTACGCGAAAGGAAAAGCATACGATCAAACCAAATACTACAATATGTGGAGGAGCAGAATAGCATGAATATTGTTAACAGCCCTGAGCCGCTTGAAAATGTGGCATATAAGATTGGAACCGACGGGATGGCCAATGTATGGATCCGGCAGGAAGCGTCCAGCCAGGAAACAGAAGAAGGCTACATAGCTGAGGAAGTCTACTTCAAGGTAACGCCTTCGGTTATCTCCAAGGAAGAAATACTGGCAGATTCCGGATTCTTCTTTACGGCAATGTGTGATGAGAAGCCCGGAAGCATGGCGGATCATCTGCAGCTGGAAGCGGTCCGGAAAGCAAAGAGGGATCAGATATCCGCTGCGTGCCAGGCAATAATCTTTGCAGGCATCGATGTTGAACTGAGTGAAGGGGTGCAGCACTTCAGCCTGACCGAGACTGATCAGATCAATCTTTTCGGGAAAATGGCACAGCTCCAGTCGGGGGCAGAGAGGCTTGAGTATCACAGCGACGGAGCGCCCTGCTGTTTCTACAGCGCAGCTGACATGGCAAAAATCTGCGCGGAAGCAACAAAGTATGTCTCATTGATGACGACAATCTGTAACAGTCTTTTTGTGTGGCTGGCAAACTGCACAACACGAGGAGAAATTGCCGGTATCGAATGGGGCGCCGAGATTCCGGATGACTATAAGAGCGAGGTCCTTAAAGCATACCTTGCGGCAGATGCGGCAGAATGAGAGCGGTTCTTAAGAATGCTGTCCTCTGGGGGATTGGAGGCTTGCTATATTGCCTTCTGGAAGTGTTATTTCGAAGCAGGACACACTGGAGCATGATGATTGTCGGAGGGGTTTGCTTCTTACTCTGCGGGATGATAAACGAGTATTATCCATGGGATATGCCCATGTTGGAGCAAATGACACTAAGCGCCATAGTTATCACCTCCATTGAATTCTGTTCCGGCGTTGTACTCAATCTTTGGTGCAAACTAAACGTGTGGGACTATAGCAATATCCCCATGAATCTGTTTGGCCAGATCTGCGCCCCTTTTGCAGCGGCCTGGTTTATCCTGAGCGGGGCAGCAATCGTGTTGGATGATTATCTGCGGTACTGGCTTTTCGAAGAAGAAAAGCCGCAGTACCAGTGGAGGGGAAAATGGATTCTTCCGAAGAAAAACTAAAACAAGAACTCGAAGAAGTTACAAGCCTTTTAAAAACCTACATGATTCTTTGCGACGAGCAATCGACTACCATTGAAACGATGGCAAAGGTAATCCATCAGCAGTCGATGAGGATCAGGGAGATGCAAGAAGTCCACGGTTTTATCGATATGTGAATTAAGGCGATAGAAGAGACCCGACAGGGTCTTTTTTTATTGCCGATTATTGAAAGGAGGAAATAAGTGGCAACGAAATGCACAGTATGGGACGTGCTGACGGCTGCGGCGAAATATGATGGATCCCCGACTGCACATGCAGATGTCGTGAAAACACTGATTGCCAAAGGGCATAGTGTGAAAATGACTGATGCATGGTGCACTGAGGCCGTAATGGCAATCCTCTATAATGCCGGGGGAATCAGCCTTGTTGGCGGATTTACGCAGACTTCCGGCACCCTGAAGTCCCGTGCAGAGAAACTTGGTATCTGGAAAAAAGGGTCCGGAGACATCTTGCCAGGAGATATCGTTATCTATGGCACGAAGGAAGGTAAGCCCAACCATACAGAACTGGCTTTGGGATCCAATGTGAACCTGTGCGGTAACTACGCCCAGATTAGCAAGGATACCTGCCAGCGCCGGAAGAGATCTGGAAGGACTATCATCGGCCGCGTGCGTCCGAAGTATGCCGCCATGTCCACAATGGACAACCTGCAGCGTACCATTGCTGCAGTAGACTGTATGCTCAATGTGTATGGGTCGAGCGACACGAGGAAGAAGCAGCTTTCTGTCTTCGGCAGTAAGAACATTGCCTCTATCCAGGCAGAGGTCGACCGCGTATGGGGGAAAGAAGATCTCATTGCCCGTGACATGGCTGTTTACGTGATTGCTGGTCGTGCAGGGAAAGACCCTTACCGAAAGACCCGTCTCGGCAAGTACGCAGATAAGGCACAGGCAAGAGTTGAGCTTATCTATGCCATGCGGGGCAAGACCGTCACGCAGGCCGCCAAGGATGTGATCAATGACAATTATGGAAAAGGCGCGGTCAGGGAACTGCTGTTGTCCTTCTGCAGGTATGATGCGAAAAAGGTACAGGCAGAGGTCAATAGGCTTCTGCAGCCGGCAGGACACACCAATACCGATACAAAATTCCGCATTCACATGGAGCATTTCTGCCGAAAAGATGAATCCGCATATGGCGCATGTACGGCACTCCTGCAGTACGCTCCGGACGGTTCTGTGGCCAAGTGTGTCCTGATTGACACGGCCATGGACAAGACCGCCAATGTCGTGATCGAGGACCTCAAAGCCCAGGGAGTGAAGCAGATAGATGCACTCTTTATCAGTCACGCTCACGGAGATCACTATGGTGGTCTCACAAAGGTAGCAAACGCTTTCCCAGTTAAATGGCTCTATCTTCCGGATCCGACAGAATTGGATAAGTACCAGAAGAGTTACGGGGACTCCCTCCGGAGACAGGCGAGGAAGGTCAAAAACTTTCGATGGTACAAACAGGGCGACGCTGCTGTAATCGGCGAGATCAAGTTCCGTTGCCTCTATGCTCCGAAGGCGAAAGACCTGAGAGAACATGACCCACATCACTACGTCAACAACATGAGTCCGTTCAACTACTTCGAGTGCGGCTCCTTTGTTTGGCACACGGCCGGCGATGCACAGAACCCTGCGAACAATCTTTTTGTTTCATACGCTAAAAAAGAAGGAATCAGCATAAAATGCCACGGGCTGGAATTCCATTGGCACACGGACGGAAATGCCACCAATGACGAACTGATGCAGGCGACCCGTCCGAGGATCTGTGGATCCAACTACCATCATCCGGGATGGCACTCCGGTCGTAAAGGACCGAAGAAAATGGCAGAGGCCGTGGGTGCCACCTGCTACGCTACAGCCGATGATGGGCACATTGATATCGATATTGCCGGAAGGAAAGTCACTGTCACGACAACGAAATCCGGCAAGCATGATACTTATACAATTTAAGGAGGATATAACAGCATGGACATCATGGTATTTCTCAGCAACTTCAAATTCACGAATGAGATCTGGGTACTGATCCTGCCGGTAGCCCTCATGGCAATCGACTTCATCACGGGCCTGCTTTATGCATGGTCGACATCAACATTTAAGTCCAAGAAAATGCGCTCCGGTCTTACGAAGAAAGTGGGAGAGATCGCGATCCTGGTCATCGGCGAGCTGTTTTCCTACGGAATGAGAATCCCGCCTTTTATTATGGCAGGCATCTCCGCATATATCATCTTCATGGAATTTATGTCGATCATGGAAAATCTCAAAAAGATGGGAGTGCCGATTCCCGGAGCGATCAGCAAGGTACTTAACACAGTAGACCTCGCACTGAAAGAAGAGGATATTGCTGAGGCGCTGAAAAAAGTAGCGGAGTTGGAGAAAGAAATCGAAGCTTTGAAAAAATAAGACTAAACCGCTGGTGCCGAGAGTGGAAACACTCCCGGCACTTTTGCACAGAAAGGAGTATCATGGCAACGAAAATAAGTGATTTTTCACAATTTAATCCCGTAAGGGATTTTAAAAAGGTGAAAGAAGCTGTTGACGCCGTTATCCTGCGGCTGGGATACAGGGGCGCGACCACGGCGACCATCACCTATGATCCGAAATATCAGGAGTACATGTCGGCCTGCCAGAAGCAGGGGATCCCGACAATGATTTACTTTTTCCCTTGTTCGATTTCCACAAAAGAGGCGGAGACAGAGGCGAATTTTATAATTTCCGCAGCAAAAAAGGTTGCTCTCTGTGGGCCGATATGGCTGGACAGCGAGGTTGTCTACCGGAATAAATCCGGGAGATCTGACAACCTCAGCAAAGACAGGCGCACAAGGTATCTCAACGTAATCTTGAAAAAACTCCATGAGGCTGGATATGAGTGCGGAGTTTACGCATCGGAGTCGTGGTTTTCCGGGAATCTCAATGACAGCGACCTCGAGCCCTACTGCCTGCGCTGGGTGGCGCAGTGGGCAGACAAGCTGACTTATACCGCGCACGACGTGGCGCTCTGGCAATACACTAACAATGGGACAATTCCGGGCGTAGATGGAAGGGTTGACTTATCTCGCGGGTATATCGCTCTCGGAGGAAACAGAAGCACACAGGTTTCAGATCCGAAAGTCACACGAAAGGATATTGTTGATCAGATCTGCAGCTGGGAGGGATACAGTGAGGCGAACGGCAAGCACAAGATTATTGTAGACATCTATAACTACTATCTGCCGACAGCCGCAAAGAGTGGAACACTTAACTACAAAGTCAAGTATAACGACGCATGGTGCGCGACTGCTGCAAGCGCCGCTTATATTCAGGTGGGAGCTCCGGAGCTTTTCCCGATTGAGTGTGGCTGCCCCAGAAACATCACCCTGGCCAAGAAGATGGGCATCTGGCAGGAAGCCGATAACCATGTGCCGAAGCTCGCCGAGGCTGTCCTCTATGACTGGGAAGATTCCGGATCCGGAGATAATAAGGGGACTCCTGATCACATCGGCATTGTCATTTCTGTGGATAAAGCTGCCGGCACCTTTGTCGTCATGGAAGGCAACTATGATGGGGCTGTGAAACGCCGCACAATGCGGATCAACGGCAAGTATATCCGTGGCTTCATTTGCCCCAAACTCGGTGATAAGGATACGGCCTTGGTTGAGAAGCAGCTGACGGCAAGTAGCTCATATTCAAAGTCAGATACAGAACTTGCAGTGGAGGTTATGTTCCGCAAGCACGGGAACAATCCGGAGAGGGCTCAAAAGCTCGGTTCCCGTGCAAATGCAGTGCAGAAACAGGTGGAAAGATTCTATAATAGCCTTCCAACGTATCAGGAGGCCCTCGAAGCATACTTGAAGAAATACGGATCAGATCCGCTGATTAAATGAACATAGTGCTTGTCAGGCCTGACAGCTATGTACCCCCCTGGACTTACCATACCGGTTGGCCCAGGGGGTTCTTTTGTTTGTGCAGAAGTGCGTTCATATCAAGAAACGATATTTTATAACATTATTCCTTCCGATACTTCAAATCGCGCTACAATCAAACGGAAGGAGCAATGGCATGATAAAAATTCACTTGTCCAAAATGCTGGGTGAAAGGCGTATGACGCAGGCTGAGCTTTCGCGTCGCACTGGAATAAGAGCGAACACGATCGGTGAGCTGTACCATGAGCTGGCAGAGAGGGTCAATCTTGACCACCTGGATCGCATATGCAAGGTACTGAACTGTGAGTTGGGTGAGCTGATCGAGTGGGTACCGGACTCTGATACTCAGAATGACGCTTCGTGATCCTGCACACGCAGCAGATACCGCTGCAACGGTATGGACAATGGCAAGAAAGAGGCTTAGCGCCTCTTTTTTGTTTGCCACTGCCCCATTTCATACTGATTGAGGCGGAGTGAATCCATCAGGAATCTGGCGTCAAGGTCGAAATCCTGATACCCTCTGTAAATCGTATCAATGTATCGCTCGGTGGGAAATCCCGGAACAGCATCCGGCCTCATGATATACGCCATGCCGGCTACCTTCTTACCGCCGTCCACAAGGACCTCTACGGTGTGTTTCTGGTAGAACGAAGGGAATCCCTCGTATCGGTCCAAAGCCCTCTCATCGGCCGCAGAGATCTTCCAGAGTCCGACAGGGACATACTTCCCAGGGGCTTTCCTGATAGTGGCATATGCCCCGGAGTAGCTTCTTCTGTAAATCAGTTCCCATCCCTCCAGCATTCCACTGGATATAATCTTTGCCTTCGGGCAGCGCCATGCCATCTGTTCTGTATCGAGGTTGCTTCCATATGCGACGTATACTTTCATTGATATCCTCCTTATTCTCAGTCGATTTTCTTGATTTCACAGGTTATACCATCCACGTCCACTATTCTGTACAGTGATTCTTTCCATCTGATCTCCCTGATCCGGACGCTGGTGTATGCATTTGACTGCGACTTATCAAAGATCACTTCTCCCCTGACCTCCATCCAGGAGGCCAGGTTGGAGAGGAGTCTTGTTTCGATTTCCATCTTTTCTGCGAAGTTCATTGTTTCCTCTTTTCTTTATGCAATGTTTTCTGCCCCATTTGCAGTCCGGCTGTGGATACCAGCGTTCTTCTTGACGATGGCCATCATGTGGATACGGCAGGTCTTGAATTCATCACCCTCAAGGCCGAGCCGGTTCTTAAGGAATGCTCTCATGGTATCGACCTTCTTCTTTTCGGTGGCTCCAGTCAGATCCTTGAAATAAACTCTTTTGGTGGAGATTGCCCATCCGCTGATCGCGAGGCAGAACTGGATATATGCTTTGATTTTTCCTGCATGGAGAGTGGAGTTGAACAGACGAAACTCGATGGTTCCCTTGCTGAAGAATGCATGCAGGTTGAGCCCGTGGTATCTGGTGGGATTATAGTGCGAGTGGTCGATCCTTCCGCAGTAGTTGTCATTAGCTTCGCTATACCAGATCCTCTCGATATCGGAAAGGGCTTTGTGGTCCTTTTTTATTGCGTCCCTGAGGGAAACGGAGATTTTTCTGCACCAGCGGTGTGCCCTTGAGTTGTTATCGAGAGCATCGTAGATGAGGTCCTGCCTTGCTACGAAGAGTTCTGTGAGATTGAAAAGGGAGTTCGCTGTGTGGTTTGCCCCATCGATGTGGATGTGGATTCCACAGCTTTCATTTACGCGGGCTCCGGCTTTTTTGAGTTCCCTAATAATTGTCTGGAGCTGAGGGATATCTTCGTAAGTAAGGATGGGGGAGACAAGCTCCACGGAGTACATCCGGTTTCCGGTAGGTGATCCGTCAGAGCGGGTTGTGCGGATGGATCCGTCGTGCTCACAGCTCCATTTCCTGCCATTGCTGTCGATTACGTAGTGGTTATCGTAGCTGTGTGCGCGGCCAGTATTCGTGGATTCGAGCACCTTTGCTACTGTTTTCTGAGCTCTTCCCTTTGTGATGCCTGTCATTTCAATTTCGATGCCAAATCTCTGGTTCTTGATCCATTCGTTCTTCATTTCAGCTTGTCCTTTCTGTGGTTGTTATGTCCAGGGATTCGTCAGTTCCCGAACGGCTGTTTGTGTTTTCTGTTGTGTATATAGTATCACATGCCATAGCGAAGTCAATGGTTTTTCCAAAAATAATTTACCTGATATGTAAAAAAATAGCATTGACAGGTAAAAAATAACGGTATACAATAAAACCTGGACAAGACTGCGACATGCGCTGCTGAAAGGAGGGAACTTGTGATTTCGTTTAATCCGCTATGGAAAACACTGATAGACAAGAATATGAAGAAACAGGATCTGGCTGCCCGGCTGGGGGTTACGAAAAAATCTGTTTCCATGATGGCCAGGAATGAGCCAATCAGCATGAGGCTCCTGGACAAGATCTGCAAAGAACTGGGATGTCAAGTACAGGATGTGATAGAGTACGTTCCTGACGAGAATTAACATCATATGAATAAACTGAGACGTAGGAGACGAATATTCGTTGTGATGTTTAAATGATGTTGGGAATCTGGAGAAATGGAATCACTCTATATAATAGGAAGAAATAGTAAAAGAAGTGAGGATGCTAAAGATATGAAATTTCACGAATAACACGGCATGGCATTGAGTACGAATAATTTGCAAAATTGTATATTCCCACCCTCATTGATCCTGAAAGTGACAATTTAATTGAGCGTCACTTCAGCCATCTCTGAGGCTCAAAACGAACATAGCAAACCAAAGAAGCCTTGTGCTGTGGAACCCCCACGGCATAGGGCTTTTTTTGTTATCTGGCGCCTTGCAGGAGACCCTGACCCGGAGCCCGAAGCCCCCGGAAACCCGCATAAACAAAGGAAAAAACAAGAAAACAGGATAGCGCGAGGGGAGCCCCGGGATGAGCGCGGAGGCCCCGGATGGATGCAAGTTTGTGATGGGTTTGTGGGGAGAGTGATTGCTGGAAGGTGATTTGGGATAGCTGTTCTGGCGGTGTGAAGACGCTCAAAGATTTTGTCATTTTCAGGCTCAACGAGGGTGGAAGGTGTCAAAAATCTTGAAAACCCGCATAAACACTGGGCTCCAGGACACGGGGGAGACGCTCTGATACTGTTTTGATACTATTCCTTACAGGTTTGAAGAATGATACCGAATCGTATCGAATCAGACAGATGGCTGTAAAGAAGAGTTATCTTTTCAGCACAATCGAACCCCGTGACTGATTATTCTTTAATAACAGAAGACATAAAAATGCCCTCTGAGCAACGACAATGTTGTTCGGAGGGCTTTTTGCGTTGTGGAAAAGTTCAGAGACCCAGGTGTTGTCTGACCCGGGACTTTGGAACTGGGTCAGTACCAGCACAGTACGGTCAGACAGCTGTTTCTCTGATCAGAGCGGGCATGGTTGTCACTCTTCATTTGAGGAAGAGTTGTCCGTATTGCCGGACGGTTTCAGGGGCTTCAGTGTTGGTTTGACGATCTCCCCTTCCGGGTAGTTGTAACGCCACCAGTCATAATCTTCCTTTGTGATTTCTCCCTTTTCGAGCTTTTTCATCTGTTTGAGCCAGGGGAGAAACAGATCGAGATCACGAATTATTCGATGATGCCCTAGCCAGGTACAATGCGAAGCAAAAGCGGTCAGACAGGAAGATTGAGAATTATTATGAGAAGATCTGTTCTGGAAAACAGGAGAAGCCTTTTCATGAGATCATCATTCAGATCGGCAACAAAGATACCTGCGCCGCTACAACTGAGGACGGGGCATTTGCCGCCAGGCTGTTGGATGAGTACATGAGGGGATTTCAGAAAAGGAATTCGACACTTCGTGTCTTTTCCGCCCATCTTCATATGGACGAGGCAACACCGCACCTGCACATTGACTTTGTTCCTTACACGACAGGCAGCAGAAGGGGCCTTGATACCAGGGTCTCTCTGAAAAAGGCACTGGAAGCCCTTGGCTTTAAGGGCGGCACCCGAAGTGATACGGAGTGGGATCAGTGGGCAAATGCAGAAAAGGAGCGTTTGGCAGAAATCATGCTGGCACACGGCGTCGAATGGGAGAAGAAGGGCACCCATGAGGAACACCTGTCTGTACTGGACTACAAGAAGAAGGAGCGGACAAAAGAAGTTGAGCTGCTTGAAAGACAAAAAGAAAAAATTGAACAGACGAAGGAAGCACAGCTGAAGGCCTCTGCGCAACTGCATATGGAGCTTTCACAGGTAAATCATGAACTGACTGCACTGCGAAAGGAGGCAGCTGATGCCAGGGAAGAGAAAGAAGATGCCCTTCAGGCCGCTGCAACGGCAAAGAAGGAGGCTGAAGAAGCAGAGGCAGTAAAAGAAGAAAGCCAGAAGAAGGCTGACAGCTTAAAAACGTACATCCGGACTTTTGAGAGAAATGTTCACGAATACGATGAAGCAAAGAAGTGGCAACTTCCGGAGCCGGATTTCATGATGGGAGCTGGGGCATACCGTGATAAAAAGGCACGTCCCCTCGTCAATAAGCTTAAGGACGTAATTAAAAATCTCACTCTGCAGCTGATCCGTGCTTTGGCAGCAAACGAACGACTGCAACAGCGACTCAGAATGAGTGACCAGAAAGTTGAACGTCTTCTGAGCCGAATCAGTAATCTGGAGGAAAGAAATAATATTATGAATGAGCGGGCTCATATGCTGGAACTGGTGGAGCATGCTGTCGGGGAAGATCAGGTGAACAGGATCGCCGACGAACAAAGCAAGCGTGAGGAATGGGAGAGAAATCAGAGGAACAGGCAGAGGGGCAGGGTAGAGTGGTCACTATAATGAAGGCATTCACAGGAATAGCTCGAATGATTTCATTTAAGTTATTTGAATGCAATATGGCTTCATAACACTATAGTATGTAATTGCCAACTTACACCTCGTGACATTCGTTGGATAAAAGCTATGCAGGATGCTATACTATGATTACTCTATATTTATAAGTGTCGATAGATTGAAATGAGTATCGCTTTTTTTATATGATGGAGAATCATTGGATCCTTATGGATATGATAGTTATGAGGAGTATTACGACATAATTGATTGGATTAAAACAGCAGAATCGGAACTGTCAAAAAGTGAATCAAATTACCCTGTTGGAAATAGAAATGGAATACATCCGGGTCAGTCAACAGACCGGACAGTAAAGGAGAAAGTAATGAGCAGCCGAAAAAGCAGAAGCCAGATCGGATTCAGTATGAAAGAACGGATCCTTGCCAGGATCATGATTCTTGTTTTGACGGTAAGTATGATACCGTATCAAACTTTTGCAGCTGATCCTGCAGTGGTGAAAACGGTACAATCGATTGAGGACATCCGGACAAAATATGAGGTGGATCACGGGACAACGTTAGATAAGATCGGTCTGCCTTCCTCCCTTTCGGCCGTTATTGAGACGACCCGGCTGTCAGACGGCAATACGGACGAAGAACCTGAAAGCACTGAAGAGACTGTTCAGGAGGACATCCGGTGGGAAGGAAAATATGACGGTAATTCTGCCGGCAAGTACAAGCTGGAAGCGAGGTTTGAGGACAAAGACCTGGTTTATAAAGATATGCCTGTCGTTACTGTGACCGTCCGCGAACCGGAAAGTGGATCTGCGGATGAACCGGATCAGTCTGAGAATCAGGAAAAACCGGATCAGTCTGAGAATCAGGATGAATCGGATCAATCTGAAAATGAAGATGAACCGGATCAGTCAGAAAAGGAGGATGAACAGGATCAGTCCAGGTATGTGGACAAAACGGATCAACCTGAAGAGGAAGAAAAAGCGGATCAGTCTGAAGAGAAAGAAAAAAAGGATGAGCCTGAAGATAAAGCAGCTCAGTCTGAAAAAGAGGAAAAGGCAAATCAGTCTAAAGAAAAGGACAAAGCGGATCAGCCTGAAAAGGAGGATAAATCAGCGCAATCTGAAAATGCAGATGAAGCAGGGCAGTCCCGGAGTACCGATGAAGAGGACAAACCTGAAACGGAAGCGGTAAAAGATATAGAACAGAATGCTGATTCAAATGTCCGAATGAAAAAGACCGAAAAGCGTTTCGCAGATGAGCCGGTGGATGAGCCTTTCGCAGATGAGCCGGTGGATGAGCCTTCCGGTGATAGTAATTCTTTCACCACTCCGAAAAAGCAGGCTGAGATATATTACGGTGAGAATGGAACTGCACGTACTTTCACGGTCACGCTCACAGATGACAAACACTTCACGGCTCCGAATGATGTGACCTGCGCCGGCGGCAATATCAGCTATAACATAAAAGTCAGCATGCAGGCTGCGGCTGTGTTCAAGTATGATGGATGTAATTCAGAGCCGATGTTCAGCGAGTGGAAGAACATCAGGATCTATCTGAAGCTTCCGGAGAATGTCAGGTTCACTGAGATCAAAACGCAGGGCGTTGCAGATCATTTTACGCAGATCGACGCGGAAAATAATATTTGGGAAATCGTCCTGACCAGAGACCACAGGGATGCGACAAATGCCAATTCCATCAATCTGGACATTAATGCTAGGGTAGAGGGCAACGGCGAGCTCCCCGACGGCACTGTTCTCGGCGAAGCCGAAGTGACGTTCAGTGCTGATTTTGACGTGCGCATTAACGAAGACTGGACGACAAAGACATATTCGAAAACAGTAAAAGACACGACAGACCAGATCATTCTGTCTACGCCTGATGAGTGGATTCTGACCAAGTCTCCTTTTGGAGAGCCTAAGAACTATACGATCGATAAGAGCACGGACCCGGCAACGGTAACGGTTCATTACCTGATCAAGTACGGCCTTAATGTAAACGATGTACCTACCGACGACGAGAATGTGTACACAAGACCCGGTCGTGTCCCTTACGAAAAAGATATCAAGCTGACGGATACTCCGACACTCACGCTCCATGACGGGAGAACACTTTCAGAGATATCCATGACAGTCACTCCCGCGGGGACTGGGTATGTTTACAAAGGCGGCAGCTCTGCCGATGAAGGGGATAATCCCAAGGCCATCACGGTGCAGCCGGGCACGGAAACGGTCCTTCCCTATGCTGTTGTGGGCAGCAATTCTAAGGGAGTGGCAGAGACTGCGCCCGCATATTCGGAATACAATGTGGATGTAGTCTATCCTTACGATGAGTTCATGATCTGGTATTACGAGAATGTCAGCAGGGACGACGCCAAGGCGACAGCCGAGAACGAAGCGAAGATCAGTTATCAGCTGCATGGACAGAATACCGTCAAGGAGACGAGAGAAGACGACGCTGATACTACGGTGCCAGGTTATATTCCGCCGGGAAACATTAAGATTGAGAAATATATCGTTAATTATGACAGCGATTCCAAAAATCTGTATACAGCCGCTAAAGATTTTGTGACGGGGCCTGCCACTTTTGAGGTCTGTGAGAGCGATGGTACAACACCGGCAGTCCTCTGGTACAAGGATGCTGCGGATAATAACAAGTTTAAAAAGATCACGAGCGGAAATGTTGTGACGGTTGATCCTGCGCAGGCGAAGTCTGCATCGAATGGAAACGAGGGATGGATTGATTTCTATCTGAACGCGGGGACTTATGTGATCAAGGAGACAGGGAGACCTGCCTATACAGAAGCACAGGGAAGCGCGAATAAGACGGTCACCGTCAATGAGAACGGAATAGCAAAGGCGTCGTTTGACAGCAAAGAGAAACTTGGGGAAGTCAAAGTTCTCAAGACAGACGACTCTAACAACGCTTTGCCTGTTCCGGAGGCTGTTTTCGGCCTGTATACAGACCGGCAGCATACACAGCCGGTCAAGGATGCAGCAGGAAATGAGCTCACCGCGACGACAGATAACAGCGGTGATGCGTCGTTTAAGCGCCTTGTACCCGGAACTTACTATCTGTGGGAGATTTCTGCGCCTGAGGACTACATCAAATCTGAGGAAGTAAAGGAAGTTAGAGTCACGGCCAACAACACTTCTGACGCGGCAGTGCAGGTCATAAACCACCTGAACGAAGAGGAAATCTCTCTCCTGAAGCAGTACAGCACGGTTGCGGATCCCGACAATTTTAAGGACGTGACAGACGACTACCGGAAGTTCGCGAACGCATTTGTGCTGCAGCGCTGCGCCGCTCTGAACGAAGAGGGGACGAGCTGGACAGAATGGGAGGATGTGAGCACCCACAGCATCGGCAACAAGGGCGGGACTTCGATCAAGGTCGCTGAGTATGATTCGCAGAACAGAAAGCTCAAATATCGCTTTATGGAGACGATCCCGAGCGACTATTTTGATCTTGACGGAAATCCCGGAAACGGGAGCAATAAGGCTTACTCCGATGAGATCATACCTGCCAACGGGACCATCCTTGATCCTCAGAACAAAATTGTCATGAAAAACCGCAAGGGCGGTTTTATCGAGCTGACCAAAAAGAAAGTGGAGCTGAACGTTGTCTCCGGCAAGTATACAGAAGCTGCGGGGGGCGACAAGGAGTTCAGGCTTTACCGCGTCGCAGCCGGAAACAATATAGCAGAAGCTGTCGACACCGGAACCACTGATGCAAACGGAAAGCTGACATTCAGCGGTCTTGTCTCTGCAGACGCGAGGGGACAAATCTACACATATTATGTAGTGGAACAGAACCCGGATACGGGATACACCTGGATCACAGATTCCAAGATCACAATTGGCGGAGCAGAGACTGACGCTCTCAGTGTCGGCTCCTTTACGGCGCAGAGCGGCGGTACGCTGACGCCTGTGACTTACAACGTCAAACAGGAGATCCGGCTAGGGGTCATCAAGCAGGACAAGTTCAGCGACAGTACGCAGCTTTCCGGTGCGAAATTTGAGATCTCCGATGAAAGCTGGAATAAACAGATTGTAACGACTAAGGATTCCGGAGCAGTTTACGCGAAAATCGATCTCGGCCATGAATACACCGTCACTGAGACGGAAGTTCCTGTCGGGTATTACAAGGACGCGCAGCGGGTGATCATTGTTACCACAGGCTGGCGTGTCGAAATGGAGAACGGGAATTACAAGATCGTCAAATCGGACGGCACGGAGGTGAAAGAGAAAGACCTGGTCTTCACCTTTACGGACACGCCTTATCAGAAGATCCGGCTGCAGAAGAAGGTCAGGGGAGAAAATGAAACAGACGCACAGGCAAAGAAGCTGAGCGGTGTCACTTTCTCTGTCTATGTCAAAGAGAACAATGCGTTCGTGCCTGTAAAAGATGCAAACGGAAATACTGTCACGATCAAAGCGGACGGCACATCAGCGGTGAGCCTTCCGGAAGGGAAGTATTATCTCCACGAAGATACCAAAGCGGAGGGCGTTGCTTATCCGGATGACCTGCCGGATCTCTATACAGGAAAAGGCGAGTACAGTGACGGCAAATTCTATTTTGGCTCATACGAAGTAAAGAAACCGGCTCAGAGTCAGGATACAATGATCGATCTTAATGCGATCGTCAACATTTACAACAAGGGCGACCTTATTGTCACCAAAAAACTGTTCGACAAGGACAACAAAGAGCTCACCGGCAGTGTGCTCAACGGATTCTCAATGGATGTCTATAAGGCAGATGAGAACGGAAATCCTGTGGGCAATGCGATCAAGCGGGCAGTCACGGGCGCCAAAGACAGCCAGGGCACTTCTGTCGACGGTCAGGCTAAATTCGAGGGCCTTCCGGTCTATGATGAAAACGGAAGCAGGATCAGCTATGTTGTAAAAGAGATCTACACAGCGGGCCAGGCTGATACCTACTATACAGACGATCCGATTTCAAGCAAACACCCTGTGCTGATCAGCGGCGGAACCGCAGATGCGGGATATATTGAGAACCATCAGTATATGTCCGTCGACGTGGTCAAAAAATACTACAATGCACGTGATTACGAGCTCACGGGACTCAAATATGAGCTGGAAGGCGCCGAGATCGCGCTTTACCGAAATAACGGAGATGGGACTTATACCTATGAAGCTACCGGAGTGACCGATAAGAATGGCCAGGTCTCTTTTGGCAAACTTAAGTTTTCAGCGGACGGTTTTGTGGCCATCGAAGTCAGCATACCGGACCGTGAAGAGTATAAATACATGGTGCCTGTAGAGGGCGATTATCTTCAGAAGATTGACGGAAGCTGCCCTCCGACACTGACACAGGCAGAAGTCGATACCCTCAGCAAGGCGGCGCTCACCAGCGCGACGGATCCCAAGTACACGGGAGAGATCGACAACGAGATTCCCTGGACGCAGATCCACGTCACCAAATATGACGAGGGAAAACAGACCAAGCTGGACGGCGCTGATTTCACACTTTACAAACAGGTTCTTCCCAAAGGAACGACTGGGGGAGAGCTCACTTTTGATGCCGCAAACTGCACGGTTGTGGGACAGTACACTTCCGGAATATGGATCCACAATGATGTAGCACAGACCGGCGAGTTCCAGACGGACATTCTGGAAAATGCGGACAATGTTGTCTATTGGCTGGTGGAGGACAAGGCTCCTGCGGGTTACACCATCAAGGATTCAGAGAATTATGTGCTCTTCCCGAATGAAGGGACGAACTATACAAATAACTCCAACGGCGGCAGATCGACGAAGGTTTATCCCGGCGGCCTGAAGAAGAATACGATCAATTATTATGATGTTGAGAACGAAGAGGAGATAGGTCCCTTTGAACTGGACAACAGGGCCTATATCGAGTTCACCAAGTGGATGCAGAAGGAAGAGACGGCCGGCAAGCAGGATCTTGCAAGGAGTGACTTCAAGCTGATGCCCAACGCGACATTCGAATTGTATGCTGTGAATGCATCCGACCACAACAAAGTCTATCTGCTCGATACGATCACCACCGGTGATGAAAACCTGGTCGACGGAGGTCCTGCGACCGGATACGGCGTATCCCGCGCATTGGATGCATGGCAGATCTTCGACGAAATCGAGCGAAGATTCCCGGACCAGCGTGAGCATATCATCACATTCAAGAGTGCGACGGATTCCGGCTACGATGTGGACTATCCGTATGTCGTGGGACCCGACGGAAAGCCGATTGAGGACGCGCAGGGAAATCGGACCAAGATCAAAGGTACCTTTGTGCTCAATGCGGTCCTGGTAGAGATATCCGGCTCGTCAAAATATGAACTTGACCTGCACGACCACAACCTGCAGATCACATTTATCCCCAGCTCCCTGAGCCTCGGAAATGCAAAATATGCGGTAGCAAATCTTGAAAACAGTTCCGCTGGATTCTGTGATGAGGCAGAGGGCATAAGGGATGATTATGAGGCAAACGATTCGTCTTCCGTTGCGATTGTAGATTATCTG
>CACZXG010000018.1 GCA_902785055.1 uncultured Lachnospiraceae bacterium
CGTCGATGTACTTGCTGCTTCCCTTGCTCCTGATGATCCCCTCGTCCCTCGTGTCCACCTTGGGCTTGAAGACGAGAATACTGTCCTTGTTGTAGATCTTATTATAGTATTTGATCATCGTCTCGCTTTTACTGCTGTGCATCGGGCCTGTAAAAGTTGTAATCATACTCGCACCGTTCCTGTTGACTGTATTTTTTTTGTCCTGCCGTCAAAAAGCGCACTGCGGAACAGAAAGCACTGTCCCCGTGCGCTTAAAGATCTCTGATCCGCGATTTCCTGATTATGATTCTGAATTATGATTCTGCTCTTTGAGAAGCGTATCGATCTTGACCTTGATCACGTCGAAAGCAACGTCGTTGAGACCGCTGTTGATGACAAGGTCCGCGCTGTATTTGGTCGGTTCCACGAAAATATAGTGCATCGGCTTGACCGTCGTCAGATACTGCTTGGCAATTCCCTCGACATCTCTGCCGCGCTCCTTCACGTCGCGGATCACCCTTCGAAGGATCCTCTCGTCGGCGTCGGCGTCCACATAGATCTTGATGTTCATCAGATCCTTGAGCCGCTCGTCATATAAAACCAGGATCCCCTCAACAAGGATGACCTCAGCGGGCTTTATCAAAATAGTCTTATCCGTTCTGTTGTGGATCGTATAGTCATATACCGGGCACTCAATAGCTTCCCCTCTCTTGAGCTTCTTCAAATGCTCTACGAGAAGATCCGTCTCAAAGGAATCCGGGTGATCGTAATTGATCAGCGCTCTCTCTTCCAGAGGGATATCATCGTGCGCTTTGTAGTAATTATCGTAGTAGACAACAGATACGCGGTCTCCGAACGCCTCCTTGATCCTGTTTGTGAATGTAGACTTACCGGACCCGGTTCCGCCGGCAATGCCGATCACGATGCTGTCCATATGCTCATCCTCCCTTCAAAGGCGCGCTTTTTGTGATTCTCTGCCTATGATACCATTACGCCGCGATATTTTCCACACTGCGGCGTCAACACTTTGCGGATGAATATTTAAAACAAAAAACTGCCAGATTTCTCTGACAGTTTGCAGTAGCTCGTACGGGAATCGAACCCATGATTCCGCCGTGAGAGGGCGGCGTCTTGACCCCTTATATTTGCTTGAAGCAAGAATTACTTTACCATATGCTCTCCGTCTATGCAAGCATTTTTTCTCTATTTTTTTAAAAATAACACTTGCATTTCTATTCAGAACGCACTATAATAACATTCGCTTCACAAATGAATTCCATTGAGGAGCCTCATATTACGCGCTTCTAGCTCAGCTGGTAGAGCACCTGACTCTTAATCAGGGTGTCCAGGGTTCGAGTCCCTGGAGGCGCACGTGATGACACCGTGTCCGGGAAAGACTTCCGGTACGGTGTCTTTTTTTTGCCTGAATGATCTCTCAATACATCTTCTCATTAAAGACAGGCGTCCCGCCATAAAGCGGGGCGCCTGTTTCTTCTGCTCTATGAAGACTGATCAGCTCCTGATCACATCAGTTTGCGGAACATTGCCTCGTAGTCAGCCAGAGATGCCTCTCTGGGGTTGCCGGGAGCGCATGCGTCAGCCGCAGCAGACTCGCAAAGGAAAGGAAGATCCTCTTCTTTAAGTTTCTCAAGCTTGGTCGGGATTCCGACATCAACAGAGAGCTGCTGAACGGCGTCGATAGCAGCCTTGCGATAGGCCTCCTGATCCATGCCGGTCGTGTCAATATCAAATGCCTCAGCGATCGCTTTATACTTCTCTCCTGTGAAGTCCTTGTTGAACTCCATGACGATCGGAAGCATCATAGCGCAGGCTACGCCGTGAGGCGTGTCATAGACAGCGCCCAGCGTGTGTGCCATGGAGTGCGCGATTCCGAGACCGACGTTGGAGTAAGCCATAGCTGTTACATACTGTGCCAGAGCCATTCCTTCGCGTCCGTCGGGGTCATTCTGAACAGCCTTACGCAGATTCTTGGCAATGAGCTTGATCGCCTCGAGATCAAGGCAGTCGGAAAGTTCCCATGCGCCCTTAGTGGTGTAACCCTCGATTGCGTG
This sequence comes from uncultured Lachnospiraceae bacterium, assembly GCA_902785055.1. Lineage (GTDB taxonomy): Bacteria > Bacillota > Clostridia > Lachnospirales > Lachnospiraceae > CAG-791. Next base: position 2,052 of record CACZXG010000018.1, read on the forward strand.
GGTCAGAGCGTCCATACCGGTGGATGCTGTAAGGCCCTTGGGCATGGAGGACATCATGTCGGGATCGACTACTGCAACGTCCGGAATATCGTTAGGGTCTACGCACACGAATTTTCTCTTCTTCTCTACGTCGGTAATGACATAGTTGATCGTGGACTCAGCGCCTGTTCCGCCGGTAGTGGGAACAGCGATCGTGAATACTGTGCGCTTCTTGGTGGGTGCTACACCCTCAAGGGAACGTACATCGTAGAACTCGGGGTTATTGACGATGATGCCGATGCCCTTGCCGGTGTCCATGGAAGAGCCACCGCCGATCGTAATCATGAAGTCAGCGCCGGAAGCCTTGTAAGCGTCAACGCCTTCCTGAACGTTCTCGATCGTGGGATTGGGCTTAATGTTGGAATATACTTCAAATTCGATTCCGTTCTTCGCAAGAAGATCCGTGACCTTAGCGGTAACGCCGAATTTCACCAGATCCGGATCGGAAGCTACGAACGCTTTCTTAAATCCCTTGGATGCTACTATCCCGGGGATCTCATTGATCGCGCCGTGTCCGTGGAAAGACATTGCGTTAAGGACAAAACGATTTACTGCCATACTTGATACCTCCTGAATACTTAATTATTACGGAATCACCCCATTTATCGATTCCTTAATTTTTATTTTATCGCAGACGTATTGAATTATTGTAAACAATTTCTGAACTTAGGAAATTTTCTTCCTTTCCCGGTACTCTTGTGATGCTCCATTTACTCATTTGAATTTTATTAGTCTTATTGACTATTATTCTGTTGACAGCAAAGGGTCGCGATGTTATTGTAATTATAGTCAATATGACTATATTAAACACAGGAGGACGATAGAAATGAATACAATGTTTAACGGAATGTTTATGAGAGTTCAGAAAGGAATGTGCATGCTGTCCCCCTGCGGGATCGCGGTCAGGACCTCTTCGGGTTACAGGAGCTATGACATTAAGTCCGGAAAACTTCGCAATTGCGACAACCTGGTCTTCAGCTTCGGCGATGGGATGTTCTTTGTGATTCCGTCCACCAAAGTCAAGCCAGGCGACATTATCCTGAACAGTGGTAAGCCCGCCTGCGTGAGGAGCGCCGGGAAAAACAGCATCGAAGTGATCAACTACGAAACATCTGTTGTGGAGACGATCCTCCCTGAGCGCCACGTATTTATGGGCAATACCTGGTTCTACGGCAAGATCGTATCGCTGTTCGGAGACGGATCCTCCATATGCGGCAAAGGCGGCCTCGGCAAAATGATGAAGCTTATGATGATCAGCAGTCTCTTTGAAAACGCAGGAGCATCGGCGGACGGGACACTGGCCGCGCCCGGTGCGGGAAATATGAACGCGCTCATGCCTCTCCTCCTCATGAAAGGAGGCGGATTTGACGATCTGTTCGGAGGTCTGTTCGATGAGGATGACAAGGAATCTGAGGACAGCGGCAAAGGCGATGAAGAAGACGACGAAGATCTTCTCTTCTGAGCGGTCATCACTGAAGATGAGTACACTGTTTTGGCAAAATATTGTAGATAAGGAGGCTTACAATGGGCGGAGGATATTGGAAAAGAGATGATTTTGCGAGGTATTCTGCAGGAATGGGAAGAAAGGTCCGGAGCGACGGACACATTGATACTTCCGGGATGCGCAGCGCGCAGGACATGTACCGGGCGAGAGGACTGAGCCCGGACCTGGATCCATACAAAGTCACCCGGGAGTGCTGCGACAGTGAAGAGCATCCGCAGACAGTGCCGGTGATCCTGGCGCTGGACGTCACGGGGTCCATGGGCGGAGCGCTCCTGAAAACAGCTTCTTCCCTTGGCGTGATCATGCAGGATATCCTGGACAAGTACAGAGACGTGGAATTTATGATCATGGGTATCGGCGATCTGTCCTATGACAGAGGACCGATCCAGATCTCCCAGTTTGAATCAGACATCCGGATCGCTGAGCATCTGGACAAAATATGGTTCGAGCGCGGAGGCGGGGGCAACAGTTTCGAATCTTATACAGCCGCATGGTACATGGGACTTCACCACACCGCTCTGGACTGCTGGAAAAGAGGACAAAAGGGTATCATCATCACACTGGGCGATGAGCCGCTCAATCCCTATCTTCCCGGCGGCCGGCTTGAGCAGCTGACCGGCGACCGCCTCCAGGGGGACGTTGAGACCCGCGATCTGTATCGGAGCGCCCTGGAAAAATTTGAGATCTTCCACGTTGCCGTCGATGACCCGGGAGACTGCTACAGGCGGTACGCCGGTCAGATAAAAAGCAGCTTCGGTCCGCTTTTGAAAAAGAGGCTTCGCGTCTCCACACTGGACAAACTGCCCCGCACCATTCTGGAGTGCCTTGAGGAGTGCGGGACCTGCAGGGAAACAGATAGAACTGTAACTTTCGATACCGGAACGGAGACTGAGAAAAAATCCAGAGGGATATTCGGTCTTTTCAGCGCGCTGGATACGGCAAGCTGGTAAACAGGCCAAAAAGGAGGAGTCATGCAGAACGTAAAGCTGATCATAGGAGCCAATTACGGAGATGAGGGAAAAGGACTGGCAACAGATTTCTTCGGCGCTCAGGCAGCGGGCAGTTTTGGCACGATCAACGTTCTGACCAACGGCGGGCCCCAGCGCGGACACACTGTAGAACTGGCAGACGGCCGCCGGCACGTGTTCAAACATTTCGGAGCGGCATCCTTTCGGGGCGCCGCGAGCTACTTCGCCGAGCAGTTCATCGTAAATCCGATGGAATTCATGCGCGAGTATGGCGATCTGTGCGCAGTTCATGCGGCTCCGGAAACATATATGAATCCCCGCTGCCGCTTCTCCACTCCCTGGGATATGTTGACAAATCAGCTGTTTTTAGAAAAGAACGGTCTCCACAACAGCTGCGGATTCGGGATCTGGGAGACTGTACTGCGATATCAGAAAGGATTCGGAATTTCCTTCGGAACCTTTGCGGCAATGAACAGTGAAGACCGGATCTCATATCTGCGCGGATTGCGGGACGGCTATTTCGCGGAACGGATCAGGGGGCTTAAAGCGGCGGATTACTTTTTCAGCGATGACCTGCTCTTTCGCTTCGGGCAGGACTGCGAATCCATGCTGCTCCTCTGCCCTCTTCGTGATGACGAGTATTTAAGACACTATCAGACTGTTCTTTTTGAAAATGCCCAGGGCCTTCTGCTCGACGGAAACTCCCTCGAAGGGCAGGAATTCACCACTCCCTCCACAACGGGCTCAGGCAGAGTGACAGACTCTGTAGAGCACATTTTTCACGGCGCGGATGTAGAAATCTGCTATGTGACCCGCTCCTACCTCACAAGACACGGCGACGGCCCGATGGAAAGCGAGATCACAGCACGACAGCTTCAGACTCTCCTGCCCGGCATAAAGCCTGACGCCACAAACACTGAAAACCGTTTTCAGGGAAATCTGCGATATGGTATGATGGACGTGAATCTTCTGGCAGAAAGGATCCGAAAAGATTTCGCCCGCTGTCCCGGCAGCTCCGGAAACCGATACCGCTCTTCTGTAATGGTCACACATCTGAATGAACACGCGGGAATCGACACCGAAAGGCTTGCGCAGCAGTTCGGAACTCTGTATCTGTCGGATGGCAGAACCAGCGGTGACATTCACATTTTTTAAAAGGCAGGCACACAGCATGCAGTCAGAACAGCAATATCTTCAAAATTATGATCCGTCGCAGTTCGAGCACCCCTCTGTGACGGTAGACATACTGATCTTCACAGTCTCAGACAGGAAACTCCGCCTGCTGCTGATCAGGAGAAATGAGTACCCCTATCTGGGAAAATGGGCGATCCCCGGCGGGTTCCTTAGAATGGACGAATCTGCTGACGAAGCGGCCGCCCGAAGGATCCGGGAGGAAGCCGGTGTTGAAAATGTTCACCTGGAACAGCTTTACACTTTTTCTGCCGTGAATCGCGATCCCAGAACCAGGGTCATCTCCATCGCCTATCTGGCAACCGTTCCCGCCGGAAAGCTTCATTTCCTTGCAGGAGCAGGCGCGGAAGAAGCTGCACTCTTTTCAATTGACGGGATTACAGGGGAAAGTGTCGGAGAACAGCCGGAGACTTTGCAATCCCGGACCGCGGAGTCGATGATCCTTACCGGGCCTGACGGAGAGCTGGTCACCGGATCTGACCTGGCTTTCGACCACGCAGGGATCATCAGGACTGCTGTACAGCGCATGCGCGGAAAACTCGATTACACAGATCTGGCATTCGGATTTTTGGAAGATACTGACTCTTTTACCCTGACCGAACTGCGGTTTATCCACGAGGCGATCCTGGATCGCTCCCTGGACATCGGCAATTTCAGACGCACGATCAAGCGGGAATACGAGGCCCCGGGGAGGATCGTCGAACAGGGACTTGAAAAAGGCTGCGTCGGAAGACCCGCCATGCTCTATAGTTTTATCAGGCCTTCAGGCAGTGGAACAAAAGATTGAAATGCCCCGGAAAGTGTGTTAAAGTTCATTAATATGCTAATTTCTCAGTGTTTCCAGACAATCAATTAAACTAAAATATGAAGCGAAATGCAATTATAAGAATAGCCGGATTCCTGTTGATCTTCGTGATACTTTTGGAGATCTTCTGTGTATTATTTGATGGCGGCTATTGGTTTGAAAAAAAGTTCATTTATGACCGCAACGCGCGGATGGCCGCTTTTGAACTGGAGCAGAAAGACCAGATCAATGTGCTCAATATCGGAGACAGCCTCAGCACCACTTCGCTGGCGCCCATGGAACTGTACAGAGACTACGGATTTACTTCCTATAACCTCGGGCAGGACCTGCAGACTCCGATCGAAAGCTATTATGCCCTTAAGACTGCTCTGAAGACACAGCCGATCAAGGCTGTTCTCTATGAGGGACACAATCTCTTTTCCAGCACACCGGATTTCGAGTTTCCCTCATCGCTCCTCTCAGAAATCCTTAAGACAGAATTTCCCTTTCTGCGCTTTCATTATGTATGGCTTAAATACTGGAAGCCGCGCAGCATAAGACACTACTTTAAAGGTTTTTTGGTAAATGACGGTCACGACGGTTACACCGGCGGCGAATACTACGACTGGAACAGCACCGAGCGTCACTGGATAAACAAGTACTATGTAGCTGTCTTGAAGAAAACCGTAGAACTTTGCCGCCGCAAAGGCATCGTATTTGTTCTCTACAGCGCGCCTTCCCCTGTGTGTTATAGTTCTATCTCTATACACAATACTCTCGCTGACCTCGCTGATGAGCTCGGAGTTCCTTATCTGGACGCCAATTACGACCGGGATAAGATCGAGATGGATTGGAAAACAGATACGCATGACTGCGGCGATCATCTCAATCTGAGCGGTTCGAGAAAGATGACCGATTATCTCGCGGATTACCTTGTGAGCAGTACAGATCTTCCGGACCACAGAAACGATCCCGCTTTTCAGGCGTGGACAGATCTCTGGGATCCTTACGCGGAAGAGATCATTCAGATGGAGAACATTTACTACACGATCCTTGAAGATCAGATGGGATTTTATGACTGAGCAGTACATAATCAAAGCGGTTTCGAAGAAAAGACATTTTTTCTTCGAAGCCGCTTTTTCATACCCGGATTTGGGAAATATTTGTTGTTAGTATTTGTTATTAATAGAACTTCTCTACATCGCCGGTAATTCCGTAAGTCTTCTTGAATTCCTCAAGATCCTTTGGACTGCGGATCAGACTGATCTCCTCGAACTGCCCCGAGCGCTTGTTGAGAAATCCGGCCACCTGCTCACCTGTACAGATGCTGCAGCGGATCGCAGGTTTGGTCTTCTCCTTGTCATAGGATTTGGCAAAAGAGCGGCCGCCGCCCGACCCTTCGCTCTTCTTATCATCTTTCCGGAAAAAAAGTCCCATCGCACGTGCCCCCTTTCGTCAGGATCTGCTACTTCTTATCATTTGTGAAACTGATCGAATTCTCGATTGCGTCGATTACCACGCGCGCCGCTTTCTGATTCTTTTTGAGAGCGTAAGCGTAAAGCATGTAAAAGCAGTTCACATTCTGGAAAACCAGCACTTCTCCGATCTGTGCCGCGCCTTCGAGTACATACTCGTAGGTGAACCCGTTCGCATTTCGTCCGCTGATCTTCTTGCGCTCAAATCCGCCGCACTTGTAGCTGCTCTTATTGAGCGATGTCCTCATTTTGCGCTCTGCGCTGTCCGCGACCGCAGCCGGACCAGTGATCATGGCAGAGATCATATTCGTGCGGTTCCAGAGCACTGTGATCATCATGTGCCGCTTTTCGTCCTTGATCCCCCAGCGATTGGGGTTATCGTCAAGGAAAGCTTCCTTGAGCTGTTCCCTGTCCATCTCTTCAAAACCATCGGGATAAGATAATAACACTTCTTCATTAATGATCGTTTTAACCATGTCATTCTCCTGTTCAGCAACAATCGCTCATCAATAAGAAGTATATCACATTATCCAAGTCCTATCATCATACCAATCAGTCTCACTAAAAGAGCCGCGACCCAGGCTACTACACACTGCCATACAATGACATACATCCCCCATCTGTGTCCCAGTTCCCTTCTGATTGACGCGATCGCCGCGACACATGGCGTATAGAGAAGGCTGAAGACCAGAAGTGTTGCGGCCGCAAGGGGTGTCATGGCAGCTTTTACGCCGCCCTGGGCGCCGTACAGGATCTCCAGCACCGAGACTACGCTCTCTTTTGCCATAAAGCCGCTGATCAGAGAAGTCACGATCTTCCAGTCGCCCAGTCCAAGAGGAGTGAACAGGGGCGAGATCACGCCGGCTATAGTCGCGAGAATGCTGTCCTGGGAATTTTCGACCAAATAAAGCCTGAAGTCAAAACTCTGAAGGAACCACACTATGATCGTTGCCAGAAGGATCACGCTGAAAGCTCTCTGCAGGAAGTCCTTGGATTTCTCCCACAAAAGCTGCAGCACGTTTCTGGGACTCGGCAGGCGGTAGTTGGGCAGTTCCATTACAAACGGCACCGCCTCTCCCTTAAAGACTGTGTTTTTATACAACAGCGCCGCAAGTATCCCTACAATGATCCCCAGTACATAGAGTCCGATCATGATCAGCGCTTTGTACCTGGGGAAAAACGAGTTCACGAAAAATGCGTAGATCGGCAGCTTAGCCGTGCAGCTCATGAAAGGCGTAAGGAGTATCGTCATCTTTCTGTCGCGCTCGCTTGGCAAGGTCCTCGAGGACATGACAGCCGGCACTGTACAGCCGAAACCGATCAGCATGGGAACAATGCTGCGGCCCGACAGGCCGATCTTGCGCAGTATCTTATCCATCACAAAAGCGACTCGCGCGATATAGCCGCTGTCCTCCAGCATGGACAGGAAGAAAAACATTGTGATGATGATCGGCAGGAAACTCAAGACGCTGCCTACGCCTTCGAAAATTCCGTTTATGATCAGGCCGTGAAGCACAACACTAACGTTAGCCGCTGAGAGCGCACGGTCAACCATGTCCGTGATGGATGCGATCCCAGCCTCAAGCAATTCCTGGAAAAACAGTCCGATCACGTTGAAAGTAAGAAAACATACCGCTCCCATGATCAGGATAAACATCGGGATTGCGGTATACTTGCCCGTCAGTATGCGGTCGATCTTCGCGCTCTTTTCGCTCCCTTTGTTTACCTTAGGCTTGATCACGCAGGCCTCACAAGCTTTCATAATAAAGCTGAAACGCATGTCCGCAATGGCTGCTGTCTTGTCCAGACCGCGCTCCTTTTCCATCTGCAGTGTCAGATGGTCGAGAAGTTCCATCTCATTGGCATCGAGCCCAAGCTTTCCGATGACCAGTTCGTCCCCTTCAATGGCCTTGCTCGCCGCGAAACGGAGAGGAATTCCCGCTGCGGCCGCATGGTCCTCGATCAGGTGCATTACCGCGTGCAGACATCTGTGAACTGCTCCGCCGTGGTCATTCTGGTCGCAGAAGTCCTGTCTCGTGGGCTTCTCCTGATATTTCGCGATATGGATCGCATGGCTCACCAGTTCCTCGATACCCTGGTTCTTCGCCGCGGAAATGGGCACTACCGGTGTTCCGAGGAATGCCTCCATTGCGTTTACGTCAATCACGCCGCCGTTCTCATCAACTTCGTCCATCATGTTGAGGGCAACAACGACAGGCACGTCCATCTCAAGCAGCTGCATTGTGAGATACAGATTCCGCTCAATATTGGTCGCGTCCACAATATTGATGATCGCTTTCGGCTTTTCATTCAGTACGAAATCTCTCGACACCAGTTCCTCTTTGGAGTAGGGAGACATGGAATAAATACCCGGAAGATCCGTGATCAGCGTATCCTCGTGTCCGAGGATCACACCATCCTTGCGGTCCACTGTAACACCCGGGAAATTTCCCACATGCTGTCTCGCTCCGGTCAGCGCGTTGAAAAGGGTCGTCTTGCCGCTGTTCTGATTTCCGACAAGCGCAAACGTCAAAACAGTGCCCTTGGGCAGAGGATCCCCGCTTCCCTTTGGATGATAGATTCCTTCTTCTCCCAGACCCGGATGAGGTGTCTTTTTGTGCTTTACTTCCTTTTCCTCTTCGGGAGTATGCTTGTTGATCGGCTTCACCCCGATCTTAGCGGCGTCATCAAGACGCAGCGTAAGGGAATAGCCGTGGATCAGTATTTCCACCGGATCCCCTAAAGGAGCGTATTTGAGCACCGTCACTTCCGCTCCGGGTATCACTCCCATATCAAGAAAATGCTGTCTCAGGGCTCCGGTGCCGCCCACCGTCTCAATAATGGCAGACTGCCCGATTCCCAGTTCCTTTAATGTCATTTTATTTATCTCCTTAAATAGAATAATGCACGTCCTTATTATACAAAAAAAGCGTCCCTTTGGAGTAAATATTTACTCCAAAAAGACGCCATAATGCCCGTATAACAAAGCTTTACAGTTCACCTGCTCCACTGCTGTACTCTCTTCTTCATGCCCTCTATGTCCAGCACGCCGTACGCGAAACCTTTACGCACCAGTTCCGGCGGAACAAATTCGTCGTACTTCTCAAAGACCGGGACTTCCACGGGATAAACAAGTTCAAGCGGATCGAACTCTGTCTCCGCCTCTTCAGCAGTTATCTTATAGAACTCTTCCTCAGAAACTGTCATGGTAAACTGCATATAGTAAGGCCTGGAGGGGCTCAGTCCCTTAAGCCCCAGCCGCTTGCCGCATCGGATCTTGAGAAATCTCTCCAAAGCCAGGAAGGCGTAACTGCCAAGCCACGGAAAGAGCGCCCACATCTTTCCGCCCAGATGGATCAGGTACCTGCCCTCCATTCCGGCCTTATAGAAAGTGTCCCGGGCGTCCTGCAGTCTTGCGGCCGCGTGACGCATCAGGTAGGGATAATCCTTGTTCTCGCTGAGAACACCGAACATTCTCTCCAGGATCCTGGTGTGGATATCTCCCGCCACATCGCCGAAATAAGCCGGGATATTGCCTTTTACCAAAGAGCAGTAAACTTCCCGCTTTTTGTAATCCACCTCCTCGACGATCCAGACACGGCCGGCGATCGCTATTTTGTCCCCGGCCGGCGGCGGCTTAACGATCGTGCCGAGTTCTTCAGACCCGGCGTGTACCTTATACTCGATATTTTCCTGAAAAACCGCGTAAAACTTGTAATTATTCGTAATGCGCTCCCCTGTGATCCCGACCACCAGCCCGCCGTTCTCAGTGCGGTTAATGTGGTCGATCTCCAGCAGGTGCCGCAGTAGCAGCCGGTAATCGTCTGTAGTGATCCTGTGAAAGCAGGCCAGCGGCAGCACTCTTGAGGCCAGCTCTCCCGCCGTCATCTCGCCGCAGGATGCCAGTGTGCTCATGGTCTGGTGGTACAGAAGACTGTAGGGCAGCCGGTCCATCCTGGGCGGCTCCACGAACCGGTCCTCGATATAGAGCTGTACCAGCGCTATTCCCTGGATCATATACCATGGAATCAGGTCCGGGAGCATCGCTCTGGCTTCCGCATGCTCTTCACGCATCACGAACCACATCTCGGACGGCTCGCCTCTACGCCCGGTGCGCCCAAGCCGCTGCAGAAAGCCGGACACCGTAAATGGCGCGTCGATGTGAAAGGCCCGCTCAAGCTTCCCGATATCAATACCCAGTTCCAGGGTCGCTGTGGCGCAGACACTCATCATTGAGTCGTCGTCCTTCATCTCCATCTCCGCGCTCTCCCTGTAAGAAGCCGAGAGATTGCCGTGGTGGATCAGAAAGCGCTCCGGCTCATGATTGACCTCGCAGTACTGGCGCAGGCACTGGCAGACGGATTCACACTCCTCGCGGGAATTCGTAAATACAAGGCACTTTTTGCCCCGCGTATGTTCGAAAATATAGCCCATCCCCGGATCTGCCGCTCTCGGCGCGGTGTCCGTCGGCTCCTCCTCACAAGGCGTCGTCACAGTGATCTCCCTGTCCTCGTCGGCCTGGGGATCCGTGTTATAGAAATGCTCCATAGACAGGCGCCACATCTCTTTGCCGCCGTCAAACTTCGGAATAACGGTGGGTCTTGTGCTGCCGGATGCCAGAAACTCACCTGCCAGCTCGGGATTTCCGATCGTCGCGGACAGGCCGATCCTCCGGGGATCACACCCGGCAAGGCGGCACATCCTCTCGATCAGGCAGAATGTCTGCATTCCGCGGTCTCCCCGCAATAAGGAGTGGATCTCATCGATGACGATGAAACGAAGGTCCCCGAACAACGACGGGATCTCCATGTGTTTGTTGATCATCAGCGACTCCAATGACTCAGGCGTGATCTGAAGGATCCCTGCAGGCTTTTTGAGGAGCTTTCTCTTCTGCGACTGAGACACATCGCCGTGCCAGCGGTAAACCGGGATCCCGGCCTCCTCGCACAGTTCATTCAGCCGCCCGAACTGATCATTGATCAGAGCCTTGAGCGGTGCGATATAGAGCACACCCACACTCCGGGCGGGCTCCTCATCCAGCAAGGTCAAAACAGGGAAAAACGCCGCTTCCGTCTTGCCGGATGCGGTGGATGCCGTCAGCAGGACGTTGTCATCAGTCCCGAAGATCGCCTCTCCCGCAGCGTTCTGCACGCCGCGCAGAGTCTTCCATCCCGACCGGAATATGTAATCCTGTATGAAGGGAGCATAACGATAGAAAACATCCATAGATCAGTTCCTCTCACAGCTGATAGTTAAGCAATTCTTGAAATAATACCGGATCAGATCTCAAACTCAGCGTAATTCTTCTCCGTCTTGTCCGAAACCGCGTCCGATTTCGCGTAAGTGAATCCATCGGACTGCATCAGCTCTTCGATGCCCATATCCGGATTCTGGTACAGGATATCCAGAAGTTCAATAAAGTCCCTGATCACCTCTCTGGGCGTAATATTCTGATCCGCGCCGATCCTCCCGTACTCAAGTTTTATGAAGGGAATAATATCCTGTGTAGTGAGTTTTCTCGGGTATCCGTAGAGATCGGCGTGAATATCCGCCAGTTTCTCACACAGGACCAGCATTTCCTCCGCGGTGAGCGGCTCCAGCCGGATGACAGGGGCCAGAAAATCCCTGGCGCCGGGTCTTGAAAACTTGCCCTCAGCAAGTCGGGAGCGAAGCGCCTCATAACTGTAAATTCCGCGCCTCTTGTCCTCCAGTGCCTGTGGCGTTGCGCCCATAATGATTCCCAGATAGCGCGCCTTGCCCTGCAGCGTGTCATTGTACATGGTCAGCATCTTCTCGTAATTATACTGGCGTGTAATACTGTTCGGGATCTTGTAGATGTTGACCAGCTCATCGATCATGATCATAAGGCCGGCGTACCCCGCCAGTCGGAAAAAGGTCGCGAACAGTTTCAGATAGTCATACCAGTCGTCATCGGTGATGATGATATTGACGCCCAGCTCTTCTTTGGCCTCTCTCTTGAGGGCGTATTCTCCCCTGAACCATCGGACCACTTTCATTTTCCTGTCGTCATCGCCTTCCACATAGGCGTGATAATAGACGGACAACAGGCGTGCAAACTCAAATCCGTGCACCAGCTCGCTGACCGCCGAAGTGACCGCGTAGATCTTCTGATCCACAGCCTTAGTAAGTGCCGGATCGCCGGGCATAAGCCCTGTTTCCTGCGCCGCTTCCATCTGTACATTATTGATCCAGCGGTCCAGTACAAGCGTCAGCGCGCCGCCTTCCGGTCTGGTCTTCGTGGAGAGATTGCCGATCAGCTCTCTGTATGTGGCAAGTCCCTGCCCCTTTGTACCCTGAAGCCGCCGCTCCGGCGACAGATCCGCGTCTGCGACGATAAATCCCCTGTCCATCACATAGTTTCTGATAGTCTGAATGAGAAAACTCTTGCCGGATCCGTACCGTCCGACAATAAAGCGAAACGACGCGCCGCCCTCACTGATAATGTCAACATCGTGAAGCAGAGCCTCGATCTCACTCTTTCTTCCCACTGTTATATAAGGCAGGCCGATCCTCGGTACCACGCCGCCCTTCAGTGATCCGATCACTGTCTGCGCGATCCGCTTCGGCACTTTCTTCTTTTTATCTGCCATCAGTTGTCTCCTTCAAGTATTCTATTCCAGTATTCTCTCCAAGTCTTCCCTGTAGTCCTCAACCAGCGTGATCTCATCCCCTTCGCACGCGAGGACATTGTCTCCGATCTCGTCAAAAAGCGCCTCATTGATCGCATCCGCGACTACGGAAGGCATGAGCGCTTTCTCTCTGATAAGTCCTGCCACAGGCTCCCCGCGCATGACAGACACAAGGATCTGCGCGTGCGTCTCATCCAGTGATGGGATCTCTATTACAGCAGGTTTTTCCTCTTCCCTGGAGTCTTCCGCTGCTTCCGGGAGTTCCGCCCCAACGATCTGCTGCTCCTCATGCTGCGATACAGGATTCACTGTCAGCTCAGGCGCATGTTTCATTACCTGCCCGATCGCCTGTTCCAACGTCTGATTCGGCGCCTGCTCCCTCTTCTCGTCCTCCGTCAGAAGGCTGTCCCGTGTGATCTGCGCATCCCTTCTGATCTTCTCAAGCCCGGAGAGGTCGATCATTATCTTCGGCTTTGCCGCTTCCTCTGCCGCTGCCCTGTCCTTCTCGATCACCGCCTCCACATAGGGAGTGATCCACTCTTCTCCCTTTTTCTCCCTGAGGTAGTGCCCGGTCTTAAGATATCTGCGGATCTGCCTGTCCGCCTCATGTACGATCCCGTGTACCCGATATCTGTCAAAAAACAGCTCGTCATACCTGATCTCAGACCACTCGCCGTTTTTACAGACGAACTTACGGCACTCCGTCACCTTGTACTCGGCTTCCTCCCGTTTCTTCTGATCCAGGAAGACCGCATTTGCCAGAGGATGCCAGGGAAACTTGCGCAGCTTGCCAAAACAGGCAGCAAATAGATCCCACCCGCAGTCGTCATAGTGCTCCGCCATATATCTCCATACTTCCGCAAACAGATGGATTCCTCTCTCCGGCTCTTTCAGGATCGCGGAGGACTTCTCTGTTTTGCCGCCGGTCAGTGCATTAAGTGCTCCGAATACCTCTTCGTCTGAGTGATCTTGCGGTTTGCGAAGTACCATCAGCTGCCGGTCCCGCTCGATCAGGTCCGGGTCGATCAAGGGCAGGACCTCCTCCTTCGGGGAACCGCTCAGCACCGCAAATTCCATGATCCAGCGGTGCAGGTTCTCTCTCATGGACCTGTCTCCAACCCCGCTGTCCAGAAAGCCTTTCTCAAACTCCCGCATTTTCCGGATGGCTTCTTCCGGTGTATTTACCCCGATCATATTCAGCAGCTCGTAGATATACATATACGCCAGGGACGTTGTAATCGGATGAAACTCTCCCCGTCTTACTCTTGTCCTCCAGGCAAAATACCCCCTGAGCTGATTCAGGTTCAGATCGTGATAAGTGGCAAAATACCGCTTTACTTCACTGTTCCACGGCGCGTCGTCCTCATAGTCCTCCATGAACTTCCCCTGCCGGACGAAGTTCCTGCACTTGTTCTCAAAAGAGCTGCTTCCGTAGTCATAGCGCTGCATCATCTCGAGGATACGGGTTGGGATCGTACGGGGCTCATTATTCCGGCGGACATGCGTCTGCGGACCGATCCTCCTGTTCTCTTCCTGCTTCTCACGAAAGCGGTTCTTGTCATAATTGCCGCGCATAGCTTCCAGCGGGAGCAATGTGTCTCTGAAAACTTTCCCGCCGGCGCCTGAACTCTCCTCTTTCTTCCGCTCCTCCAATACGACTGTATAGCCGCCCGCTCTGCCGGTTCTTATGGCCTCATCAAACAATTTGAACACGACTCCCGGGTCTGTCCGGTCATCAAAGATGACTCCGGCCCATTTCTCTCCCCTCATCCTGAACGCGTTCGTCACATAGGGAGCATTGATTTCTGTCAGTATCTGCCTTCCGCACTTGATATCACACCTACAGAGCTCGTTTCCCGTCTCATAGTCCCACTGGCGCATCATAAGAGCGACCCACTTCCCGGTTTCGGGATCAGTCAGAACCGAGAAACTGCGGAAATCATCCCACTTCTGCTCCTCGCGGATATGATATTTTTCTTCGGCGTAGGCCGTAAGCTCCGACAAGTTCAAAACGTTCCTCCAAATGCCTGATCAGACAATAACACACCATAAATATAACACATCGCCCCTGTATCGAACAAGAGTTCTTGATTTTTAATAAATGGATAAAAAGAAACACCCTCAGGCCGGTCAAGGCCTGAAGGCGTTCCCATTATAATAATAGATTTAACTCTCCCTTTCAATCTTATCCCTGGACCATTCATCGACCGCAGCCCGCACTTCTTTCAGATAAGGAGAAAACTTCATGTTCTCCTGCCCGTAGGTAAACTGCAGGTCATATTCGAGAGGAAGCCAGGTACTGATGTCCGATTCGTTGTGAGAGATCAGCGCTTCCAGTTTGTCCAAGGCCTTATATAGCTTAGCTTCTTTGGTCTTAAGCGCCTCCATCTCCGCAAGAAGTCCGGTCCATTCTGAGCGCTGAGGCTCGGGGAAGGTATTTACCCACTGGTGGAAAAGATCATCTTCCACATCCGCGTCATTTCCGGTCTTTTCAAAGGTGGGGATGTCACCTGTGAAGGATTCCCCCAGGTCATGGATCAGGCACATTCGGATGACTTTATCCATATCAAGGTCACGATATTCCTCAACGCCGCTCAGCAGCATAGCCATCAGTGCGATCCGCCAGCTGTGATCCGCAACACTCTCCTTGCGGTCCTCCTCTGTATAGCAGTGACGCATCGTGATCTTAAGGCGTGCCGCCTGCGCCAATATTCTTAAAAACTCTTCCGGCCTCATCCCGCTTACCTCCTGCACTCAATGATCGTCAGCAAAGATCCTGCTTCGTCAGGCTGCCTGCTCAGACGCAGCTGCCTGTTCCATGGTGCCTGCAAAATAGCCTTTCATGACATCATTTTCCAGAGACATGAACTCCTCATCCAGTGTATCGACTGTGGGGCACACTAAAAACAGATCGATGTCTTTGTCATCCCCGACTCCGAAATACACCCAGTTATTAGTCAACAGAAGCAGAGGTCTCAGCCTCTGCTTCTTTGGTAAATTCAATTGCTTCCGGATCTTGGGCCGCAATGTCTGTGAGATAAAGCATGTCGCCTTCTACGACATACTCATAAATCTGTTCGCCGGTCTGCGCATCAAGGACCTTGCCTTCGCGGCTGTACCAAATGACCTGAACATCGTCCTGCATGTGGATCACGCCGGTGTGGTCCTCGTTGAATTGTACATAGAATTCTGCTTTGACTTCCTGGCCATCAATCTGGTCGGTTACCTCGGCCACATACTTGCCGGGTACATTTGCGCTGTATGTCTGCGGCTGCTGATCTTTCAGTTCAAAGCTGTCGATAACCGCTGAGAGCGCGTCGGAAATGCTCATTCCCGTCATTTCATCCGCCTGTTTAGTCGTCGTGATCTGAACAAGCAGAGTGCCGCCGTTTCTCTCGACAGCGATATAATCTTCTGTCGCATTGTCTATAACGCCTGACGCCATGCTGGTCCTCATTGACCATACATCCTTGCCCGCGCCAAAATATCCTTCGCTTCTGGTGTGTTCCGGAAGCCCGTTTGCATCCGCCATGACATCATACAGAACCTCGTCAGGCATCTCGCCGGGATAATACTTAACAATGATCCGATTGACGCCGTCGGCCTTGCCGGTATAGCTGAACCATGTGCCGTCGTCCTCAGTCACTTCGATAATGCTTTTATCATAAACTGCGCTCCATCCGTCTGCGCTCTCATACTTTGCAAGCTCCGCGGTGACTGTTTCCTGCGCCGCTCCGGCTTCTGCCTCATCCTTCGCTTCCACTGCAGTCGCTTCAGTCTGTACTGTGTCAGCCTTAGCCGCGTCTGTCTGTGTTCCTGAGGATGTCTTTCCCGCACAACCTGTCATGAGCATTGCGGCGATCAGTCCCATTGTTACAAGTGTCTTATTATACATTTCTCTACGAGCCTCCATTACAAGTCCTTATGTTCTATGATTTTGACCGGCCGGATCTGTCCGGCTGATTTTTGTCCTGACAACATCATATACGCAAGGCGTCCGCAGTGTCCACTGTAAAAAACAAATCGTGGTATAATAACATAGTATCCGGCAACATGTCAGAGGAACTATATCATGAAAAAAAGCACTTACATTAACGGCAGACAGGGAAAGCTTGAATGCATACTGTTTGAGCCTGACGAAAGAAACGCCGGCAAAGGCTCTTTTCTCTTTTTCCCGGGCGTTCCGGGGACTGACAGGAATGAAGACCTGGCAGAAATGCTGTGTTTTGACGGGTACAGAGTATTGTGCCTGTCTTTCAGCGGCACCTGCGGAAGCGAAGGGATCTACAGTCTGGAGCATGCTCTGGAGGACGCCGAGACCGCTTACAGCTATTTGAGCGCCCTGGATCCGGATGGTGTCTCCGTTTTCGGCCACAGCATGGGCGGATTTATCGCAGCACACACAGCGGCTGCGCACCCGGGTACCCGGTCCCTCATCCTGATGTTCCCCTGCGACATAGGAAGGCTTCCCATTTGGGATGATGAATCGATCATGACTTCCTACATCGTGAAGGATTTCCTGGACAGCCACGCCTCTTTGCTTTCAGGCGTCTCCTCAGAGCAGCTGATCAGCGAGATTTACCTAAACTCCAAGAGCTTCTCGCTGGTAAACCTGGCGCATGCTCTCTCCCGCATTCCGACCCTTATGATCGGCGGATCGAGGGACCGCTACGCGCCTCCCCGTCTCAACTGCGCGCCCCTTTATGACAGCCTCAGCTCGATCTCCGGCTCCAAAGTCTTCTATCAGGAATTTGAGACTGGCCACTACGGCGCGGACTGCCGAGGCCTTATCAGCATAGCAATCTCGGATTTTTTACGCGGGCGCGGACGGATTTGATAAAAACACCGACATATAATAATTCAGAAGCAAAAACACCTCATCGGCTTTGAACCGATGAGGTGTTTTGTTGTTGAGGACTTTTACAGCCCTTGTTCAGCTGTTTTGTTCCGGATCGAACTTCAGTGAGGTCTAATTAGCGGCCAAACTGGCAGTCGTTGTTGCCGGAATCGCTTGTCCACATCTCAAGCATGTTGATGGGATCGTTGAAGTCTGCAAGCCAGCCTTCACGAGCGAAGTCGAAGTTGCCCTGTTTTCTCTCATCCAGGAATACGTTCCACTCACGCTTATCAATAGTCATGTTGATGCCGATCTCAGCGAAATCCTGCTGCATGATCTGAGCAACACCGATGTGGCCTGTGCCGTCGTTGGTCAGGTATGTGATGTTCAGAGGAGTATCTGCGGAAAGCTTGCCGTTTTCAAACTTGAAGCCCGCATACTCTAAAAGCGCGATCGCCTCGTCGATAGCTGCATCCTGAACTTCCTCAGGATAGTAGCCGTCGCCTACAGGGAATGTGTAAGCGCCGTTCTCCTTGAAGGTGCCGCCGTTGCCGTCAGCCATACCTGCAGGGATATAGGAAGTAGCAACCTTCTGGCCTGTCTGGCCGACTGTCTCTACGATGTAAGGACGGTCGATGAGGATTGCGAAAGCCTTTCTCATAGCGATAGCCTGGTCAACAGTCTTGCCTTCGAAGATAGGGCTGTTTACGTTGAATGCTGCATAGTAGGTTCCCAGGTTGTCGATTACGTGGAAATCAGGGTTGCCCATGATAGAAGCGATCTCGTTTGTGGGAACTGTGTCAGCGAAGTCAAGGTCGCCGGAGTTGTAAGCTGAGAAAATAGCTGTGTCATCAGCGGAAAGCATCAGGTCGATCTCAGGAATGGTAACTTCATCAGCTCTCCAGTAGTTGTCGTTCTTGGTCAGGACCATGGACTCTTCGTGTGTCCATGCTGTCATGGTGTAAGCGCCGTTGGTTACGAAACCGGCTTCTGCTGCCCATGCGCCGGGGTTGGTCTCCCAGCCTGCTGCCGCCTCAACCTGTGCCTGGGGAACAGGAAGGTATGCAGGGAATGCTGCGAGGTCAAGGAAGTATGCGCAAGGAGCTACCAGCTTAACTGTGAGGGTCTTGCCGTCTTCAGATGCGACAACATCAAGAGTGCCGTCAGCGTTCTTAGCGATCGCGTCGAACATGTAGCCATAGTCAGCTGCTGTCTCGGGAGCTGCTGCTCTCTTCCATGCATACTCGAAATCCTTGGCGGTCAGGTCTGTGCCGTCGGACCACTTAAGGCCGTCACGAAGTGTGAAGGTGTAGGTCATGCCGTCTTCGGAGATCTCGGTGTTCTCAGCCAGTGCGGGCTGAAGGTTTCCGTCCTTGTCATAGGTGTAAAGGCCTTCGAACATGTTGACTGCCAGGCAGGCGCCGTCAACAGAAGAGTTCAGGGCGGGGTCAACCTTAGCGGGCTCGGAAGCCAGGTTGATCTTCAGAACGGGTCTGGGGCAGGTTGCGAACTGGAAGAACTTGAATCCAAACAGGTTGGAATAGATGCCTTCTACGTCGGTCTTCTGCAGATACAGATCGTTGTAGTAGTAGATCGGGATGACCGCTGCTGTGCCCATCAGGATATCTTCTGCCTTGTGCATCAGAGCTACACGGTTTTCCATGTCTGTTGTTGTCTTGATCTCGGTGATCAGAGCTTCGTACTCGGACCAGTCGGGAGCGGACTTGCCCTCAGCGATTGCCTTGTAGGTAACGCCTGCAGGGGTGGGATAAATGGTGGATTCGACGGGCTCGCCTACTTCAGCTGTTGCCTCAGGTGCTGCCTCGCCTTCCTTCTCCTCGGTTGCTTCCTGTGTCTGTGTCGATGTAGATGCGCCGGTGCTTCCGCCGCAGGCAGTCAGCAGAGACAGAGCGGTAACAACAGAAAGTACGAGTGCTAATGCGCGTTTTTTCATAACGTCCTCCTTTTGTTGTTTTGCAGCAGTCGTGATCACAGATCAGGCCTGCTGCCAGTTACTTTTTTATTTATGCATGTTCCGCCTGTGCAGATTCATTCCCTTCTGCCTGAAAGGGAGGTCTCATACACTGCAGAAAACACATCGTATTGATTATACTACTTCACACGCGGTTGTGCGCGTTAAAGTGATAAAATTTCATGATGCCGGAATGATTATTTACTTGTTCCAGCACGCGACCATGTGGCCGTTTCCTCTGTCTGTCAGGGGCGGGCACTCCTGCGCGCACTTTTCTGTCGCGAAGCGGCATCTGGTGCGGAAAGCGCATCCTGAAGGCATGCGGAGCGGGCTGGGAACATCGCCTTCGAGTATGATTCTCTTGGAGTTCTTGGCGATATTGGGATCCGGGATCGGAACCGCAGAGAGCAGGGACTGTGTGTAAGGGTGGATCGGGCTGTCATAGAGTTCATCAGCATCCGCTGTCTCCACTACTCTTCCCAGATACATTACCGCGATACGGTCTGAAATATGCCTGACGACCAGAAGGTCATGCGCGATAAAGAGGTAGGCGACACCCAGCTTCTCCTGAAGCTCTTCAAGCATGTTGATGACCTGCGCCTGGATGGAAACGTCCAGCGCGGATACAGCCTCATCGCAGACGATGAATCTGGGATCTACTGCCAGCGCTCTCGCGATACCGATACGCTGTCTCTGTCCGCCGGAGAACTCGTGGACATATCTTGTGGCGTGCTCCGCGTTGAGTCCGACCAGTTCCATAAGACTCAGGATCTTCTCTCTTCTCTCCTTAGCGTTGGAGTAGAGCTTGTGGACATCGAGGGGCTCTCCGATGATCTCTTCGACCGTCATACGGGGATCCAGAGAGGAATAGGGATCCTGAAAGACCATCTGCATTTTGGGGCGGTACTGGATCATGTTCTGATCCGTGATCAGGTTCCCGTCGTAATAGATCTCGCCGCCTGTGGGCTTATAGAGACGCAGCAGCGTACGGCCTACTGTCGTCTTGCCGCAGCCGGACTCTCCTACAAGTCCGAGAGTCTCACCGGGCTTTATGCCGAAGTTGACGCCGTCAACAGCCTTGAGGAGCGTTGTCTTCATAAAGCCGGTGCGAATGGGAAAATACTGTTTCAGGTCTTTTACTTCAACTAAGTATTCGCTGCTCATGCTTTCACCTCCGCTTCCTCTTCATGAAGATACTTGTTGTCCCTTATATTGATCCAGCAGGAAGCCAGATGGGTCTTGTCGATCCTGACCTCCTCGGGAACCTGTGTCAGGCATATCTTCATGGCATTGTCGCATCTTGCGCAGAACGCGCATCCCTTGGGCATGTTCAGAAGGTTGATGGGCGTACCCGCGATGGGGACAAGCTTTTTCTTCATATTGCTGACGGACGGGATGGAACGCAGAAGTCCCTTCGTGTATTCATGGCAGGGGTTGTAGAAAATATCCTCTGCCGTTCCGCGCTCGCAGATTCTTCCGCCGTACATAACTACGATCTCATCGGACATCTGCGCGATAACGCCCAGATCGTGGGTTACGATGATGATCGCCATACCCAGCTTTTTCTGCAGCTCCATCATCAGTTCCAGGATCTGCGCCTGAATGGTAACATCCAGAGCTGTGGTGGGCTCATCGGCGATCAGGATCGAAGGTTCGGATACCAGCGCCATAGCGATCATGACACGCTGGCGCATACCGCCGGAGAGCTCATGGGGATACTGCTTGAGGCGGCGGGGCGCATCGTTTATTCCTACCAGTTCCAGCATCTCCTGCGCTTTCTTTCTGGCCTCTTCTTTACTCACCTTGTTGTGTGTGGTGATGGCTTCCATGATCTGGTTTCCCACCGTATAGACAGGATTGAGGGAGGTCATGGGATCCTGGAAGATCATAGCGCAGTGTCTTCCGCGGAAATCCTCCATCTGCTTGGGAGTATATTTGGTGATGTCCTCACCCTTGAACAATACTTTGCCCTGTGTGATATGGCCGTTTCCGTCCAGGATCTGCATGATGGAATAGGCCGAGACCGATTTGCCGGAACCGGACTCGCCTACGATACCGAGGCTCTTTCCTTCTTCCAGCGTATAGGTAACACCGTTAACTGCCTTGACTTCTCCCTTATCGGTCTTGAAGGAAGTATGAAGGTCAATGACCTGCAGAAGCGGTGTGTGCTTTTCTGTATTTTGACTCATGGTTTACCTGCTTTCCTCTTTCAATACTAATGGCGTCTTCTTGTTAACTCTCGTCGACCCTCATTTGCTTCTGAGCTTGGGATCGAACGCGTCGCGCAGGCCGTCGCCGAGAAGGTTGAAGGCCAGAACGATCAGGACGATCAGGACCGCAGGGTAGACCAGCTGCATGGGATAAGTCTGCAGGCCTTCACGGGCGGAGTTCGCAAGAGATCCCAGGGAAGGCATGGGATCGTTAACGCCCATACCGATGAATGACAGAAAGCTCTCCGTGAAGATCGCGGAAGGAATCTGCAGGGCTGTTGTAATGATGATGACCGAAATACAGTTGGGAATAATGTGCTTGCGGATAATATGAGCGGGCTTTGCGCCGATCGATTTTGCCGCAAGGATATACTCATTATTCTTGATCGTAAGGATCTGGCCTCTGACAAGTCTGGCCATGCCGACCCAGTACAGCAGTCCGAATACGATGAAAATACAGATCATATTGGTGCCGAGCGCGTTTACGATCGGATTGTTGGTGTTTTCCAATATCGGCTGCAGGACAGTTGCCAGCAAAATGATGATCAGCATGTCCGGCAGCGAATATATGATATCGACGATACGCATCATGATCAGATCCGTTCGCCCTCCCGTATATCCGGCTATCGACCCGTATATGACGCCGATGATCAGGACGAGGATACTGGCGAAGAGACCGACAGTCAGGGAGATCCTTGCACCGTAGACCACGCGGATAAAGTAGTCACGGCCCAGGGAATCCGTTCCAAGGATATGGGGGAACACCTCTCCGCCTTCTTCAATGTACTTCTGTTCCATTTCCGAGTACTCGAAAGCCGCGAGGTTCTTGTTGGATCTGTCACGTCTGCCGTTAACCTTGATGATCTCCGAATAGGAATAAGGAACGATCAAAGGAGCGACTGTGATCGTGATGATGATGAGCAGAAGGACAATAATGGATCCCACTGCCAGGGGGTTCTTCATGAGTTTTCTCATACCGTCCTTGAAAAAGGTGGTAGATTCGCTCATGACGTCCGCCTGCCGCTTTTCGTCATCTGTAGCTGCTTCAAACAGAGCAGGGTCGATCTGCATGCTTAAAGGATTTTTCTTTGCTTCCATACTTACCTGCCCTCCTTAGTCCAAAGTGATCCTGGGATCGACAACCTTGTATGCGATATCGCTCAGAAGGTTGCAGATGACCATTACGACTGCCAGGAAGATGGTGGTTGCCATGATCATGGGATAGTCACGGTTGTTGATGGATTTAACGAACTGCTGGCCCAGACCGCCGATCGTGAAGATATTCTCGACGACCAGGGAACCTGTCAAAATATAGGCAAGCATAGGTCCTACATAAGTGATGACGGGGATCAGCGCGTTCCTGAGTGCGTGCTTGAAGATGACCTTGACCATCGGAACACCCTTGGCCCTCGCGGTGCGGATATAGTCCTGGCCGAGAGAGTCCAGCATAGAAGTCTTGGTCAGACGTGTGACATAAGCCGTCGGATATGCCGCCAGCGCTATAACCGGCAGGATCAGCGACTTACTCGACGCATCCCAGACCGGCAGCCACCTCAGCTTGATGCAGAATACCAGCATAAGGAATGTCGCGAACACGAAGGACGGCATCGCCGTAAACAGCGTTGTGAAGAAGACGATGATACGGTCGATCGGCCCGTTCCTGAACAGGGCCGCCATTGAACCCAGTATAATGCCGGCTATAACTGCCAATACAGCAGCCGTAAGGCCCAGACGTCCGGACACCTTGAAACAGGAAAAAAGTGTATCCTTAATATCGCGGCCGGTCTTGAGCGATACGCCGAAATCTCCGTGCAGGAGATTCTTGAGATACAGGACGAACTGCACCGGGACGGGCTTGTCCAGGTTGTAGCGCTGCTCCAGAACCTGCTTTGTTGCTTCCGAAAGTGCCTTTTCTGAGTTGAAGGGTCCTCCGGGAATCGCATTCATGGCAAAGAATGTGATCGCGCAGATGATAAATACACTGACGATCGCCAGAAGGACTCTTTTTACAATGTACCGAGTCATGGATTTTCCCCTTTCACAGTTGTAATTTCCTAAAGCGTTTTAAGCTTAAAAGTAAACAGCATCTCCATAAATGATCAACAATGGATAACTGTATACAAAAATAAATTATATCATCTCAATTGCCAATTACAAGATATATGCCCTTTAAAATGAACGGATCTATGAATATCCGAGGATTATTTCGATTATTTTTGTGCAAATTATCAAAAAATTGTTTTATGCCTTCCGCCCGCTCTACTTTGCCCTCTTTCTCATAAACCAGGCATAGTAAAAAGCATATGTGACCGATGTGATAGTCCAGGAGACAGGGAAGCAGAACAGCAAGACCCGCATAGAAGAAGCGCGCGGGAACACGAATGCCACCCACAGGATCCTCAGGACGCATACACCGAAAAAAGTGATCAGTGTGGGACGCAGCGACTCTCCCATTCCCCGAAGCGTCGCGAAGAATACACCGCTGGGCACATACAAAATATAGAAGGGCAGGAGGTACCGCATCATGTCGACGCCGATCGAAATAACGCCGGCGTCTGTGGTGAAGAGTCCCAGCCATACCGGACAGCCGGTGTACATGATCACAATTGTTGTCCCCATAAACAGATACATCAGCGCAGCACCTTCCCGGGCAACTCTGTGCACCCTGTCCATCCTGCCGGCCCCGAAGTTCTGCCCCACAAAAGTTGTGATGGACACCGCCAAAGCCACTTCAAGCATCCAGTAGAAGGACTCTATTCGGACAAATCCCGCATAGGCGGCCACTGTGTCCGTACCGAAGGTATTGACAGCGGAAGTCAGCACAACACAGGAAAAAGTGTACATCAGTGTCTCGAATCCCAAAGGTAATCCGAGGCGCAGCATCTTCAGGAACATATCCCTCTGCAGGCGGAGTCTGCGCGGATCCAGGCACGGCATAAGTTCCCGGCCGGTCCCCCGGATCAGAGTGCGCAGGACAAGCAGGGCGCTGAGCGTCTGGCTCAGGATCGTAGCCAGCGCAGCTCCTCCGATCCCATGCCCAAGTCCTGCCACAAATACAAGATCCAGCGCGATGTTCAGCACACTGCAGAACAATAAAAAACGGAAGGGTCTTTTGGAGTCACCCACGGCCCGCAGCGCGCTCGCGCCCATGTTGTAGAGCGCGTTCGAAACGAGTCCGCACAGCACGATCCGCAGGTACAATACCGACTCTTTCATGGTCTCCGGCGGTGCTCCCGCAATCCTGAGAACAGGTCCGGACACGATCAGTCCGACCGTCATAAAGACAGTTCCCAGCACTAGCGCCAAAGCGACCGCATTGTGCAGGCCGTCGTCCAGAAGTTTTTCGTTTTTGGCGCCATATGCCTGGGACAGGATCACTCCCGCGCCTCCCGACACGCCGATCATAAACTCCGTCACCATCGCATAGATCTGTCCCGCGGAGCCGCCGACTGCGGTCAGCGCTGTTTTGCCGACGAAACGGCCCACGATGATCGTATCTGCCGTGTTGTAGAGGAGCTGCAGAAATGACGCGCCCAAAAGAGGGACAAAATACAGAAGAAGCTGCTTCCAGATCACTCCCTCAGTGATCGGATTTACAGCTTCCCGATTCGTATTCACATTCTCTATACTGTCATTCCTCATCCGCGCAGTCCGTCAAAATCCACCTTGTCTCCAATGCAATTCACAAGGTCCGCAAGCCCCTTCTCATCTTCTTCGCTGAACCGGCTCAGCTCAGGGCTGTCAATGTCCAGCACTCCGACTATCCTGCCGCTGTTGCGGACAGGCAGCACGATCTCAGAATTGGAAGCCGAATCACAGGCGATGTGACCCGGGAAAGCATGCACGTCTGCCACCCGCTGGATCTTCTCTTCCTTCACCGCTGTGCCGCATACGCCCTTTCCAATCTCAATCCGTATGCAGGCGGTCTTTCCCTGAAAGGGACCCACCAGAAGGCTGCCCCTGTCCATAAGATAAAATCCCGCCCAGTTGAGACGGTCAAGAGATTCATAGATCAGCGCTGAGATATTGGACAGCGCAGCCACATAGTGCGGCTCTGTCTCGATGATAGCCTCCGCCTGTGCCTTTACTAATGCATAATCCGTCATATTGTACTCCTTAGGTCCGCAGCATCAGAACCCCCGCTCACGCAGGTCGCTCACCAGCTGCACGTAGAATTCCCGAATATCCAGTCCCTTCAGGTTCTCTCTGTTGAGGTCGATCATATCTCCGTGGGAGATCCCGCGGCCCTTTTTCTCCAGGCGGACCATCTGCAGAGAGGATCCCCAGTTAAAGGAATCTATACCGACCAGGCCGTCATTTTCACCGTCAAAATACTTGACCAGACGATAGGTAAAGTTGAGAGGAAACTGCCCCGACGACGCCTCATTCATGACCGATCCGACAGACTGATAATAAATATCAGGATCATTGTGAATGATTTCGTTGCGCTCGCGACATTTTTCCGAAGTGAGGTCGTAAACCGCCGCAAGGAAATCCGGATTTTTGTCGCCCAGTTTAGCGGCGACTGTATTGTACTGCTTCGCGATCATTTCCTGCTGCTTTTGGGGAATCTCGCCAAGCAGATAGTCCGCGAATTCGCATCCCCTGTGGGGTGTGTTGATAGTCGTCAGGGAAGCTACGTACTGCCTTGCAGAGGTCGTCGCGATCGCTGTGCGGGAGTCGAGTCCCCCTTTGGAGTGGGCGATGATGTTTACCTTGCCGCATCCCGTCTGTTGGACAATCTCTTTTATCCTCTTTTCCAGCTCCAGCGCGCTGTCGTTTACTGCCGCCGCACTGTTGTGCTCACCGTAGTAGATCGTCGCGCCGTTTTTCTCAAGTTCCGCGGGGATACGCCCCCAGTAGTTGAAGTGGTCAAAATCGCGGAAGAACACACCGTGTACTAAAAGGAGCGGATATTTTGTCTTACAGACCTGCTGCGCCGCTCTCTCCCTGTCCCGCTTAGCGAGGTTCCGCTCCACAGCCACTTCCTGCCTGCAGGTCCTGATGATCCCGGTCAGCATAAAAAGATTCACAAAGGGGATCCAGCCGCAGAGCGCGCCTATGATCCGCTTCTTCACGCCAAGCTGTACAGAAGACGTGTAGACCAGGATGATCCCGATCCAGAACAGCACAAACTCGATCAGAAAGATCGCTATTCCTGCCGAAAGCCATGCGACGGGATTTGCAAGGAAGTTCCAGGTGTGACTGATCGGTCCGAACCAAACAGCACTGATCACCAGCGCAGTGCTGGTGACCAGAAAGAATTCCAATATCTTTGTTCCGATATCGCAGATGCGAATATTCCTAGGCATTACAGTTCCTCCCGGGCTGCTTATTGAGCGCCCTCCCGGATTCAGATGAGTTTACTTCCGCAGTACTCGCAGCAGCCGTTTGCGTCCGGTGTAGTCGTGGCACCGCAGTAAGGACAGGTGACAGGGCCTCTCTGGGGCTCTTCCGCAGCCGGCTGAGCGGGAGCTGTTCCAGCTCCGGCCTCACCCCTCGCGGTTCTCATCATGAAGTCGACCGCTTCCTTGATCTCATTTCCGAGATTCAGGTTCTCGTAATACTTATTCTCATTATTAATTCCGATAAAGCTCGAGCTCACCCGCCAATTGCTCTGTACACCGGTCATCGGCCGCTCGCCGACCTTGATATAGCCGTTGCTGATGGAATAATTGATATCGTCAAAATACGGACTGTTCACGTCGATCCTGGCGAAGAAATTGTAGGAATACTCATAGCGAGGCGGATTATAGCTGATAAAGTGTCCTTCTTTATCCTTGGTCTTGAGCTCAGTGCGGCTCTCCTTGATCTCCAGAGAACATCCGGCTGCCTGGGAGAAATCCAGGACATCCGGATTGGCTTTTTCCAGGTTGCTCGCGCTGGTCACGATAAACTTCTGATGATTCTCATCCAGCAGAAGCTTCATGTAATTGCCGATGGACCGAGTGGTCGTAAAGTTCCTGACCGCGTTCTTGTTCTCCTCGCGATAGGCGAGCTGCTCCGCGATCTCCGCCTTCGTGCTGTGGCGCCTCTCGCTGAACCAGGGCGAGAGCTTGGACGCGCACTCCTTGCACATGTTGCCGTCTTCCAGTTTCCTGTTGCCCAAAAGGCCAATCTTACCTCCGCAGAAGTCGCAATATTTCTTATCAAACAAACCCATTTGCAGCTCCTCTCTCCGACATCCGGATCGGTCGTAAAACAGTGAAAAACTACTATCTGTTAATGATTATACTGGATATCCCTGTGTTTGTTAATGCCGGCTCAGAATCCCAGGTTGTCGTTCACAAGGATCACATGGATCCTCCCGGGGTGCCTTGAAAAGCGCGTGATCAGGAACTGACAGCAGATCGTGTCAGGAGATTTGCAGTTCATGCAGGAACCTGTCTTCGCGCAGGGCGTATTGAGCCCGAATCTCTGCGCGTTGATCGGGGCAGCTACATTTCTCGCCCTCTTCATCGCGCCGTCCACATCATCACATACCTTGTTCATGCCCGCGATCACGATCACCTTGCGGGGACCCTGCGCCAGTGCAGAAACTCTGTTGGAGTTGCCGTCGATATTGACAAGGATCCCGTCCTCAGTCATCGCATTTGCGCTCATCAGATAGAAATCGGCGTCATAGGCAGCCAGCATTGCCGCCCGCTTGTCCTCTACAGCGTCTCTGTCGATAAAATTATAGTTTCCCTCAACCAGAGCTTTAACAAGGCCGATTTCGTGTACGCTCATGCCTCCGCCCATTGTCACTGTACTCCCCTCAGGGATCAGTGCGAGCGCCTGCTTCAGTGCTGCCTCTTTATCCGCTGCATAGTAACCTGTCATGCCGCGGGACTCGAGTCCTTTGATTACCTTCTGCGCCAGAAGTTCGTTGCGCTTCGTGATATTTGGATTCATGATTCATCCCTCCTTAAGTTTTATATTTCTTTTTATGATATGATGAGAACAGATCTCATAACCATATTATTTTTTAGTGAGGCATTTCCTGCAATGAGTCAAAAAAGCACCCAACCTGTACGTTACCAGCCCCGATCATTCGAAATGGTCTTGGATTTCTGCGTAGAACTCAGCCGCCGCATGATCATGAGCGGAGCCAACGTCGAGCGCGTCAATCTGGCGGTCGATCGTGTCTGCAGCACCTATGAGCTGGATGATGTCAGCATTTTTCTTCTTCCCACATACGTTTCCGTCTCCGCCAGAGACAGAAGCGGTTACAGCGCTGTCCGTCAGGCTTCTATCCCCGCCGGCGGCATCAATCTGACCCGGCTCATGTCTCTGAACCGGCTCAGTTACAGAGTTAAAGAACAGCATCCTTCTCCCGACAGACTTGGATCACTTCTGGAAAAGGCATCCGACACGAAGGACTATCCCGATCCGGTCGTACTGCTCGGACAGATCTGCGCTATGTCCTGCCTGTGCCTTCTCTTCGGCGGCGGTTTCCGGGAAATCCTCTGCGTTGCAGCTGTCACTGTTTTGGCTCATTACCTGCTGATACTGCTCGCGATCCCGGGCGTTGACAAAATGCTGACTAAAGCCCTCTTAATGTGGATCGTCACGTCAGCCGTTTTCCTGCTGTCTTCCGCAGGCATCACCGATAAACAGCCCGTCGTCATCATCACGGCTCTGATGCTGGTGATTCCCGGAATTCCGCTGACAAACGCTGTGCGAAGTATGTTGTGCGGCAATGAGCTGAGCGGCGGAATGCAGACAGTGCGGGTCACTGTGGAGACGATGGCGCTGGCCACAGGTATTTTCCTGTCAATGGTCATGTTCTCATCGGCGGATCTGCTCAATAATCCGGTCAGAACGGTCACCAATCCGTTTATACTGATCCTTCTGGCTTTTGGAACGTCCTTCTTTCTGGGCGTCGTATTCAGGATCCTTCCCCGGGACCTGTGGCTTGCCGGCCTTGGAGGCGCGATCACAAGGATCGTCCTGCTGATCCTGACGCCTCTCTGCGCAAGACCTGTTTACGCTACAGCCGCGGCCTTTGTGGCCTCCATTTACGCGGAACTGCTCGGCAAAATGCAGAAAAAGCCATCCACTTATTACACTTACCCGGCGATCATACCCCTGATCCCCGGCGACCTGTTCTTCTATACGCTGATCGGGATCAACCAGAAAAACAGCGAAATGGTGAGGACCAACGGATTCGACTGCGCATTGACACTGGCCTCCATGAGTGTAGGGTTCGCCCTCAGCTTCGCCATCGCGCACTATGTCCGCAAAGCAAGAAATAAATGATCGTCACTTCCAGGTCCCTGAGTTCCTGCTCAGGGGCCCTTTTTTTCACCCCTCAGGCTTTTTCAGGATCGCATTGAGCCACTTCTCGCTCTCCCGTCCGGGCCTCACATCGCCCGTTACCCGGCTCTCGACGACCTGCAGCCCCTTTTCGCCGTATTTCCCGGCCGCAGCTTCAAGGCACTCCTGCAGCCGCTCCAAAGTCATATCCGTGAAATAGCGCCCGTTCCGCTCTCCCTCAAAGGTCCCACACTTAAATGAGACGTATATGGCGCCATCATCTTTCAGAGCCCTCTCCATCTTTGCCAGAATATCGGGCAGCTCTTCAAATGGCACATGCAGGATCGAAGCACAGGCGAAGATCCCGTCATATCGTTCCACCTCATCGAGTTCCTCAAAGAGCATTTTCCGCACAGGGATCCCAGCTGTCTTTGAAGCGGCGCGCACCATCTCTTCCGAACCGTCGCAGGCTTCAACCCTGAATCCCTTTGACAAAAAATACCTGCTGTCCCTGCCTGATCCGCAGCCAAAGTCCAGGATCAGGGCTCCCGGCTCCAGAAACTTCAGAAACCAGTCCTGAATATCCGTGAACTCCACATCGACTGTGGTCGAGGTAAAAATGTCCGCATTGCGATTATAGTAGTCCAGAGTATCCTTCTTTGCCGACTCCCGCCCGCGCAGCTTCTTCATCACTTCCGGCGCGCTGATGATAAACCAGCTCGAGAACTTCTCGGGCGTTTTCACCAGAGCTTCCTCCAGCTCCTCAAGCGGAATCCATTTGATCTCCGAAGCCTCCTCCGGGTTCACCCTTACTTCGCCGTCATAGGTGCCCGCAAAGACATGGTCGTACTCGTACTCGATCAGGTCCGGGCGGAACTGTGTGCGGTAAACGAAGCTGAACAGTTCCTCGAGTCCACAGTCGATCCCCATCTCCTCGATCATCCGGCGATGCACCGACTCCTGCAGTTCTTCCCCTTTTCTCTGGTGAGAACAGCAGGTATTGCTCCAGAGGCCTCCGGAATGATACTTATCGGGATTTCTCCTCTGGATCAGCATCTTGCCGTTCCGCACGATAAATACGGAGAAAGCCCTGTGCAAAAGGCCTCTGCGGTGCACCTCCCCCTTTGTTTCATATCCTGTTATACGGTCATTTATATCGACCAATGCGATCAAATCTTCCATAATTTCCCTTAAAACTGTTTTTTGCCTGATCATCCGTAGAACTTCAATACAGTAATAATATCATACCGGCGGCCGATGTCGGTCAAAATATCGTCCGTCTCCACTCAATTGGCACTTCTATGCTATCCATGGTATAATTTTCTATTGGAATTATTACACCGATCAGTTCTGATCCTGAACAAACCACAACCAGGAGGCTATCCCTCATATGAAAATCACAGAAATCTTAAAAGGCAAGCGAATCCTTCTCTGGGGCTACGGCCTCGAGGGCAAGTCCACCGAGAAATTCATTAACAAATACTGCGACGTCGCAGAACTCACGGTTTTCCAGGGAAAACGCGATGAGATCGACGAGGACGCCTACGATTACATCATCAAGAGCCCCGGCATCGTGGCCTGGGACCTGAGCGACAAGTTTACTTCCATGACTGACCTGTTTCTGAGCGAGTTTTCCGGACAGGTCATCGGTATCACGGGCACCAAGGGCAAGAGCACGACCTCTTCCTTGCTCTACACAGTGCTGTCGAAGTGCACTGACCGGCCGGCGCTTCTTGTAGGCAATATCGGCCTGCCCGCGCTGGACTATTACGGCTCCATCACAGACGATACCATCATTGTCTTCGAGATGTCCTGCCATCAGCTCGCCCATGCGGCAATATCGCCTCACATCGCGGTCTTCCTCAATCTCTATGAGGAGCATCTGGATTACTACCAGACTATGGATAAATACTTCCGCGCCAAGGCCAATATTACGCTTAACCAAAAGCCCGGCGACTATCTTTTCGTCGGAAACAATGTGCCTCCGCTGGATACCAAAGCGGCCAAAACATTGATCTCCTACGACGATCCGATGCACTTTGACATGAAGCTCAAGGGCGAACACAACCAGTTCAACGCGCGCTT